>CAYGNP010000017.1:0-57279 GCA_964351365.1 uncultured Micavibrio sp.
GATGAATACGGGGGAGGGCGGTTTGTCGCCCTATCATCTGGAAGGGGGCGCGGATATCGTGTTTCAGATCGGCACGGCGAAATATGGCGTGCGCAATGATGATGGCAGTCTGAACGATGAGAAGCTGGCGGGCATAGCCGCGCATGAGCAGGTTCGCATGTTTGAGGTGAAACTCAGCCAGGGTGCCAAGCCGGGTAAGGGCGGGATTTTGCCTGGTGTGAAAGTGACGCCTGAAATTGCCGAAATTCGCGGCATCCCGGCGGGGCAGGATTCGATCTCACCCAACCGGCATCCGGAGATTGATAATGTTGGGCAGATGCTTGATTTTATCGCGCATGTTCGAAAGGTTACGGGTAAGCCGACCGGATTTAAGGCAGTGGTCAGTGGACATTTATGGCTTGAGGCTATGTGCGAGGAAATTTACAAGCGCGGCATTGAATCGGCGCCAGATTTCATCACGATTGACAGTGGGGATGGCGGAACGGGCGCGGCGCCTATGCCGCTGATGGATAATGTGGGTTTGACGATTAAGGAAAGCCTGCCGATGGTGGCGGATGTCTTGCACAAATATGGCCTGCGCGAGCGTATTAAAATTATTGCTTCGGGCAAGTTGATTACGCCTTCTGAGGTGGCTTGGGCGTTATGTGCGGGGGCTGATTTCGTTAACTCCGCGCGCGGGTTTATGTTTTCGCTGGGGTGTATTCAGGCGCTCAAATGTAATAAAAACACTTGCCCGACGGGCATTACTACGCATAACAAGCATTTGCAAAAGGGTCTGAACCCGGCGGATAAGGCTGTGAAGGTTGCGCATTATGCAGAGAATATGGTGCATGAGGTTGAGGTGATTGCACATTCCTGCGGCGTGCGCGAGCCGCGGGCGCTTAAGCGCTATCATGTGCGCATCGTGCAGAGTAATGGTAAGTCGGTGCCGATGGATACGCTCTATCCTTGGCCGGATGTGATCATGGGCGTAAAAGACGCGGCTTAGCTTAGCTATAATGGAAATAGGTTTCCTCTTTAGATCCTTCAGACCTAAAGGTCTTCAGGATGACACTTGTGGGCTTTAGGTGGGGTGCGGCTATAGCGAGAATTTATCCAAAATACAGACATTGTTATAGCCTTTTGCAGCCAGATACTCGGCGGCCTGGCGGGAGCGGATGTTTCCGGCGCACAGGAAGGCGAGGCGTTTTCCCTCTGGGAGCTCGCTGAGGCGGGCAATAAGTTCGGGCAGTGGAATATGCAGCGCAGACAGGTCAATCGGGTCTGCGGCGAGTTCTTCGGGTTGTCGAACATCGATGATGCATGTGTTAGGGTCAATGTCTTCGCGGGTGATGAGTTCGATCATGGGCGGTTCCTTCAGGATAATATTTTTATAGCTTCTGTCATCTTGAGCGGAGGATTGAAGATCCGTAGTCGAAAGATCTAGATCCTTCAGCGCAAGCGCTTCAGGATGACAGTAAGGGCAATTCGGGTCTTTTTTGACCGTTAGTTTACTTATACGTATCGATTTTAAATCTAGCGATATGAAATTATTGGTGCTTTCCTCTATTTTTAGGAGAAATAAAAGCGCAATGTGAGCCTGAAAAAGGCCTAGAATTCCAGCAGTTGTGCCCAAAATTCCGGCTTCGTTGCAATTGCGGGCGTCTTTTGGGAATTCCGGGAAGAGGCAGCGGTAGCAAGGTTTGTCTGCCTCATGGCCTTCGAATATTCCGATTTGACCCTGCCATTGATTGACGCTTGCGGTAATGAGCGGGGTATGCGTGCTAAGGGCAATGTCATTTAAGATCGCCTTCGTTTCGAAATTATCGCTGCCGTCGAGGATGAGATTAAAGCTGGCCATCGGTGGCGCTGAGATTTTCTGTGTGATGGTGGTGATTTTGATTTCAGTGTTCAGGGCGCGCAGGTAATCGGCAAGGGTTTGGGCTTTGTTGAGCCCTTGTTGCGCGGTTTTGTAAGTTGTCTGGCGGTGCAGGTTGGTGATGTCAATTGTATCGTGATCGGCGATGATGATGTGGCCGATGCCTGCACCCGCAAGGTAGGGCAGGGCGGCGGCGCCCAGGCCGCCCGCGCCAACCATGAGGATACTTGTCTGGTTGAGCTTTTCCTGCGCGATCAGGTCGATTTCGGGTAAAGCGAGCTGGCGGGCGTAGCGGTTCATGTGCCTGTGCCTTGATGCCAGAAGGGTCGGTCGAGCAAGGGGGTTGAGGGGCTTGCGGTTTCCTGCGGGGCGATGATGCCGGACAGGTATGCGGCGCGGCCTGCCTCCACGGCTTTGGCGAAGGCGCCTGCCATGGCCACGGGGTCGCCGGCTTTGGCGATGGCGGTGTTGAGCAGCACGGCGTCATAGCCCATTTCCATCGCGGCGGCGGCGTGAGAGGGGGCGCCCAGTCCGGCATCGATGACGAGCGTTTTATTAGGAAAGCGATCTCGCAATTGTTTGAGTGCGTAGATGTTGTTCAGGCCCCGGCCAGAGCCGATGGGAGAGCCCCAGGGCATCAGGACTTCGCAGCCAGCTTCGCTGAGGCGCTTGGCGAGCACCAGATCATCTGTCATGTAGGGGTAGATTTCAAAGCCCAGAGCGATGAGTTTTTCTGTGGCATCGAGGAGCATATAGGGGTCAGGCTGGAGGGTGTAGTCATCGCCGAGCACTTCTAATTTGATGCGGTTCGTTTCGAAAATTTCTCTTGCCATTTGCGCCGTGGTGATGGCTTCAGCCGCGCTATAGCAGCCAGCGGTGTTTGGCAGAACAGGAATTTTGAAGCCTTTTATGATGGTCCAGAAATCCTGTCCCTTGCCTGCAGCGCTTTCGCGGCGCAGGGAGACGGTGAGCAGGCCGGGTTGCGCGGTGGCAATCGCCTTTTCAAGGATTGCGGGGGAGGGGTAGCCTGCCGTGCCGAGGAACAGGCGCGTGCTCAGGTGTGTTTTGCCGATAATCAGGGGGTCATTGTCTTGCATCATTATCCTCTACTAAAATCACGGCAAAGCCGTCATAGCCTTTTATCCCAACGGTTTGCAAAGCAACAGCGCTAATGTTTTTTTCGCGGGCAAGGCGGGCGTTGAATTCAATTACACCCTTTGTGCTTTTGTCGGTGGTTTTATTGTCCAGAATATCTGCGTTTCTGACAATATTATCGGCGATGATGACCGTGCCTTTGCGGGAGAGCTGTAGGCAAAGTTCTAGATATTTTGTGTTGTTTTCCTTATCTGCGTCGATAAAGATCAGATCAAAGGGTGCGGTGTTTTGGGCGATCAGGGTTTTTAGGCTGTCTGTGGCCGTGCCGAGCATGAGTTCAATTTTTTCGCCGTAATCAGCGTAATCTATGTTTAGCTGCGCTATTTGCGCACATTTCCTGTTTTTCTCAAGGGTGATGATCTTGCCCTGTCCGGGCAGGGCTTTGGCCATCCAGAGCGTGCTGTAACCCGCTAGTGTACCGATTTCAAGGATGCGCTGCGCGCCGGAAATTTTTACCATTAAATGCAGGAATTTACCCAAAGCAGGAGAGACGCTGATGGGGGGGATTTGCTCATCCAGTGCCGTTTTTTCAGCGTGGCGCAGGGCGTCGTCCGGCTTTATGAGTGCGCCTTCAAAATAATGATCAACAGATGTCCATAATTCCTGATTCATGGTTATCCGCCTTGCATGGGGGCGAGTATTTCAATGTCATCACCTTTTTTAAGCGTGTGCGTGTCGTAATTTGATCTTGGGATGAAGGTCTGGTTTACGGCGATTGCCACAATTTTTCCGTCATAGCCCTTTGCCGCGAGCAGGTCGGATATTTTTGATTCCGTCTCAATGGTTTGCTGTGCGCCGTTCAGCGTAATTTTCATGTATGTTCTTTCTGCTTATTGTCATCCTGAGACGCTAGCGTTGAAGGATCTAGATTCTTCAGGGCAAGCCCTTCAGAATGACATGAGGAGGTTGGTGCTTCGGGACGATAATCATGAATGAAGAGGGGGTTAAATTCATATTGGTTGCCTGTAATGAGGCTGTGGACGCATTTTGCCATGATGGGCGCGCAGAGGTAGCCATGGCGGAACAGGCCATTGCAGCGGATGATGTTACCATTGAGTGTGATGCGGGGCATATTGTCGGTGTAGCTGGGGCGGATTCCGGCTTTGATGTCTATGATTGTGGCCTCGGCAAAGCTGGGGTGCAGGGTGTAGGCCGCGCTCAGCAACTCCATGGCGGAGCGCAAGCTCACGCCGGTGCTGGCGTTTTCAATGATGGTCGCGCCGATCATGAAGATGTTGTCAGCGCGCGGAATAATGTAAAGCGGGTAGCGCGGGTGCATGAGGCGCACGGGCCGCGAGAGGGTGAAGTCCGGGTTATGGACGATCACCGTTTCGCCCTTAACGCCGCGAAGGGCGGGATCTTGGTCTTGGGTCGCCAAGCCGCGGCAGTCAATTATCCAATCGGCTTTTTCTTTTTCAATATCAATGGATTGTGTGGACTTATTTTTAATCTCATTTAACAGGGCATGCATGGCTTTTTGCGGGTGGAGGTGTGCCTCGCCTTTTGTGAGGATTGCGTTTCGAAAGGACAGGGCTGGTTCGATTTCCTGAGGGTTTACGGTTTGCCATGTATCGTTATTCGGCAGGATAGATTTAAAGCGCTCCAGCATATGGCGGTCATGATCGTGCGCGATGAGGAGGCTGCCGTTTATGCTCATCTCGAAATCTCCCGGGATATCTGTCCATATTTTGATGGATTCAAAGCCTGCCTTGAGGTAGGTCATGGGCATGTGATCCAGCTCAGACAGGGGGGCAAGCATGCCCGCGGCCATGAAGCTGGCGTTGTCGGCGGGAAAGCCCGCGGGGTCGTGGAGGGTTATTTGCACGCCGGGCAGCTCTTTTTGCAGGATATAGGCGCACATTATGCCCATAATGCCCGCTCCAGCGATGGAAATGGTGGTTGTCATGTCTTTCTCACATTCCTACGTCGGTGTTAGCCGTTTTCAGGTTCCAAGGGTATGATCTCAGCCTTTTTATCTCTTAAATTTTAGAGATGATTTTCAAAAAAGGCACCCCTTGTGAGCTTTAATCTGTGAAAATACGGCAGTATTGCGTGCAGAGTCAATGATGATTGAATCTTTTTAGCCTTAGCCCTTGCTTTTGCGCAGGGGCAGCTCTATAACACACATATTCTTTGGTGGCGCGGGATGGAGCAGCCCGGTAGCTCGTCAGGCTCATAACCTGAAGGTCGTAGGTTCAAATCCTACTCCCGCAACCATTTTATCCTTGCCACCGGAACTATCCTCTTCGTCCTGTATTTCTGCGAGTTCAGTAATTTGATCGAAAAGCATCTTTTGTTCTTTTTCGTTATAAGTCCCACGTGTTGAAACTTTCAATATTCCAGCCAAATCACCGTGAAGATCAACAATCAGATTTTCTTTCTTGCTATCAGGTGTCAGCGTAATCTTATCAATGAGTGAACGAATTAACGTGGCTGCTTCTGCTCTACGGTCATTTGTATTCAATGACGTGATTAGATCGCGCACCTCTCTGTGGTATTGCTGAGCAATACCCGGATGCATCATCACTTTGATTTCTTCATTATTTTCAAGAATCGCTTTGATTTCTTTTTGACGTGCTTCATTAGCATGCATGCGCTCTTTCAAGGCTTCATTGGCAAAGCCTTCACAGATTGCATCAATCATATCACTTTCTTTTTGAACGAGTTGTTTAAGCTCTTTTTCTAGTAATATATGCTTTGTATTGTGCTGAGAGCGAAGCTCGTTGATGTGGCGTGTATATTCCTCGCAGAACACCTTACATAGCTCTTCATCCATTAAATGCTCTTTAAGAGCGTTTAATACAGCTTCTTCTAGCTTGTCTTGCTTGATGGTTAGTCTGTTATCACACGTGCCTTTATTTCTCGCTGTAGAGCATCCGTAACGGTCTTGCGATACTTTGCTATATCCACCTCCACAGCATTCGCATTTCAGCAGATAAGAGAACAAATTCTTTGGGCGTTGTTTGCCCCAGAATTGAGTGTGCTGTTTACGAATTTCGCCTTGTTTTTCTTTGACCTGATCCCACAAATCTTGATCTATGATGCGAAGTTCCGGAACATCTTTTCTAATCCAGTCTTTTTCATCATTTAAGCGTGAAACACGCTTTCCTGTATCGGGGTTCTTGATATAGCGCAGACGATTCCAAACGAGTTGGCCGATATAAAGCTCATTGTTTAAAATGCCTGTACCGCGCTGACGGTTGCCGTAAATGGTACTCGCGCCCCATTCTTTACCGGAGGGGCATGGAACACCGTCTTTATTGAGCTTCTTAGCTATGGCTTTTGGTGACATGCCTGCCAAATATTCTTTAAAAATACGAACAACAATAGCTGCTTGTTCAGTATTGATTTTTCTTTCACCACAAACAGGCTCACCATTCGCATCAAACGCTTTAACGACATCATAACCATATGTAAGACCGCCGCCAGATTTACCTTTTTCAACTCTGCCTCTTAAGCCACGACGAGTTTTATCTGCCAAATCTTTTAAGAACATGGCATTCATTGTGCCTTTAAGACCAACATGCAGATTATTTATTTCACCTTCGGAGAGCGTAATAATCGTAATGCCTGCAAACTGCATGCGCTTGTATATTGCTGCAATGTCTTCTTGGTCACGTGACAAGCGATCCATTGCCTCAGCAATAAGAACGTCATACTTACCTTCCATGCCATCTTGTACCAATCTTTGAACGCCGGGGCGCAGCATGACACTTGAGCCGCTAATACCGTGATCCGTATAGCATTCAACAATATCCCATGATTCAGATTCTGCTTTTTCTTTGCACAACCTTACCTGATCTTCTATTGAAGCATCTGTTTGTAAATCTGATGAGTAACGGGCATAAATGGCGGCTTTTGTCATGGCGCTACAACTCCTTTTCCGGCTGATTATTTTTTTGGATAAATTCATTATAGTCTTTTTCCGCAGAGACGCGAGCAAGAAACTTTACCATTTCAATTATTCTTGGATCATGACTCTTTGACGCACCATTTTTTCTTGGCGGCCAAGTATTTTTTGTGTCGAATGTGTCATCGTAAGTCAAAGGCTTCTCCTTTCTCCATAAGAAAAGGATAGCGCAGCAATTTAGGTTTTTCGGGCGTTTGAGGGGATAAAGTCTTTTGATTAGATAAAATTAAAGCGTTGTGGGTGATCACAACGCTTTAATAAGATGGTATGTTTAACATGTGTGGCCTATAGCTCTGAATGGTTTTGGATTTATTATTTTTGCTGCAGCATCCAGCAATTCTAATCGCGGCACAGTCTTTGTAAAATGTGCAGGATTATCGCCTGTTTTATCGGGCTGGATATAACTTCCAAACCATCGTCGAGAGTCATCTTCGGTAAAGACATCATCAAACTCTGGGAGCTGATAAACTTCTTTCTCATGCGTCAAAAGTCGAATGCAGCATGCATCCCGAAATATATTGATAACTTCCTCTGCGAGTTCACGGCGTGATAGGCGTAGATCAACAAATGTATGCCAGATCAAAACATAGTAGCCGTGTGCCAATAAACACTCAGGAGGTGCAATAATAATCGTAAGAGTAGTTTTGCAACCAAAGTGGCAATAGTAATCAGTGTGTCTCATAAGGCTCTCCTTTATAAGTTGGAGAGCTGCGCAGCTCCGGGTTTTAGTCAGTTGTGTCCACAGTTTCATAATAACCCTTAAAATTGTTTTTAGGTGTTTTGGTTCAACTTGATTTGTTCTAAGATTGTTTTGTTACAAGGAAACTTGTTGGAAACGCTTTACGGAAATATGAGGGTGATGATCGGCAATCATAAAAAGATCGCTATTTTGAGAAAGGCTGCAGATATTTGCAAAAGAAAAACGCATCCGAAATTTACTCAAGCCGAAATTATTAGAAACGCCCATAAGGCCGGACATCCCGATAATCAAACGACTAAAGGTACTTTTTCAAAATACCTCGCTCAGCCTGAAACATCTTATGAGAATGTTCCGCTGGTTTTCTATGATGTGATTTTGGATATGTTCAAAGAACAAGATATTGAATTTTCCTTTTCGAATGAAGGCCAACAATTAAACGCGGCTGATCTCCCACATGTTTTAAGCCTGTTCATGGATGTATCAGAACGCGATCAAAAACTGGCACGTCAGAGTTTGCCCGGTGATTACTGGGGATACATGCCTTCTATCGAAAAGCCCGGATGCATTGTCAAATTTGTTCTCAGAATCAAAGAAAACAGAGAGGGTGTAATTACTGCAGAAGAACTGTTTTATTATCCGAAGGACGGTTTCTCAGATATCGTAAAACAGCGCAGCCAAGGTTATGTGCTGAGTAAAAACGGCCATAACTTCATTATTCTGGATGATCCATCCTCATATTTGCCCAAAGTGTATGTCATGAGAATGGAGCTATCGCCAAGTCAAAGATGCTTGGGTTTTGATGGCGGCACAATAATTGTTAGCTCTAACCATCAAGGCATAGGCACTGTACAAAGAAAAATTAGATGTACACGTTCAAAAGACGGTATTCCAAATAATAAGAAAGTTTTGATTGAAGAGCATGGTGTTGGGATTCATAGCTCTGATACAGATGATGCGGTTATTCAGCAGTTGTTTGATAAATTAGTGTCATAGAAAATATGGCCATGAAGATGAATCAAGAAATAGATGATTTTTGTAAACGGATTAAGAAAGCTTACCCAAGTATATCTGAGAAAGCTGATCAAGAATATTCACGCTTATACGATGACTTTAACGACGAAGAATTTTATTCATATACTTGGTTTGATACACTCGCAAATGCCATTAATAATGAAATGGCGAATGGAGTGTCACCTAGTATTTATTCAAAATTGTTTATTGATATTTCCCAAGAATTTGAGGTGGGTAGCGAAGAAATTAAAAAGTGTATTGATGTTGCGTTTGTAGAAAATCTCTTTTGGAAGATCACACCTAAAAAAGCACAATCATACTGGTCAATTTTTCCTGATAATCTAAAAAAATTATATATAGATTTTCACCGGAAAACTCCAATTTAGATTAGCTATGATTACTGCAGGCAAAAGTAAGATTTTCTTACTTCATAAAATAAATAAACGGGCATTCGCTTGCTGGAAATGAGCGCATGCCATCATAGCCAACGTACGTGCAAGCTGTGATTACCGGATATTCTTTACTGCCACGATATCTATATTCCCAAAGCATATAAGGCATTCCGTTCACGTAGATATAATAAGCGCCAAAAACCAAAGGACTAATCGCAATCGTGCCGCGCAATAGAATGATAAAGATGAAGGGCATGAGCCGAATTGCAAGTTGCCCTTTAAACCGTTTAGGTTTTTTATAGCTTACAACTCTTGCCTTTCTCATTCCCAAATTCCTAATAGCTTAAGTGAAGTTTCGTCTTTCCTTTGAATTTCTTTCCATACATCGGATCAATATCAGCCCAGCTTTTCCATGGGCTAACTTCATGATATCCCACCTTTAGGGCATGTATGGGCGGCTGTCCGCGCACTAAAATAATGCTGTCTGGGAATTGTCTTACTTCATCCGGCGTGAGAAGCGGTCTGGCATGTTCGCCTACGCTGTAATTCACAGGATCATGAACAATATGGCCTAGATTATAGTTATCGCCTTTAACCGTTGTATCCCCTAATGTTTTAGAAACCAGCAAGGCTGTTTTATGAGACTGAATACCGAAAAGCTGTTGGCATTCACATTGTTCCAATAGTGTTTCTAGATCATCTTTGCCGTAGGTTTTTGCGAAAGCATCCAAAGACTGGAGCGCAAACCAAACACGGCAACCGTAACCACGCAGCTCTGTAAGTTTTGCCGTTAATCCCTGTATCTTGAAGTTTGCTGCTTCATCAAACAGAAATAGAACTTGTTTCCTGCTCTGGCAGCGCGTCAGCTCTGTTAGGGCGCACCAGCCAAGCAACCCAAGCCAAGGCGCATAGACAGACATTCTTGTGGGATCAGCGATAAGGAAAACTGTAGCTTTCTGCTGTTTCAGATCAGAGAAACGAAAATCGCAAGCGCTCGTGCTTTCTGAGAGCCAACCGCTTGCACTGAATGCTGATAAAGCCTGAACAGCACCTTCACGGAAAGACTCCCATTGCCGCTTATCGTTTTGTTCTACCTTTGCCAAAAGATCATGAGCAATATCTGCCAAATCCCCTTTGATATGATCTGTGGTTGATGAAAGATAGAGTGCTTCTTTCAGCAAAGGCTCATTTCGAATGAGCTTTAGAACATCACTTAAATTTGGAGCATCCCCTTGCTTTTGTGTGACAAGATGTAAGATGTAAGATGCAAAAGACAATAATCATACGCCCACCATTGCGAAAGAATGAATTTTCGCCGGAGCTTGGCGGTTCGGTTAAAAGCTGTAAGGCAATAGACTGCGCATCTGTTATTAAATCTTCATGCTGCCCGCTTTCCCAGCTATCAACTAATATTTGCAGCGGATTATACCGAGAGGGTTTTCCCAGTTTATCTTCAAAGAGCCGTGCCGGATTAACGCAATATACTTTATTTTTATGAAGTTTTTCCCGTGTGCGTTTGGTAATGCAGGCCAGTGTGCCTTTGAGATCAGGTACGATCATCGGCATAGAATTGTGAAGAAGAGCCGGAATAAAGAAATTGATGGTTTTACCGCCGCCAGCAGGTGAAAGCGTTAATCCATGTGTTTCACCGGAAAAGAAAAGCGGTTTACCGCTTTTTGCGGATGTTCCTAAAAACAGGCCATCTGTTTTGAACATCCCGCTTCGCTTTAAATCTTTATCAATTGCCCATCTCGCAGAGCCGTATTTTTTGGATGGTGTCAGAGCATACCACCTGAGCAGTAAGTTCCTTACAACATCTAAGAATGCCAATGTGCCGTTGAAGAGTGAGAGGCAGAGTAGAAAAATGCAAAATTGACGTAGCCAGTACATGCCTTCTGATGTTGGTTGCACATAGAAAACGACATAAAGCAATAGTCCGAAGACAATGGCTTTTTGAATAAGGGATTGTTGTGGTTGTCGTCTCATAGCCTATCTCTTTCCTAAAAAACAGCCTGCCTGTTAGGGCAGGCTTTGAGTGGTGAGGAGGAAATTCACTTTAAAATCCTAAGATTTTCTCTGGCTGGATAATGATCCATTGGCTATTAGCTGCCTTGCCTGTGTTCAGAACCGTATCTCGTTCGTGTCCACCACTGCCGGATGTACCGTGGATATGAAATGGCAGGCCATATGTCTCATTACCAATCGCAAGGCGAATTTCACCTTTAACGCCGCTGGGGGACTCCCCGCCATACCAGTTGATTGCAATAAACGTATCGCGCAGAACAACGGTATCTTTGAATGAAACAGTTTCATAACCTTTCACGGCCTTGGGAGAGTTCACAAAGTCTTTGTGATAAAGTCCCTCAGCAGTTTTGGTGTTACCGAAATACAGGACTTCAGCGACGTGGTTCGGGCGAACATAGATATCCAGATCACAAACATCACATGTCCAGCTAATGCCAATTTCAACATCATCCGCAAAATTCAGAGCATTTTTAGAGGGTGATGTTGTGGTTAGCTCACGCTCATGGATAGATTTCCATTTGCGTTGTGATGGCTTCATTTCAAAGGTTTCCAGCTTATCTGTGTGTTCACGCTTGAAATTATGCGGTAGAGCACCTGCGCTATTACGAACACGCATCCAGAATGTTGATGCATCATCTGTAAAGCTTGAGAGTTCACCACCTTGAGCTTCGATAAACAGCGTCCACATTCTTGTGATGTAATGACGGTAGCTATCGTTGATCTCCCAATCCTTGTTTGGAAAAAGAATGTGAATTCTTGCACCTTCCAGATAGGTTTCCTTACCCATAGCGGAAAACACGCTCTTATGCGGTTCAGTGCTGAAATGTCCATCCCCTGCAAACTTACCACCGCGCATATCCCATTGAGGGTTTTCCAGATCGACATAGATAGGACTGCCCAAAATAACAATATCCGTATCTGCTAATGGCGCGTAATTTTGAGCCAAGAAGTTCAAGAATTGTGGAATTTTAACCGATCCTTTAAGGCCGCCTTGTAGATCAGGATGATCGGCTTGGTAAAGTGATTTTAACGATCCGGCTATACGGCGGTTATATTGTAGCAAAGCTTTAGGGCTTGCATATTTTGTGTCCGTTGGCTTTTTGAATATGCCTAGAAAACGTCTGTTTTCCGCATCAAAGATATTGGCATGTTCTCCGGCCTCAAGATTTTCTGAAAGATAGCGCAGGACTTGTACCATTTGCTTCTTTCCATCTTGAGCAGTCAAAACAGGCGACATGCCAATGATAAGGTTTTTGGCTTCTGCTTTTGTTACCGTTCCAAAACAGAGCATTGATAAAGCTGCAAATGTCAGTAATTTTTTCATACCTGATTTCTCCTTTTTTTGAGTGTTGAGCGTTGATGTGTGATCCCCGTGCAATCTTGTGGCTTGGCGTTGGTAGTTTAAGATTTGGGAATTGATGTAAGCCTTGCGAGCCGACATAAGTGTGCTGAGACGCGCTGTGTTTTGCGTATAGGTTTTGCGCAATTCATCATGATCGCGTCTTAAAAACTCAAGATTTTTCTTACGCTCTTCATAGGCAGGGTTAGGCACAAGTGATGTTGGTGCATATGTTGACCAGATATCACCAGCTACCTGAAACAGTGTTGCACCGATCAGCATTTCTGCAAGGAGCTGAACAACGGTGAATGTTGTGTCTTTGCCTGTGTTATCGTCACCAAGGCTATCCCAATCAAAACCGGATGCGGCAGAACCAAACGTCATGCCAAACAAAACAATCCATGCCACAAGCGAAATGGCTGCAGCACCGTAAAGGGCTGTGGTGTAGTTTTTCTTGATCTTGTCGTTTTGTATAGTGGAGCTGAAAAACTTCAAGGCGATACTGCCAATCGGCAATAACCCTGAAAGCATCATAGCAAGGCGTGGATCATCTAAAAAGACGGTTGTTCCCGATGCCATAATGATTGAATAAACGTTGCTTGCGCCCATCAAAACGACAATAAGGCCGCAGATCATGCAGCTTAGTCCGATTGTGAAATCTTTAGACCAGATGAGAAGTTGAAACAGTGTCTTACTCTTTGCGCGTTCATTTCTGATATGTACCGCTTTGATTGTGGGGCTTGTCGCAAAGAGGACTTTTTCTTGCTCATCTATGGCTTGTTTTGAGCGTTTAACTGAATTCTCCTCATTGCCAATTTCCGTTTCCAGAAACGTGATTTCTTCACCGCGTATCATGTCAAAGGCCAATCCAGCCTGTTCTTCGATAAGCGTGGTAGAATTTGTTTGATCTTCAAGAGCAAGAGCCGCGCCGATTGTTCCATTGATATCCGGTATGGAATTGACGATCTCTTGCGTATTTGTCTTCACAACTTGGTTCATGACGGTCTCCTTTCGTGTGCATTCCTAAGCTCATGATAGGGCTAGACCCGATTCAATCCGGGCGCATGCGTGAAGAAATGCCAAAGAAATGTGATTGATCCGACAGGTCTTAAAGGATGTTTGAAAAATATCTCTGCGTTCAAAAGCGCTATATCCGATTTGAGATTTATGATGGATGCTGGCCGGACGCGGTAAAAAAGCAATAACGCTGCCCGCGCCAAATAACCGTGTTGGTTATTGCTTTTTTACCTTATGCGTGCCGTGCCTGTTCGCCTGCCATCAACTCAAAAAGGAGATAGGCAATGAACACTATTTTTTACTTTCAACATCTAAACACAGTCGAAGAGATCAAAGCGCATTACCGCAATCTTGCGAAAGACCATCACCCCGATTTAGGCGGTGATCCCGATACTATGAAAGAAATCAACGCACAGTATCAGGCCGCTTTGAAATCTTGTGACGGACAAAAGAGCGATGATCGCGAATATAAATACAAGCCCGATGTCGAACAGGAACTCATGGACAAACTGCTTGAGCTTTTGAAACTCCGTGATCTTGATATCGCTCTTATCGGATATTGGATTTGGGTTTCAGGTGATACGAAGCGAAACAAAGACGCTTTGAAAGCTGCAGGACTGCAATGGAACTCCAAACGTAAGCGTTGGTACTACAAGCCCAAAGATTGGAGACGAACCTTTCAAAGCAAAGGTAATCTGAACGAGCTTGCCAGCAAATACGGATATCGCGGTTTCCAGACCGCTAAAGAAGAGAAGATTCCCGCCACCGTTTAGGCGGGCTTTTTTACGCCCTTACGAAATTTCAAATAATGGAGATAAACTATGACTGACTTAATTGAACGTTCTGCTGAAACGATAAAAATCGCAGCCCTTAATGATAAATGCCGACAATATGTGATGATGCCGATATTCGGAAAACTCGAAGTACCGTGTCAGATTTTCATGACGCGCGGAATTGTCAGCTTACCGCCCGAAGATCAAATCATCATTGCGGCTATGGTGCGCGATTATGACGATTTCACCGAGGATAATGACCCTCACGGCGAGCACGATTTTGGCTCATTTGAACACAATGGTAATCGTGTTTTCTGGAAGATTGATTATTACGATCAGGATGTGAAATATGGCAGCGATGATCCTGCAGATATTGATAAAACAGTGCGTGTGCTGACCATCATGCTCTCAGAAGAATATTAAACGGATTTCATATTCTGATCATAAACGGCTTCAGCAACATGCCGAAGCCGTTTATAAGAGTAACAATTCTTGACATAGTTGCAATACTTTGAAAATAAATACTTATGCGCGTGTTGCGTTAGCCGGGAGCCAACTTTACTTTGTAGCTCTTTTCGCAAGAGAGAGCGCCTTGCAAAAGATGGACCCCGCTTTGCGGGGCCCCTGACTTTAAGCTCCCGGCGACCTTTTTGATAGGTACAATATTTATGGAAGATGCAATTAGATCTGCAATAAAGCGTCAGGCAAAAAAATTACTTGAACGGCAAAAACGAAAAAAGTTCTCAAATGTTAAATATCAAAGACGTTTCCAATTAAGAACTGGTGAAGAGGCAGAACCCAGTAGAGAAATTGATCCTGCTTTATGGGAGGTTCATCCACATTTTGATCCAAAATACTGTATATCGCATTCGAAGTATTTAGCTCGAACGATATGGAGAAAAATACAAGACCGGAGTTATGAAATTACTCCTGCAGTAAAATATGCAATCCCAAAAGATAGCGGTGGTGAACGTGAAATAATGGTTTTTTCAATTCCAGATGCGGCTATTGCAAATCTGTTTAATAGAAAGCTTCGTAACCGAAACAAAAACCTGCAGTCTCCTTTTTGCTATTCTTATAGAGTTGACAGAACCATATTTGATGCAGTTCTACAAACTAGTTCCTTATTGCAAGATGATAAGGTTTATGTGGTTCAATATGATTTTTCAAAATATTTTGACTCAATAAACCATGATTATATTCAATTCGTTCTTGAAAATGGCGGCTTCTATGTATCCCCAGCAGAAAAGCATATTATTGAACAGTTTCTCAGCCATCGTTATGCGCCATCTAATGAATACAGAAGTGGCAATTATTCAAACCGCAACAAAGGAGTTCCTCAAGGTTGCTCTCTTTCTCTATTTTTGTCCAACATTGCAGCGCATGAATTAGACAAGCAACTAGAACGCACGAATGGTATGTTTGTGCGTTTTGCTGATGATGTTGTCTGTACAGCCCATAATTATGGAGATGCATTAAATATCGCAGAAGCTTTTAAACAACATTGCCATTATTCCGGAATTTCAATAAATCATGAAAAGTCGCCTGGTATATGTTTACTAGCTGGGCAAAGTAAGGCTGATGAGCGTACTCATTTTATCGATGGCAATGATATTGGTGAACTTACTACGATTGATAATTTTGACTACATTGGCCATAAATTTTCGCGTAACAGCGTAAAAATGTCTGATAGAGCTGTTTCTAGAATTAAATCGCGTATATCTAGAATTGTGTATGTGCATCTTCTGCATAATTTAAAAAGAGGAAACAATTTCTCTTCTTCTAGAATTGGAGCAGATTTTTATGATTGGGATTTTGTAACATGTATTAATGAAATAAAACGTTACATGTATGGTGGCTTACAAGAAGAACGGCTTAATGCATTTATTCATGAAAATAGGCGGATATCAAGATTCAAAGGCCTTATGAGCTTTTATCCATTAGTCACGTCCGTAGATCAGTTTGCTGAACTTGATGGATGGCTTGTGAGCATTTTAAGAAGAGCAATAAAAGAAAGATCAAGATTACTGCAGAGCTTACATGGACAGACGCTCAACCCGCTTTCTGAAAATGAAATTATTAGTGGCGCTTGGTACCAATACAACCAAGGTATTGAATTAGAAACTCGCGCACCAAGTTTTGTTTTGGCTTGGCGAGCCGCTCGAAAAGCTTTCAGACAATATGGGCTGACAGATTTTGAAGCCCCCAGCTATTATTCAACTTTGTTTGATACGCAATATGCGTAAAGGTATAATTTTAGAGTTAAGAAAGTCCGCAAGCTGTGTATTGTAATACACAATACGCTTGGCAAGGGAGACGCTGCGCTCTCCCGTTGCATCCCTCTGGCCTGATGATGTGATACGGGAACTGTAATCCGTACATCATCAAAAACATATCGCCGTTTTAATACTCGAAATGGGAGCCTTCGGCGCTCCCCTTACAACCCCATCGACAAAAGGAGATGTTGCTCTCCCTTTGAACCCATCAAGCAGGACTTGGGAGATATGCCTCTCCCACCTGCACCAAACCCATGCATAAACGGATGGCCGTTTAATCGCCATTTAGGAAAAGTTTTTTCATATTTTTTAAATAAAGGTGTTGTTCTCATTTATCACTACATATAGTATTGATGGCACACACAATTATACAACATCTTGTTATTGGAGCTCATTTTGAAAAAACCTTTTAGAGTGCTGTGTTTAGATGGTGGCGGTATGCGTGGCCTATATAGCGCTACCCTATTAGATACGCTTATCAAGCGCGTAAGGGGCACTGCCGATACTATCGATGCTGGAAAAGCATTCGATCTAATTGTAGGAACAAGCACTGGCGGAATTTTAGCTTTGGGTTTAGCTTATGGCCTACCTTTACGAGATATAATTGATTTATACACCAATAAAGGCGCGGGTATATTTCCTAATTCTATGCCGAAAAAAATCAGTGGATGGCCAAGTTGGTTATTAAGGCGGCAAGCCTGCGCTAATACGGGGCAAGCTGCCTTACGCAGGGCCTTGGACGAGCAATTTCAAGAAACCACAATCAAGCAACTTTACGATAAACGCGGCATAGGTGTTTGTGTGCCAGCGGTTCGCATGGCTACAAGAAAAGCATGGGTGTT
Source organism: uncultured Micavibrio sp. (assembly GCA_964351365.1). Taxonomy (GTDB): domain Bacteria; phylum Pseudomonadota; class Alphaproteobacteria; order Micavibrionales; family Micavibrionaceae; genus UBA1672. The sequence goes on from CAYGNP010000017.1 coordinate 17,299, forward strand.
CAAAACACCTCACATACCTGCAAGGGAAAACCATCAAGCCAAAAATAGAGATGATAATTACAAACTGACCGATGTATGCCTAGCCACGTCAGCAGCCCCTATACTATTACCTCTTGCTGCCGTAGATAATCCAGATGATGAAACACGGTATGATGTTTTTGCAGATGGCGGATTGTGGGCTAATAACCCAACGCTTATTGGTTTGATCGAGGCGTTGGAAATCACGGAGTCACAGCGCGACATCCAAATCATATCAGTAAGCACTGCTTCACCACCTACAGGGAAAGTGATAGAGAAGTCTGATGTAAACTTTGGACTTACCGACTGGAAAGCGGGTGTGGGTGCCTTAGAAACTTCTCTGGATGCACAAGCCTCCGGCACGCAATTTATGGCTAAATTTTTGTGTCCTCACCTCAAAGCCAATGTTGAGATCATTCGGCTGGCTTACGATGCACCATCAAACGAACAAGCCATGTGTGTTGCGCTAGATAGAGCGGATAAAAAAGCCATAACAGCGCTCACGGATATGGCTAAATCAGATGCTGAGAATAATATTTTAGGCGTGGATTCAAGGCACTCAGAGGAAGAAAAGAGGGTGCTGAGAGAAATCATCAGCAGCATGCCTGTAATAGAAAGTGCGCTACAGGAGGCTGCTTAGTGAACCCGTTACTGGTGCAAGCTGTCTTGAAGGGAGCTGTTTGGGGTATAGGCTTGGGGTCTGTACTGTCATGGATATTTAAGGAGAAAGAAATGTTAGATTGCTCTAAAGAAATTACAAACTTTTACAATAGCGAAGTTGCGCTCCCCGAAAAGATAAAATCGGAAATGCGCGATAGAAGAGATGCTAACCGCGAGCGGCTAAAAAACGGCCTTGGTGAAGATGATCCCACACCTATCGGTATGTGGTCACAAGGATCATACGCTATGCACACAATGATTCAGGCAGAAGATAACAATTTCGATATCGATGATGGCGTATATTTCAAAAAAGAAGATTTGGCCGATGCTTACGGGACAGATAAAAGCCCTTATGAAGCTAAAGAAATGGTACGAGATGCTGTTAATCATCACGGGCTGAAAGAAGAGCCTGAGATCAAAGATAACTGTGTACGCGTTAAATACGGGAAAGGGTATCATGTCGATATTCCTGTATACCGAACCGTAAATTATGGTGAAGATAATGAATATTATGAACTTGCATCAAAAGACGGATGGAGAAAATCTGACCCACGCGCAGTAACGCAATGGTTCAATGACACTGTCAGCGAAAAAAGTCCTGACACCACTAATGGCCAGCAGATGCGCCGCATCGTCAGGCTTTTGAAAGATATGGTCAAAACAAATACCAGCGCTAATGAAGAAACTCCCAGCGGCTTCCTTATTTCAAAATTAGTATCGGAGGAATATGAAGCGCATGAAGGGCGAGATGATGAATCGCTATACTATACGATGAAAAACATACGAGACAGGCTAGATGACAGCTTGGAGGTTGAACATCCAGTAGTAGACGAGATGCTAACCACAGGAGCCTACGATCCCGCCGCAACTGCCTTCAAGGCACAGCTAACTACAGCTCTTGATAAACTGGATATTATTTTCGGCACCGAAGATGCCAGCGAAGCGTTAGAAGCATGGGGTGATGTATTTCAAGAACAAGGGTTCTTTTCCGATCAAGCCGCCTCTCGCGCACAGAAACATGAGGCTGATGATATACACGCTAATGGCGATTCTCCATCCGGCCCCAGTATATGGGTTAAATCTGATGGAGAGGTTTCACCCGTAGATAAAAGAGGTGGCGGAAGAAATGCCTGATGATGAAGTGAGGAATAACCTCCTCTCTGAAAAGCATCAGCAAGGCATTGAAAGACTTGAGCGCTACCTTACTGAGGAATGCTCAAAAAAACCGATCCGATTAAATGAGAGGCAGCTTAAAAAATATAAAACGCGTGGAGCCACTGCAGGATGGGCAATTCAGCCCCCTGATGTTGCTCAGCGCATTATTATTTTTGTAGACAGCAGGTATCCGTTTTCTATACCCAAAACGGCAATAGATCCAACGCCACCACCTTTAACATACCCGCATATTGAAAAAGACGGATATCTATGCATAGCCGAAGTGGCCGTGCCCAAAGATGAAGAAAAGCTGGAAGCTGTAGCTCGGGATATCATAGCGGAATCTAGAGAGTTAATAAAAAAATGCGTGTCCGGTGAAAATCAAAAAGACTTTCAAGATGAAATTCTTTCGTATTGGGACCGGGCCAAGAGTGAAAACACACCTAAATGTTACTCCCTCTTAGACCTAGATATGGACAAGACCGCGAGAAAAGTAATGGTATGGAAGGGAGTTGAAGGAAAGACCATTAACTTTATAGCTGATACAAAGGATCAGGGAGAACAATGGCTCCATCAGAAACTAGGTGAACATAAAAAACAGAGTCATGCAGATGCACTCTTTGCATGGTCAGATAAAATCTTAACGCCACAGGAGTACCCTCAGAATAATCAGGAAGTATGTGATCTTTTACGAAACCATTGCGGCAAAGAAGCCTTACGCATCTATCAAGAACTGGCAGGAAAAACACCTGAAAAAATTGATGTTATAATCGGGTTTGAAACAGATGCTGGAAAAGCGCTGGTGGGCATTGTTCTTGAGCGACCGAGAGCTTTATCATCATATCGAATGACAGCTCGCCAAGAGCTAACAAAAGGTTTTCGAGCCGGAAAGGTTAACCCTATTGTTGCTGGCAACCGTTATGCAAGCATAAATGCCACATCACAGCGCCTGAATATCCAGCGCGTAGACCCATCATGGGCGCTATCCAGAGATTCTGATAAGCGGATTAAAGTACTAAAAGAAAAAACAGTGACCATAGTAGGTTGTGGTTCCATTGGATCAGAAATTGTACGCATGTTAGCACAAAATGGTGTCTGCACATTCAACCTCATAGACCCGGACACAATGGATTGGGAAAACATCGGAAGGCATGCCTTAGGCGCAGATTCTATTGATATTAAAGGTTCAGGGGAAAAAACAGGCATATTAGCGGAAACGCTAAAATCACAATTTCCGCATATTAAAATCCGCTCTATGCATACTGAAAAATGGGAAAATGTTTTAAAAACAGATCCCCAAGTATTTCATGAAAGCAATCTTATCATTATGACCACTGGAGATTGGCCAGCAGAAAACGCCATGAATAAATATATGCTTGCGCAAGAGGGTTTTCCGCCTGTCTTATATGGATGGGCAGAAGCATACGCTGCCGCAGGACATTCTTTTGCAGTGCTAGAAAACGGAGGCTGCTTTAACTGTGCTTTTGATGATACTACGTTCAAATTCAAACTCACTTATTTTGAGAATGAACAGCAGTCTTTGCCAACATGTGGTGGAGTGTTTCAGCCGTTCAGGAGCATAGAGCTAGCTTCAATCAATGCAATAATTGCGGCGCACGCCATAGATATTTTGACAGACAAGCTGAATAAATCGCAAATCAGATCATGGGTAGGGTCACAAGATATTCTCACTGAAAACAAAGGTAAATGGACAGAGATTGCCATTCAAAAAATGAAAGCGCGGGGTGTATCATTGGGGCAGTTTCTTATGCAGCTAGATTTTGATAAAATTCCAACATGTAAAGCCTGTAGGCATAAGGAAATAGCATGCAATTTACAAACAACGCAGACATCAGAATTACCTTCGAAAAAGAAGTCTTAGAACTTTTTGAACAACACAAACAATTATCAGAAAAGTGTCTAGAGGCTGGCGGACAGCTTTTTGCGCGCTTCAATGAGAAGGAAGTTGTCATTTCGAAAGCTACAGGTCTACGAAATGGCGATAAGAGAGGACGTTTTCTTTTTTGGCCAAACCGTAAGAAAGAACAAAATGAAATAAAAGAGCTTTTCGGTGAAGGCTATCACTATGTTGGTGATTGGCACACCCATCCGGAGCTGATACCAACACCGTCAAACATAGACTTGGTTAATATTTTAGAATGCTACAATCAATCAAGGCACGATTTGAAATATTTTATCATGGTCATCATCGGCAAAGATGCCTTCCCCAAGGGAATGCATGTTTCGATCCATAATGCAGATTTATCTTCTAACTTATTAATTAAAGATACTGCTTAAGTAAATTATAGTATTTCATTTATTATTCTTGAGAATAGCTGTGCTGATGCTTTTGCGTTCGATCAGAAAAATCCTGCATATCACGATATAAGGCAACATCCTGCCTTAGCTCTTTCATAGTTTTGTCATGGTTTTCACGTTTGCTATGAACATGCGTTTGTAGTCTATTGCGTTCTTCAAGCTGCTTTTCAATCAAAGCCTGTTTTTCATTTCGATCACGCCGTTCACACCTGATTGTTTGTAGTTCATTTAGCTTTCGCACTTGTTGATACTTACCAGTTATCCTGTGCCATAACCCGGCAATGCCTCGTGGTAGGCGTTCGTATCTTTTCGTTTCCTCTTGTGTCCAACGCTGCGTTTGATGCGCTCTTAACTCTTGCCGTTCATTTCTGTGACGTTCTTTTAATGTTTTGATGGCTTGTTGAAGTGGCTGCCTATCTTTCTCAATTTTTCTCTTTGTCTCAGCAATATACTCTTCAACTTTAGGAGTCATTTTTTGTGCTATTTCTGACTTCACTTCTTCAATGGAAGGCAACTCTTTAGGATCACCAAGCTTTTCTTTTAAGTCTTTAGTTTTGACTTCCGACCATCTGGAGAGTGAATAAATTTCTCCCTTATAATCTACTGCCACATATCCGCGCCGATCACCTCGTGCCAACCAAAACCCATGCTCTTTAAGAGCGTTTTGATAAGCTTGTTTATTGTCTGAGGTTTCCCATGCGTTTTTGAAAAGCGCTTTTAAAAGACGTGGGTCTTCTTGCGCTCTTTTTGCCTGCTGCCATTCTTCACGTGATAGATTCAAGGGGTTTGCATATGCTTTATCCAAGAATCCTTTGGGAACATTCCAGTCATATTTGAGGTAGATATCTTTTGAGATATCATTCAGTTTTTGTTTATAGAACGGCAAATTGATGGCTGTCATACTATTAGCGTCAATGCGTGACCAAACACAATGCGCATGCCGCCGTCCTTCTTTCTCATGAAAAACAATAATGCGTGGCTGATTTTCTAAACCGAGCCTTTCTTCAATATCATCAAGAGCATGTTCAAAATATTCAATCGGCACGTTTTCATCATGCGGGGGATTAAGAGAAACAGAAAACATGAATTGATCGCATTTCGTCCCTCTAGCTGAGGCTTCCATTTCATGAAAGGCTTCATGGATATCATCTGATAAAAAGCCCGATATCTCATGAATCTCCACATGATCATTTTCTTCTTCATTCATAAGATGAAGCGCCATTTTAGCCGCGCCAGCACGTTGATTACCTTCAAGGATCATGACCTTTGTCCTTGTTTTGATAAAGACCAAGGCTTTTCACAAGCGTTTTTCGCATCCATGCAATATCTGCCAGAGCTTGTCTTAGCTCTTCTTCAATTTCCGGCATGAGCAATAAAGAGCCGGAATTTGCAGCATGTGCCAGTTGATTAAGATTATTAGCAATACGGGACGCGCCCAGCTTTGTGAGAAGTTCTGCTAAAACTTTATGATCTTTAACAGGCCGCTTCATGCGACGTTTACGCGGCGTTGGACTTTCAAAAAGACGTGAGCGAATATAACTGCCAAGCGGCATATCACCAGCTTCATACTCCAACTTTGCTCTCTCTTCTTGCGAGAGACGCAAGCAAAAAGGAGATGGTTTATGCGTTTTCTTATCGCTCATACGAGCATCATAAGGCTAATCACCTGTATTTATGGGCGATTTATCCAATTCAATGAGTTATATAGCTCCTTTCTATAACTCATTTTTTGTGTTATTATGAGTTATAGAAAGGAGCTATATAACTCATGGCTTGGAACTGGGAACATAAGGATTGGCCGAATTTTAGCTATAAAGCCTCTGCTTTTGCTGAATATGAGAGCCAATTCTTACAGAAAGCTGGTGTACTACATGGCAGCTTAAAGCATGTTACAGAAGATGATAAAGAAAATCTTCGCATTCAGCTTATTAGTGAAGAAGCTTATAAAACCTCTGAGATTGAAGGCGAGATTCTTGATCGAGATTCTTTGCAATCCTCTATCCGAAAGCATTTTGGCTTAAAGACAGATAAACGGCGCATTCCTCCGGCAGAGCAAGGTATCGCAGAAATGCTGGTTGATCTCTATAAAAGCTATGATAAGCCCTTAAGCCAAAAACAATTATTCCTTTGGCATGAAATGCTTACAAATGGCCGCCGCGATCTGCAGGATATTGGCCGCTATCGCACGCATGACGACCCTATGCAAATTGTCTCAGGCTCTGTTCATGATCCCGAAGTTCATTTTGAAGCGCCCCCTTCAAAGGATGTCGCAGGTGAAATGAAGCAGTTTATTACGTGGTTTAATGAGGGACAAAAAGGCGGTATGTCCTTACTCCTTCGTGCTGGGATTGCACATATCTATTTTGAGAGTATTCACCCCTTTGAAGATGGGAATGGTCGTATTGGTCGTGCTATCTCTGAAAAAGTATTATCGCAAGGTTTGAAGCGGCCAACACTGATTGCTTTAGCTCAGGCGATTGAGCGTTCTAAAAAGCAATATTATGCGGCACTACATAGCGGAAGTCAGGGATTAGATATTCAAGACTGGCTTGAATATTTTTGCCAGACAATTTTATCGGCACAAGACTACACGCAAAAAATGATCGACTTCTTAATTGAGAAGAGCAAGTTCTATGACCGCTTTGCAGATAAATTGAATGAGCGCCAATCTAAGGTAATTGTTCGCATGTTTGCAGAAGGTATTGAAGGTTTTAAAGGCGGCCTTAGCGCAGAAAACTATATTTCTATTAGCGATGCGGCACGAGCAACAGCAACAAGAGATTTACAAAGCCTTGTAGAAATAGGCGCTCTCACAAAAACCGGAGAGCGCAAATATACAAGGTATTATCTTAATATCTAATACTGTCGGTATGATAAGATTGAGTATGGAAAACCTACTCAAATTACACGTACCATAAGTCTTGCGTTCAACATGTAGGCATTTATGGCATCCTCAAGATCCTTAATATCAGAAACACTACGTGAAAATGTCCATATGCCGTATATTGATGTCATTAAATACGTAGCCATTGCCTCAAGTTTTTCCCCGGGAATTTTCCTATTTTTCGTCTCATTACACAGTATTTGATATAATGCATTTCTCAAACGATCATTAAAGGCATTCACGATGTCTCGAAAATCTTTATCGTGCGGGGAGCTCTCATTCATTGTGTTCGCTATAAAGCACCCTTTGTAGGGCGGCGTTTGAGTTCGTAGCTTACCAAGAAGCCAGTCAAAATATTGTTGTAAATTATCGAGCGTCGCATCAGGTTCTTCCAAATATCCGACAGGCTCTTTTAAAAAAACGTCATTAAAAAACAAAAGGCTTGCCTCAAACAATCCTTTTTTACTTTTGTATTCGTAGTAGATACTACTGCGGCTATAGCCAGTTGCCTTGACAAGATCATCCATAGACGTGCCGTAAAAGCCAAACTCCAAAAAATGCATGAAGGCTTTTGGCAGCAAATCTTCGCGTGATTTAGATTTCTCTATTGACATCTTAACCATCTATTGTAGCATCATTGGAATGATCGTTCCAATATTTGTTTGTTAATATTATTCTTTTGAAATGCAAGCATAAGGCAATGTTACTAAAAAATAAATATTTTCTCGGTCTTAGCCGTAAGTGTTTTTGAGCGGGTATCCTGACCTATCGCTGTGTTGTGTATTTGAAACGATTTAAAGCACTGGTTGCCATGATGAAAAGGAATAGTCAATGAACAAAACACAATACCACAACACAGCACAGAAAATCATAAATCCGTTTATGCTTAAAGTCATCGCCATACTTATGATGCTGACTTTATTTCGGGTACAGACAATATTGTTCATCCCCAAGATTGAGATGTTTGGTGGCATTGCCCCAAATGGCTGGCTTGGCCCATGGGCGAGCGATTTTGTGATTGGTTTACTTGTACCTGTAATGGTTTATCTGGCGTTAAAAGCGAAAGGCGTTCGAATATGGGGGCTTCTTGTCATTTATAACGCCGTTGGCGCATTTGATTATTCGCAAGGATTGATAACACAATGGGTGAGCCCCATGCCCGAAGAAATGGCTTCTCAGAAAACTGTTTATTTGGGAATAGGCGTATTTATAATTTTCCAGCTCATAGCTCTTGCGCTTTTATTTAGGACTGATGTCATGCGTCATTTTTCAGTGCCTTCTCAAAAGAAAGTCTTATAAATGAGTACTCTAACGCATATCTATATTGCTTATAGGCTCTTTAAATATTGTAAGTCTTGTTCTAAAAACGAATCAGGAAAAACGTCATGACAATAGAAGCATGGAGTATTTTTATATACGGCTTATTGGTTTTTATAAGCGTCTTCATCCAAGCCACTTATATAGGTAAAACAGCAGGGCCTGCTTATGGCTTTAGCAATCATGAAACACCCCAACCTAATAAAGGTCCGATGGGTATTCGCATTGATAACATGCTTGGTAATTTAAAAGAGGGCGCGCTTATGTATCTCCCTTTTGCAGTATTGGCCGTGCATTTCGATATTTCAAATGTTTGGACGCATTACGCGGCACTCGCAACCATCATATCACGTCTGATTTATGTGCCTATTTACATTATTGGTATTGAAAAACTGCGTACACTCATCTGGGCGCCAAGCTTCTTGGCTATACCCGCAATTGCATACGGCATTTATTTAGGAATAGGACAATAAATCATGAAATTTAAAGATAAAATTAATGTACTTTCTGCTGTCGCTGCCGGTGTTTTTGCAGGTGGAACCCTCATGGTCGGTGTTACTTTTGGCCTGCAATGGGGTGATTTAAGCCCCGATGAATTGGTCATCGCATTTCCCAATGATTGGAAAACCATCGCAACAACCATAATCCCATTTGCCCTGTTGCAAACTTTTCTTATTCCTCTGTCTCTTTATTTTGCATGGCAAAACAAATGTGCGCGAAGGCTCTGGATCATCACGCTTGGGCTATGGTTTGCAAATTGCACTATTACATCGGTCTACCATTTGCCAGTCGTCTTACAGGGACTAAACGGCACAATCGAAACCTCTGAAATTAGAGCTGTTGTTGATCAATGGCTGTTGTTTCACTGGCCACGTGTCGCACTTGGGGTTGTGGCAACAATTTATGCTGTTTGCGCCTGTATGATAACTTACAAGGAAAGTGAATAAAATTAATGAAACTCAAAGATAAAATTATTTTGATCACGGGCGGGAACGCAGGCATTGGCGCAGAGATGGCGCGCCAACTCTCCAAACAGGGTGCAAAAATCATTATCAGTGGCCGTAACGAAGAAACCCTGAAGCAAGTCGCAGCCGAGTGCGGCGTCGATTTCATTCAATGCGATGTGACCAAAGAGGATGACCAAAACAAGATGCTATCCGAGATTACGGCGCGATACGGCAAGCTTGATATATTGATTAACAATGCAGGCATCATGCATAAATATGATTTTGCAAACGATGAAAAAACGCTATCCCATATTCGAAGTGAGATTGAGGTCAATACGATTGCACCCCTTAATCTAACTTACAAGTTCCTACCGTTACTCAAAAAAAGTAGTGAGCCTGCTGTAGTGTTTGTATCCTCCGGCCTTGCTTATGTTCCGTTTCCGGCCACGCCCGTTTATTCCGGCACCAAGGCGCTCATGCATCATTGCGCGCAGACGCTTCGTCATCAATTCAAGAGCGATAATATAAAGGTGTTTGAGTTACTGCCGCCCGCAACGGACACAGCTCTTGCTGATAACTTTAGAACGCCGAGTGTAAAGCTCATGCCTGTCGATAAAATGGTTGCCGAGTTTGTGCAAGGCCTGAAATGCAACACATATGAAATTGCCGCGGGCATGTCGAAACAAATGCGTTTAATGAGCCGCATTGCACCGAACTTTCTATTCAAACAACTGGCGAATACTTTTAAATGACCCTTTCGAAAAAAATTGTAATCTGCGGTGCATCGGGGATGGTTGGCACTCTCTTGTCCGAACGGCTCCATGAGAACGGACACAGTTTAATTCTGGTTGGACGGGATGCAGAGAAATTAGAACAAGCCTTCCCTTTTAACGCTGAATTTCTAACATGGGACGCTTTGTCTAAGTATGACCCTAATCAAATCGGAATAATCATTAATTTGAGCGGCGCAGGCGTCAGTGATAAAAAATGGACGCCAGACTATAAACAAACCATGCGTGATAGCCGACTTCAGACCACACAAAAATGCGTTGAGGTTTGCAAGAAGAATTCGGATATTCGGCTTATTAATGCGTCTGCGGTCAGTGCTTATGGATTTTATGAGTATGATCACGCGCCCTTTACCGAAGGCGATACGCAAAAAAGAACGGGCACAAATTTTCTGCAGGAACTTATTGATGACTGGGAAGCATCTGCATTAAAGGCGGAAGCGTTCGGCAATCGCGTTACATTGCTGCGCACGGGCATAGTGCTTGATCGCTCCGGCGGTGGCTTGCCCTCCATGGCCAAGCCTTATGCATTTTTTATGGGCGGCCCTGTTGGAACAGGCGAGCAGGTCATGTCATGGATCAGCCTGCGCGATGTTGTAAGCGCGATTGAATTTATTATTGGGCATCCTGATTTTACCGGCCCTGTTAATTTGACATCAACAGGCGCGTGTAGCCAAAAAAAATTCGCAAAAGCACTTGGCAAGGCGCTCAAAAAACCAAGCGCGGTTCATATGCCTGCCTTTATGATTAAGGCCTCCATGGGTCAAATGGGCGAGGAGCTGGTTTTAACGGGGCAGCGGGTCACACCCTTAAAGCTTTTACAAAATGACTTTCAATTCCAAGACACTGACATAGATATATTTTTAGAAACACATTACAATTCTCTAGAGCATTAGAAAGTCACTATGAGCCAATCCGCAATTTCGATAAAAAATCTGGAAAAAACCTATGATAATGGGTTTAAGGCCTTATCCGGTGTTAATCTTGATGTGAGAACAGGGGAAATCTTTGCGCTATTAGGGCCAAACGGCGCGGGGAAAACAACCCTGATCGGTGCGGTTTGCGGGATTGTCCGTGCTTCCGGAGGATCTGTTGAAGTGTTCGGGCACGATAATATCGACGATTATAAAGCCGCTCGATCCTTCATAGGGCTTGTGCCACAAGAGTTGACAACAGATCTTTTTGAAACTGTCTGGAATACTGTGAGCTTTTCCCGCGAATTATTTGGCAAACCCGCCAATCCAGCTATGATTGAGGATATCCTTAAACGATTATCCTTATGGGACAAAAAAGACTCTGAAATCAGAACACTGTCCGGCGGCATGAAACGCCGTGTCATGATCGCTAAAGCTTTATCGCATGAGCCGCGCATATTGTTTTTGGATGAGCCCTCTGCGGGCGTGGATGTGGAGCTTCGGACATCCATGTGGCAACAGGTGCGATCATTGAAAGACATGGGCGTGACCATTATCCTTACAACCCATTACATCGAAGAAGCCGAAGAAATGGCCGACCGCGTCGGCATCATAAGCAAAGGCAATATCATTCTGGTTAATGAAAAAGATGCCCTCATGAAAAAAATGGGGAATAAGCAGGTTGTTTTTGATTTGCGGGAGCCGCTAAAAACCATTCCGAAAGCACTTAGCCAGTATAATCTTGTTCTAGAAAACGGCGGTAACAGGCTCGTTTTCAAATACAGCCCGTTTGAGCAGAATAATGATATTTCCAATGTCCTTGATAACTTAAAAGAAAATGGAATAAGACCGATCGATATACAGGTTCATCAAAGCTCGCTTGAAGAAATCTTTATCGGACTTCTCAATGATAAAAATGCAAAGGATCAGTTAGCATGAATTGGCGCGGCATATGGGCAATTTATAAATTTGAAATGAAACGTGCCTTAAGAACGGTCGGGCAGAGCATCGCCTCACCAGTCATTTCCACTATCCTTTACTTTGTGGTGTTCGGCGCGGCTTTGGGGTCAAAGATATCCAGCATTGATGGAGTTGAATATGGCGCGTTTATTGTCCCGGGCTTGATTATGCTAACAATTTTGGGGCAGAGCATCTCAAATGCATCATTCGGTATTTATTTTCCCCGGTTTACAGGAACAATATATGAAATCCTCTCGGCGCCGTTGTCTTTTTGGGAGGTGTCCTTGGCCTATGTCGGTGCATCAGCGACAAAATCGCTTGTGATCGGAATTATTGTTTTGGTAACAGCTAGTTTTTTTGTTCCGCTTGAGATTCAACATCCCATATGCATGGCGTTTTTTCTGGTTATGACGTGTATCACCTTCAGCCTTATGGGCTTCATAATCGGTATATGGGCAGATGGATTCGAGAAATTACAAATTATTCCTTTGCTGGTGATTACGCCGCTAACGTTTCTGGGAGGCGCATTTTATGCGATTGATATGCTGCCGCCTTTCTGGCAAACCGTCTCTCTTTTTAATCCTGTTGTTTATCTGATTAGTGGTTTTCGTTGGAGCTTTCATGAAAGTGCGGACGTGAGTTTATGGGTTAGCGTATCAATGATTTGCCTGTTCACAATCATTGCTGTGGGAATCATCGCGTGGATTTTTAAAACAGGCTATGGCCTGCGAAAATAATAACATTTTACGTGCGATTTATTATTGCCTTCACCACATCATCCAAAGACGTACCGTAATAGACAAATTCCCAAAAATGCATGAACGCTTTGAGCGGTAATTCCTGACGTGTATTCGTCTGATCTCTTGACATTGTTAACTTATAATATACTTTGGAATGATCGTTCCAAATAAGTCAAGGATACAAATGCCGTTCAATTCAAAAACACAAGAGCACAATAGTGATCGGAAAAATGATCAACTATCATCTTACCCGGTTGGTAAAACAGCATTAGTCATTGTGGATCCGTTCAATGATTTTTTATCAAAGGGGGGATTGGCATGGCCTCTTGTTAGAACAAGTGTTCAAAAAGTTGGGACAATTAAGCACATAGAGGAGCTATTAAGAATTGCCAGAAAAGAGGCGATCAAAGTTGTTTATGCACCGCATCATCGCTACCGAAAAGGAAGTCACTCCGAACGTAAATATTTACATCCTGTACAGGTCGCTCAACTTGGATTTGGAAATATTTTTAGTTTTGGCAAATGGGGAGGAGAATTTCTTGACAGTCTTGCTCCTAAAAAAAATGAATTTGTTGCCTCTGAGCATTCTTGTTCGAGTGGTTTTGCAGAAACTGATTTGCATGATCATCTTCAAAAAGAAGGAATAACTCACATCATAATCATCGGGATGGCTACTAATTCATGTATAGAGGCGACGGCAAGAAGCGCGGTTGATCTGGATTATCACGTAACTTTAGTAAGTGATTCTGTGGCTGCTTTTTCACCGCTCGAACATGAGCAAGCTATTCGTGAACGATATCCTCTTCTGGCGAACCTTGTTGGCACCACGAAAGATATCAAAGAGAAAATGAAGATAAACTAACCATGCTCAATAAAATTTTAAATACGTTATCTGCAATACCTATCAATAAAGGATTAAAGAAGTATCAGTATTTTCCACCTGACCAAACGGCTTTATTGCTTATTAATTGTCAAAAAGGTTTTCTTCATGATCAGGCTGATTTCAAGAATAAGCTTGAAAACCTCATTGCTTTTTCCCGGCGTATTAATTGGAAAATAATACATGCACCATTTCAGTATTCTGAACGGAAATTCCCTGCTCCAGTTCAGCTATTAATGGATCAAAAGCTCAGGGCTTCTCCAACCAGCAAAGATCTTTTATATGTTGAAAAAGAAGATGTCATATTACCTACCAGAAGTTCGTTAAGTGCTTTTTCCGAAACCAACCTAGAGGAGATTTTGAAACAAAGCGGGCTGGAGCATTTGGTTCTGGCCGGACCTTTGGCCAACTTTACCCTGGATTCAACGATGAGAGATGGTGTGCAAAAAGATTTTCACGTTGCCATAGTGACTGATGTTTTAGCTTTACTAGAGCAAGATCAAGATATTCATGCTTATAAATCCACCTTAAGTAAATATGCCCAGACAGTAACGGATTTAAAAGGATTAAAAAGCTTATCTGAAAAATCCCAAAGCTGAAAAGAGTATAGAAAACGCCTCATGATTATTAAAAAATTTGTTCTATCGAATAGGAATTAAAATGGTACCTCGTCAAAAAAAAATACGTTCTTTGCTTCTCTGCAGTTTGATTTTTCTTTCGTCTTGCTCAGAAGAAGAAGCTACAACAAAAGCTATTCCCAAGCCAATTGTATGGATCAAAACACAAAGTACCGATTTATCTCAGGTACGGCGAATATCAGGTGTTTTACAGGCGACTGAAAGTGCGAATCTCAGTTTCGAAGTGAGTGGTAAGGTTGAAAGTGTATCTGTTAGTTTAGGGGAGGATGTTATTAAAGGTCAGGTATTAGCCGTGCTTGATGAGGCCAGCTATGAGCTTACAAAAAAATCAGCGCAAGGTAGCCTTCAAGAAGCGCAGGCTCTGCTTATAGAAGCTCAAAACGAATATAACCGCCAATCAAATCTTTTTGATAAAGGCTGGGTCTCTAAATCTGCGCTTGATAATGCAAGAGCATCTATGGATACAGCTAAAAGTGCTGTTGATATTGCAAAAGCCCAACTGGATTTGACGCAAGAAGACTTAGGAGATGCATCACTTCGTGCACCTTACGATGGGAAAATTGTATCGCGGCTCATTGAGCCGTCCCAAACTGTTAGGGCAGGAGAAACCGTTTTACAAATTGAAGGGTATGGGGGGTTGGAAGTTGCTGCATTAGTCCCGGAAACAATGATTGGTAATATAACAAAAGGCCAAATCTACCAGACACAATATCCGGCGATCCCAAATTTAAGCCTTGAAGCAGAAATAACCGAGATTGGCTCCCGCGCTGAGAGTGCGAATGCTTTTCCTGTCACACTGCTCATTAAAGAAAATAACGAACAACTTCGAGGTGGAATGACTGCCGAAATTGATTTTACCTTCGAAGGAAGAGGACGAACGGGCTATACAGGGGAAGCCGTGAAAATACCACCAACAGCTATTTTGCCAGGTGCAGACCAGAAAACATATGCCTTTGTGTACGATGAAGCTGCTGGTGTCGTTCGCAAACGTGAAATCCAGACCGAAAATATAATTAATAATGAAATCCTTATTTCAAAGGGTTTAAAGCCTGGAGAAATTATTGCCACGGCGGGCGTTGAATATTTGCATGATGGCCAGGCTGTAAAGCTTATGGGTGTTGGCATAGAACAGTTTAATTAAGAAAAGTGATTAAGATATGAACCTCACGCAAATCGCTTTTCATTATCGCAGGCTCGTATTTATGGGGCTTGCTGCATTATTGTTATACGGAGCATTGAGTTATTTCACACTGCCTGCACGTGAAGATCCTCAAATCATCATCCGCGAAGCGCTTGTGGTGACGCAATATCCAGGGCTTAATCCTGAACGCGTTGAGGATTTAATTACAAAGAAATTAGAACGAGCGATCCGCAAAATTCCCGAAATAGAAGAAATTCGCTCAACCTCTTCTACAGGGCAATCTATCATTCATGTTGAGATTCAGGATCGGTTTAAGGACCTCAAACCGATATGGCAGAATTTGCGTAATAAAGTTAACGAGGCCTACCCATCATTACCAGAGGGGACACGACCCTCAATAGTCAATGATGAATTTGGTGATGTTTCAATGGTTACACTTGCGCTGACGGCGCAAGATTATGAAATGTCTTTGATGTACGACATAGCAAAGCATGTCCGTGATGTTCTTTATACGGTTGAAGGAACCAAAAAAATTGAAATCATGGGTGTGCAAAATGAACGCATCTTTATGGAGATATCGAACTCCAAGCTGTCTCAGCTTGGCATAGGCCCTGTTGAACTAGCCCAAATATTAAGCACACAAAATATTATCCAACCGGGGGGGGCGGTTGATACGGGGGCACGGAGTTTTATTATCGAACCCACAGGTAATTTTGAAACGATTGAAGATATAGCTGAGACCTTAATTGCTCTTCCGGGTACTAACGATGTTATACCCTTATCAGACATAGTAACCATAACACGAGGTTATATCGATCCGCCAGATCGGACATCCTATTATAATGGAGAGCCTGCTATTATGTTTTCCATTTCTATGCTGAATGGCTATAACGTGTTGGAGTTCTCTCCGCGCGTTAAGACAAAGATTGAAGAATTACAAGCGACATTACCCGCGGGGATGTTTTTGAATATTGCTACGTATCAAGCTGATCAGGTCGCCAATACAGTTTATGGGGTGTCAATCAACGTACTTCAGACGCTCCTTATTGTTCTGGTTGTTGTAATGCTTTTTCTGGGCGTCCGCACAGGCCTTATTGTTGGGGCTATTGTTCCATTTGTGATGCTGGCCACTTTAGGCTTGATGAATATTTTCGGGATGGAGCTTGAGCGTATGAGCCTGGCCACGCTTATAATATCATTAGGGCTGTTGGTTGATAATGGTATTGTTATTGCTGAGGATTTTAAACGCCGCCTTGAAGAGGGGGCGAGCAGAGAGGATGCTCTTAAAACCTGTGGCGGCGAAATGGCTGTTCCGCTTCTCATCTCTACTTTCACCACAATATTGGTATTTTTACCGCTCATGCTGGCGCAACATGTGGCAGGGGAATACACGCGCTCAATCTCACTTGTAATTATGATATCGCTTATGACCTCCTGGGTTCTGGCTCTTTGCGTCACGCCGACACTCTGTTATTACTTTTTGAAAATCGATCCTAAAGCAAAATCAGGAGAGGAACAAAATTCATCAGGGCTCATAGGACAACTTTATGGGCCTTATGAGCGGTTTTTAAACTGGGCCATGCACCATCGAAAGATATTTATGGCAATTATGGTTGTAATGTTTGTAGGCTCTGTAAATTTGATGGGTCTCGTTCCACAGCAATTTTTTCCTGACTCTGATCGCTCACAGATATTGATATATACCGAGCTACCGGCCAGCACAACAACGCGTACCACAGATCGGCGCATGCAGGATGTTTTCAAGTTTTTAGACGATAAAGAACGCTTTCCCCATATTGAGAGCCAAGCCGGATATGTTGGCTACGGTGGGCCCCGTTTTGTGCTCTCCTTATCACCGGAAGACCCGGCAGACAATAAAGGTTTCGTTGTTCTAAATATTGATGATTTTGAACGCATGGATCAAACAATCAATGATTTACGAGCGGGATTTCAAGATGAATTCCCAGATATGTTTGTACGCGTCAGTAAAATGTTCTTGGGAACAAGTGACTCCAGTACGATGGAAATTCAAATAAAAGGCCCTGATGGTGATGTTCTCTTTGAAAATGCCGAGAAGATTAAAGAGATATTCCGATCGATACCAGGCGCAATTGACATTCGTTCAGACTGGGAAACGCGCATTGTAAAAGTTGAAGTTCAAGTTGACCAACAGCGTGCGAGACGGGCAGGTGTAACATCCGATGATATTGCAGCATCAATATCCGGAGGGTTTGAAGGCCTTAATGTAACGGAATTCCGTGATGGGGATGACGTTATCCCAGTGATTTTTAGAGCCAGTGGCGATGAGCGTTATAGCCTTGATCGGATTCGTACGCTCAATGTTTATTCATCTGCCAGAAAAGAAAATGTTCCTTTATTCCAAATTGCAGATTTTGCACCAGTCAATCAGTTCGCCAAAATTGAGCGCGAGAATATGTTCCGTACGATTACGGTTGAAACGAAAATACTATCAATGACAGCCGAAGATTTTAAAATTGTTGTTGATCCAATGATTCAAGAATTAGCAGACAGCTTGCCGCCAGCTCATAGTATTGAATATGACGGAGTGATTGCAGAATCCGCTGATGCGCAAGCGGCACTATCTGCAAATGTACCGATGGTTATTGGGTTGATAATTGTCTTATTGGTTGCGCAATTTAATTCCTATAAAAAGACGGCAATCATTGTACTCACCATCCCGCTTATGATGATTGGGGCCTCTATCGGGCTTTTGATCACAGGCTCTTTCTTCGGCTTTATGGTGATGTTGGGCCTCTACTCTTTAGCAGGTATTATCATTAATAATGCCATTGTCTTAATTGATCGGATTGAAATTGAAGAAAACACAGGAAAGTCGCAATATGAAGCCGTCATTAAGGCCTGTATAATGCGATTGCGCCCCATCATAATGACGACAATTACGACAGTGCTAGGCCTGTTACCCCTCATTTTATCCGGTGATCCGTTGTTCTACGGCATGTCAAATGCGATCGCCTTTGGTCTTGCCATCGGAACAGTTTTAACACTGGGAGTAGTTCCAGTTCTGTATGGAATATTTTACAAAATAAAAAATCTGGAGACTGCATGAAACATATTATAATACTTCTCGCCTTATGTTTGCTGGTTGTACCAAGCGGTCATGCGCAGGAAACTAATGATTTCACGTTATCTCAAGCGCTAAGACAAGCTTATATCGATAATCCTACGCTAAATGCTGCGCGACGAGAATTACGCTCTGTGCACGAGCAACTCCCACAAGCCTTGTCAGGTTGGAGACCCAATGTTCAGGCTGATTTTGGGCTGAGTAATGTTGATATAGATGGTGATCCTCAAGGCCCCGGTTCTGAGGGGTCTTCACCAAAAGAAGCCGAAATTTCTTTAAATCAACCTTTATATAGAGGTGGGTCAACTGTCGCTGCCACGCGCGCTGCAAATAACATTATCCGAGCACAAAATGTATCCTTATTAGCAACACAGCAAAATATTTTAAGTGCTACAGTTGAGGCCTACATGAATGTCTTGCGTGACGAGAGCTTGTTGGCACTCTCCAAACAAAACCGGAAAGTTATTTCTGAACAGTTAAGGGCAACCAATGATCGATTTGAAGAGGGCGTTGTCACCAAAACGGACGTTAAGCAAGCCGAAGCGCGTCTTGCTGGTGCAGATGCAGACGTTATTCAACTTGAAGGTACACTGGATTCCAGTCGCGCTGTCTATAAGCAGATCGTTGGCTTAGACCCAACCAGTCTGAGAACTGCTGATATCATGCCGCCGCTCCCAAGTACACTTGAAGATAGCCTTGCGCTAGCCCAGAATAATTCGCCCTCAATTCTTGTCGCGCAGGCTCTAAGGGATGCTCAAGAAGATAATGTAGACACAATTTTTGGAGAACTTTTACCTCAAATTTCATTGCGTGCCGCTCATAATGAAACTACGGACCCGTCTCCTGGCTTGGTTGACGATACGTCAGAAACGCTCATTGGTGTTTTTGTAACAGTACCGCTTTATCAATCCGGTTTAATACGTTCGCAAGTTAGAGAGGCTAAGGAAGAGGTGGTGCGCCGTCGTATTCAAATCACAGAAGCAGAGCGCGAAGTAGAGCAGCAAGTTATATCGAGTTGGCGAGCATTTCAGTCAGCTAAGGCTGAAAAGCGTGCACGGAATGCGCAGGTTGAAGCTGCCGAGATTGCCCGCGAAGGGGTCTATATGGAGGCCGCTGAGGGCAGTCGAACCGTTCTCGATACGCTTGATGCAGATCAGGAATTATTTGACGCTCAGGTTAGCGAGGTGATTGCTTCCCGTAATGAAGTTGTAGCCGCTTATAATCTAGCTGCAATATTAGGTGCTTTAACACCTGACAATTTGAATTTCTCTCAAGATGAAATCAATCTTAGTGGGCATCTTCACGCAGTCAAAAATAAGGTCTTGAGTGTTAGTGTAGATAAATAGGTTAACTGAAATAGAAGTATTGAATTATGTAATATTTAAAAATTGAACCAAATCAAAAAGTGATGGTTACTGGAGCTAAAATAGTTACTCCAATAAAATAGGTTTTGTTTATTCTTGACCAATATTTGCAGAAAAGTAAAAGTTTTTAAAATGGTATCGTTCCCCTGCAACCACTTTAACCTCATTATCGCTAAGATGGTATCGACCTCCCGCAACCAATTTAAAAATGAACTCAATAAGTAAGCGTTTTCAACGCTTTGCGAGCAGAGAAAAACCTTTTGATGCCGCCTTCAGCTTTTTAGCGCCATTGATATTCCTTCAGCCTTCTAATCAAGCCACTGATTTTATTGCAATAAAGCTGTAGGGCATTGCCCCACGGTTTAAGACTGCTTTGCAAACCGGTTTGCATTTGAACAAAACCATTCTCCCACAGGGCTGAAGTGACAGAGAGATCATAAATATGGATGATTTTGGCGCATTTATGCCGTAGCCAGCATGCAGTGTAAATGTTACGTCCGAATGCCAATGCTACAACTGATTGAATACATTTCAGAATAGCTGAAGGAATGCTTCCTGAGAGCTCCAGAGAGTGGAGAGATTTTTGCTCTTAACGCATTTATTGTTTCGTGATTGTCTAATTTTGTAACATTCGCTACTATTCTAGAATAGTTATAAAAAAGGGCGCTAGCAATTGTCTATACTTCAAAAAATTCCTGCTAACCGACGATTTGTCGAAGAGCTTTATGCTCATGGGAAAATTACCTACGAAGCAAAGGAATATGCGTTAGATGTTTTATACCCTGCCGATAAATGGGGGGTTTGGGTTTCAAGGCTTTTGCTTGCAATTGGCTCGGCTCTGGTTCTTTGCGGCATTATTTATTTCTTTGCCTTTAATTGGGCTAAGATCACGCCGTTAGTAAAACTCTCCTCTCTTCAAGTTGGTATGGTGGGGTGCTTGATCGGCGCTTATTTCTATTCTCTCAAGCGCACAAGCGGTCAGATTCTGCTGCTCTCAGCCAGTGTGCTAACAGGCGTATTTATGGCGGTTTTCGGGCAAATATACCAAACGGGAGCGGATGCCTATCAGCTCTTTATGATGTGGTCATTATTGACGCTCGGTTGGACAGTTATCTCTAATTTTGCTCCGCAGTGGATTTTGTGGCTGGCTATTACAAATACGTTCCTCATTTTGTGGTGGGAACAGGCGGCTTTGCCTGAGCGTGATATGGAACACATGATCTACATTTATCTTGCTGCGCTTAATGGCGGTGCGTTGGCGTTTCGAGAATATTTTGTAGCGAATTATAATAAGGAATGGCTGCAACCACGTTGGATACGCATCCTCCTCACGTTAGCAGTGCTTTTGCCGATGCTTATTCCTATTGTTGTGTATGTTGTTGAACCTGGAAGAGCAACCCCGTCCATTGCCACAGGCGCCATAATAGGCTTTATCGGCCACGGCCTGCTATACGCTTTTTACCGCTACAAAATGCAAGATATGTGGTCGCTGGCTGCAATCATGCTTTCTGTTTGTATTATCGTCGAGGCAGCGGGATTAAAAATTCTTGCTGAAATGTTTAATGATGTTGAGTTCTTCATGTTCCTACTGATGGGTGGCATGACACTTGGTATATTCACCGCTGCTGTTATCTATCTCCGCAAAATCATAGATGTTTTTGAGGTGGATCATGGATAAATATATGTCGCAATATAGCGCATCTGACTTATTGGCTAAGTTGTCGGATAAGGGGTTTTTACAGAGCGATGATGCAGATATTGAAAATTTTGTACTGGCGCAACAGCAAGATAAAGAATTACCTCTCTATCTAAGAGCCTTAGTTGGCGTAGGTGCGTTTATCGCATCCCTTTGCTTTATTGGTTTTGTCGGAGTTGGCATTGCCATGACAGAAGAAGAAGGCTTTGTAGTATGGGGGCTGATATTTGCAGCATTAGCCATTGGCCTGCAAAAGCTTAGCGGCGATGACCACACCATTAAAAACAGCTTTTTAATGCAATCTTCGTTTGCATTTATGGCAACGGGAAAAGCTCTTTTCACTTTCGGAATGGCAGAAATTTTTGACTCGGGTTGGGGCGCAACAATTGCAATTCTAATTATCACCGCCGTGACATACAATATCTATCGCATGTCAGTAGACCGCTTCCTTTCTACCTTCGCCGTATTCTTCTCAATCCTTGTAAATATCCTTTGGGATAAAGAAGGCGCAGGATCAAGGGAGCTTTTACTAAACGGGTTCATGTTACTGCAAATGCTGGGGGCAGCCGTTTTAATTACAAATGCTAAAATTAAGCGTGATTATGTTCCTCTTTTATATGGACTTTTGTTTTCTCTGTGCGCTAGCGCTCTGTTCTTGGCATCGCACGCAAAATTTGGGTATTGGAGGCAAGAAGAATTTATCAATCCAATATTCGTTAATATACTTTTCACTTTAGGCTTAATGGCATCTATAGCGTGGATTGTGGGTGGCGTGATAGATAATCTAAAATCGGAGCCATTAAGGCTGGCATTTATAGGTACAATCCTTCTCGGACTTATCTCCGCACCGGGCATTATCCTATCAATCATATTGATGGTTCTAGGTTATGCCAAGCATGAAAAAATCATGATCACAATGGGCGCACTTCTCGTGCCAGTTTTCCTGTTCTTTTATTATTACAATCTCGATGTATCGCTCATGGAAAAATCAGGTGTATTGATAGGAAGTGGCGCAGCTCTTCTCGCGGGACGTTTATATATTGGCTTTAAAGGTTGGGATAAAGGAGGCGCATTATGAGATCAAACATAATGATTATCCTCTCTATCTTTGTTCTGGCAGCTTTGAATTACGGCATCTACGAAAAGCAAAAAATTAAAGATCATGGCGAAGTGGTTTTACTGGAACTTGCTCCTGTTGATCCGCGTTCTCTGATGCAGGGTGATTATATGCGGTTGCGCTATGCGATAGAACGTGTCACTCCTGTTGTTGAACTGCAAAGCCATCAAAAACGTGGATATATGGTGATACAGCCTGATGAAGATAATGTAGCGCAGTTTGTCCGTTTTTATAATTACGAGCCTCTGAAAGCTGGTGAAAAGCTGCTTCATTTTAATAGAAAACGCGGGTTGCAGATTATGCCGGACTCTTTTATGTTTCAGGAGGGGCATGCTGAATATTATGAGGATGCTAAATACGGTGTTTTTAAATTTGATAATAGCGGGAAGCATTTGCTAGTCGGGCTGGCAGATGAAAACAGAAACCTAATAACGCCACCTAAATCTTAACGCCTATTTTTTTAGTCTATTGATTTAAAACAATAAAATTTTCCGTGAACGTCTAAAAGTTTACTTCAGATACCTAACGCACAACCAATCTTACTTCCGGCATAGTCCGTATAACTCCATAAATGATTGAAAAACAAAGAGAAATACGGCTTTCGCGCTTCGTGAAATCGGGTGTGGGTGTTGTGACTTTCAACACTCTGATTACAGCAGCCGCTTAATCAGTCTCCAACTCTCCCTAAAGAAAGGAAACTATCATGTCCGCAAAAGGATTGTCTTCGCGCGCGATTATCGGGCGCTTTTATCAACGGCTGGAGCAAAATCCCGGCCTTGAATGGGTGGCTGCGCTATCCAATTACTTCACCTCTGATCAGGAATCCGAGACTTATAAATGGCTCGGTCAGGTTCCTGTTATGCGGGAATGGATTGGTGGTCGCCAGGCCAAAGGCTTCCGTGAAAACGGCATCACAATCGAAAACAAGCATTTCGAAGCCATGCTGGAAGTGCTTGTCCGCGAATTGCGCCGCGATAAAACGGGGCAGGTTCTGGTTCGTGTTGATGAACTGGCCGACCGCACAAACGCTCATTGGGCGAAACTGTTGTCTGAGCTGATCATTAATGCGGAAAGCCAGATCTGTTATGATGGCCAGTATTTCTTCGATACTGATCACGCAGAAGGCGATAGCGGTTCGCAGAGCAATAAGCTCTCTATCGATATCTCCGGCCTGCCAACGGAAGTCCATGGCTCCACCACCATCCCATCTGTGGAAGAACTGCAGCTTTCGATCCTGCAGGTGATCCAGCAGCTTTACTCGCTGAAGGATGATCAGGGTGAACCGATGAACGAAAACGCCCGGTCTTTCCTTGTCATGGTGCCAACGAAAATGTGGCATGTGGCCAAGGCGGCAACGGCGGCTCCGGTCATCACGCATGGCCAGACCAATATCGTTCAGGTCATGGATGAGGTCACGCTTTCGGTCGCGCAAAACCCTCGCTTGCCATGGACAGACAAGTTTGCCGTCTTCCGCACTGATGGATCGGTAAAACCGCTGATCCGTCAGGAAGAAGAAGCCGTCATGCTCAAAGCCATTGCTGAAGGCTCCGAACTGGAGTTTGAGGAGGACAAGCACCGCTACGGTGTCGATACATGGCGCAACGTGGGTTATGGCTTCTGGCAGCAAGCCTGCCTGGCACAGCTGGTGTAAGGAGGGTCTCATGACAAAACGCTATAAGGTAACCGGGGTCAAAGTCCGCTTTGGTCCCGGTTTTGTTTTGGAGCTGGAAAAATCGCAAGCCGATGCCCGCGCTCATGTTCTTCATCACAAGAAAGGCAGTCTTTATGCCGTTCTGGACACGGTGGAGTTTAAGCAAGGCGAGAGCATTGGCATCTCTGAAGGTGATATTCCCAAATCATGGTGGGATACGCTGGAGGAAGTTGCAGATAAAAAGGCCAAAAAAGCCGCTGCTTCTCCTCCGGTACAAAATGGATACACCATCAAGCACCGCCATTTTGGAAAATATGATGTGATTGATCCAGATGGCAACACTGTCACGGAAGAACCGCTTCCCAAAGAAGAAGCTCTTGCTTATTTGGAGGAGCTATCCAGTGAGGCTGAAACATGACCGGCTTTACAGAGACCATAGATACGGTCTTTGCGGAGTTTGGTCTTGATACATCCTATGTTCCGCAAGTCGGGGATCCAGTAGCCGTTCGTGTGCTTCCAAGGCGGGGAGATAGTCTCCTCGACTTGGGCGCCACACAAATTGCCATCGACTCCCTGTTTTTTGAATTGAGGCGTTCGGAAAGTATTACGCCTGCTGAAGATGATCGGCTGGAAATCGATGGCCAGACTTATCTAATCCAGGCGGAGCCGCGCATTGAGGATGTCAGCTCTTTTGTCTGGATTTTAGATACGCGAAAAGTATGAGGCTTGATGCCAAGACCATAGGCGATATTCGCCGTAACTTACGAAAAGAAACGGAGTTTATCAGCCGTCTGGCCACGAAGGCGACCAAGGACGCCACCAACGGCCTGAAAGCCGATCTGCGAAATGATGTGGTTGGATCTGGTTTTGGCGTGCGTCTGTCACGCACATGGCAATCCAAAATCTATGATGATAACGGTGTCGATGTTAAAGGCTTTGTGTATTCGCGTGCGCCGGAAATTATTGAGTCCTTTGACCAGGGCGTTGTTATCCGCGCGCGTGAGGGACGATATCTGGCCATACCAACCCAGAATGCGCCCAAGCGGATCAATCGGCGAAAGCCAACACCGGATTTGTACATTGAGCATAAAGGCGATTTACGGTTTGTCCGCAGCAACAGAGGTACTGCTTTTCTAGTCGCAGATGATCGCCGCGCTTCCTATAGCCGGAAGACAGGTGAGTTTCGTGGCTTTCGCAAAGCCAGCCAGCGTTCTTTGAAAACTGGGCGCGGCCTGACCACCGTTGTGATGTTCATTCTTATTCCAACAGCAAAGATGCCGAAAAAACTCGATGTTCAGAAGATCGCCGATCAGTGGGGCATCAAGCATATTGATTTGATGGTGAAACAATACCGATGACCAGTAAAGCCGAAACAATTCTGCAGGCATTGGCAACGCTGGTGGAGGGAGCGGTAAACGCCAAGTTTGAACGTAACGCTTCAGTGCCTGAGAAAATACCTGCCGATGGGCTGGTCATTCTACGTGATGGTAATCCCGGCCTTCCGGATGAAGCGCTGAGCGGTTTAATAACAGTGATCCTAAATCACAGTTAAAACAGCTAAAGCAATTGGTTAGCAAATATACGGGGTAATTACATTACATCGCCCCTAATCATAGCGCAGATCAGAGGCTTTCCCGCGGAAGATGTAATAAGACAGCGCCGTATAGCCCAGCAGTACGGGCAGAACGATGAGTGCGCCCACCAGCATGATGATGAGAGACTCTGGCGCTGCGGCCGCTTCCAAGATGGTCATCTGATTGGGAACGATATAGGGGAAGAAGCTATAAGCCAGACCGCAGAAGCTCAGCACAAACATCAAAACCGTCATTACAAGTGGCAGCCAGTTATAGCGGTCTTGCGGAAGCGGCATTTTTTGAATCAGCACATAAAGCCCGATAATCAAGGAGCAAGTAAGGATTGGAATCGGCGCAAGCCAGAACATCGCAGGGAAGCTGAACCACTTCTCATAGATACGATCAGATATAAGCGGCGTTGCCAGCGAAATGACGGCAAGCCCCACCACTGAATTAATAAGATGGTATTTCGCCCATTTAACGGCTTTTTCCTGCAATGTGCCTTCGCATTTCATGATAAGCCAGCAGGCACCGATCAGGCAGTATGCAGATGCGAGCACTACGGCAATCAAGCAGGAAAACATGATACCAGAGAGCGAATTTTCAAAACCGATAATATAAGAGCCAAGCATATAGCCCTGCGCCAGAGACGTCAGAAGCGAGCCGTAAAAAAACTTGTTATTCCAGCGCCATTTTTGCTGGAACGGCACCTTGGCACGAAAATCAAACGCGACGCCGCGAAAGATCAAACCGAACAGCATGATCGCAACAGGCAGATACAGGTGCGTCAGGATCACACCATGCGCCATAGGAAAAGCGACCAGCAGCAATCCTACACCCAGAATAAGCCATGTCTCGTTCGCATCCCAGAATGGGCCGATGGAGGCAATCATGCGGTCTTTTTCATGCGATGTGGCACTATCAATCAACATCCCCACACCCAGATCATAGCCGTCCAGAACGGCGTAAATCAGCATGGAAAGCCCCATCAGAAAGGCGAAAGTATAAGGCAGCCAGTTTATGAGTATATGTTCCATTCCAAAGTCCTTTTATTCTACTGCCGCTGATGAATGCCGCTCACCAATCAGAGGGGTTGATCTTTGCGGGTCACGCTTGCCGCCATCACCCGCGCGCCTTGCCAGATAAAACAGGCTGTAAATATAGGCCACCGTAAGGAATGCGTAAATCGCCAGATAAACCAGAAGCGTCGAGAGCACCATACCGCCGCTAATAGGCCCCAGAGCATCTTTTGTCGAGAGAACGCCCTGCACCAGCCATGGCTGGCGGCCAATTTCGGTGACATACCATCCCGCAATAGTGGCAACACATCCGGCTAGTGTCATGCCCACAAGGGTGTATAGATATACCTTAGGAAGCTCTTTGCCGCGCAGAAGCATGAAAGACCCCGCCCATGACACGGCCAACATCAGCATGCCAATCCCGACCATAATCCGGAAACCAAAAAACACGGGTGCAACTGGCGGATGAACGTCAAATTCATTCAAGCCCGGGACAACACCTTCAGGGTGATGCTTGAGAATAATGCTCGCGAGATTTGGAATTTCAATCGCAAAATCATTACTGCGTGTTTCCTGATTAGGCATCGCGAATAAAACCAGGGGAACGTTGCCCTGTGTTTCCCAGTTTGCCTCCATTGCGGCAACTTTCGCAGGTTGATGTTCCAATGTATTTAATCCATGCATATCACCTACAAAAATCTGTACGGGAATTAAAATCGCCGCTAAAAAAACAGCAGTCTTGATCGCTTTCATCACAGGCGGTGCATTATCACCACGCAAAAGGCGGTACGCTGAAATCCCCGCAATTAAAAAAGACGCTGTTAGACCGGATGCTAGAAGCATGTGCGTCAAACGGTATGGCATGGAAGGATTAAACACCACATCCCACCAGCTTGTGACATGCGCCTGAAGCCGTCCGGCATCATTGGGGATCATCTCGAAGCCCGCAGGGGTGTGCATCCAGCTGTTCAGAACTAATATCCAGAAGGCCGAGAGCGTCGTGCCAACCGCAACCAGCACCGTGGCTGTTGTATGCACCCAGCCCGGTACACGCCTGAAACCAAATAGCATGATCCCCAAAAACGTGGCCTCAAGGAAAAAGGCCGTGAGAACCTCATAGGCCAAAAGCGGCCCCGCGATATTGCCCACCGTTTCCATGAAGCCCGGCCAGTTGGTACCGAACTGGAAGGACATCGTCACACCGCTCACAACGCCAATAGCAAAGCTGAGCGCAAAGACTTTGGTGAAAAAGAAATAAGCCTGCATCCACGCTTCGTCTTTTGTGGCGTTAAAGCGGAGCTTGAAAAATAACAAAATCCAGCCCAGAGCAATGGTGATGGACGGGAACATGATATGGAATGTGATATTCGCCGCAAACTGAATACGCGAAAGAATGAAGGGGTCAAGTTCCATCGTTGTTTTTGCCTTTCTTCTTGGCGCCTTTGCCGCCCGGTATGACGATAAGCTTACCTTTAAATTTATAGAGATTGTAAATTTTTGTACCCATCTTCAGAAGATTGATCAGGCGTTCAGTCTCCATTTTTTCTTTATTTTTTCAACTTTCTGCTTATACTGAAAAAGCAAGAATGATACAACCAAATTTCAAAATTTCTGACACAAAGAAACCATACAATGAAGATCAAGGATAAGCCAGATTTTATAACAAAACCAAAGCCCGTTACCTTTGCGCCGGATGATAGCGTCCGCGCGGCTCTGGATGTGATGTGCGAGAAAAATATAGGCTCGATTATAGTTGTGCATCCAGATCAAAAAGTGGCCGGAATTGTAACAGAACGCGATATGATGATCCGCATGCTGGGGCAAAACCGTAATCCAGACACCACAAAAATATCAGACATTATGAGTACCAACATTCGCGCAGCAAACGAGGATGACAATCTGGTTGATTGGATGCACACCATGTCCAGCGAACGTTTTCGCCACCTTCCGGTTGTTGATGCACAGGGGCGGCTAGTGAACATGATGAGCCAGGGCGATTTTGTAGCGCACACTTTCCCCGATCTTTACGAAGCCCTGCGGCAGGATTTAAAAGGACGTCTGGGGCGCGGCTTTCAAATTGCTCTCATTGTCTTTGCAATTCTCACTCTTGGGCTGATTGCCTTTAAGTTGTAATCACGCTGCCTCTTTGAACCATTTCTCGAACGGGTCTTAGGTTTTTTCAAGATGATCCTCCAGTGTCTTAGCTCGCTCAATAACTTTTTTCAGTTATCTGGTACAGCCCCCTTTTTTAAATTATTTGGTAAAAGCTCAATTTTTTTATATAAAATTTGACATAATTTTTTACATAAATTATAGTTTACAGGGTAACGTTAAATTGAGTAAAGGGTTCTAAATTATGTCTGATTTTGATACTGATAGTCTGTTTGAAGGTTCGAGTAATCAGCGGGATTTAGATATCAGTGATTGGGGCGGTGGTTTTCAGAGTTATGATGGTAGTGCTGGGGGTTCGGGTTTCCAAAAAACGCAAGGTTGGCTAGATGCCGAGGATCTTACATTTCAACTAAGTCAGCGTGGTGTTTTTATTAGTGAGGCAGTCGCCTATGACGCTATTCAAAAAGGCCTGGTTTATGAAGATGATTATGGCAATATGTATGTTCAAGGCGGTGCTTTTAGCGAAACCACAATAGGCAAGTATTATGAACCCAAATCTTATCTCAATAACCAGCGTACGATCGTTATAGACCCGGATTACATGAAAGGCTATTACGACGATATACTTTCCGGTGCTTCATGGACAACCGGAAGTATGACATTCAGTGCAGGTAACGACACAATGCTGGGTGGAAGTGCGGGAGATAGAGCCAATGGTGGAGACGGTGATGACTTTATGAAAGGATTCAACGGTAATGATATTTTAAAAGGTGATAATGGCGAAGATGTCCTGGTTGGCGGCTCTGGAAATGACAAGCTTTATGGTGGAAACGGAAATGATGTCTTAAGAGGTGGCACAGGTGCCGACTATTTAGATGGCGGAAGCGGGATAGATACGGCCAGTTATTTCGAGGCAACTTCCGGATTAAGGGCAGATCTTGGTAACCGTTCTACAAATAATGGAGAAGCAGCCGGAGACACATATGTTTCCATCGAAAATTTATCTGGGTCAAGATATACGGACACTTTAGTTGGTAATTCAGGCAGCAATACACTTGATGGCAATGACGGCAATGACTATCTTTATGGTCAAGACGGAAATGATGCCCTCATAGGTGGTAATGGGAATGATAAGCTTTATGGCGGTAATGGGAATGATGTCTTAAATGGAGGTACGGGGTCAGATTATTTAAATGGAGGATCAGGGACAGACCGCGCAAGTTATCATAGTGCAAAAACCGCAGTGGTCGCAGATCTTCAAAATTCTTCACTGAATACCAATGAGGCAAGAGGTGATACCTACGTTTCTATAGAAAATTTGTCAGGATCTAAATATTCAGACTCATTGCGCGGAGATTCCGGTAATAATACACTCTATGGTAAAGACGGAAACGATTATCTTTATGGTCGCAACGGAAACGATACCTTAGTCGGTGGCAACGGAAATGACTACCTAAAGGGTGATGCTGGGAATGATATCTTAAGAGGTGATGCAGGTAAAGATCGCTTCTTCTTTGATAAATATCATGGCAATGATCGTATTGTAGACTTTCAGGATAATTACGATAAAATTTTGATAGATTTGGATGGAAGAGAGAATTTTTCCAGCTTGAATATCAGACAAGCCGGGGGGAATACCTTGATTAGTTTTACAGGTACAACAATACAGCTTGATAATTTTGATGCTTATAAAATTACATCGACTGACATTGTAATAGTATAGATATATCTTATGAAAATTATCATTTTAAGATTTAAATATTCAGCCAAGTCAGGATACAATTTTTTCTTTGAGAATGGCAATTTTTATTACTAGCATCGAAGTAGGCTCGTGAAAATTATTGTCCTTATAGAGAATGCGAATCAGGGGGCCGGGAGAAATGTCTTTAGGCTGGGGCGAATGAGTATTGAAGAAAGACTGTGCGAGTTAAAGATAATTGATGTTTTGTCAGGCTTTCTGAGCAAAAGAGCATTCAAAATTTGCCTATGTTTCTTTAATAAACACCAAGGGATTTGTATAACCTGATCATGCTTTGTGACTGGGCGGCTTCGGCGCTTATGAGGGCGGAATCTGCGGTGTTTACAGTGCGCTGTGAGTCCAGGACATCAATGAAAGAGATTTCGCCTTCGCGATAGAGCTGTTGTGAGAGCTTCAGGGCCTGGTCAGCATTATCAAATGCCTTTTGCAGGGATTGGCGTTGCTCGTTGATGTGGCTGTAATCGCTGAGGGCGATTTCGACTTCGGTAACGGCTTCAAGAACAGTGCGGCGGTAGGTTTCAAAGGCCTGTTTTTCACGGGCACGGGCGGCATCGATTTGTCCTTCTATGCGTCCAAAATCAATGAGTGTGACGGCTGTACCGGCGGCGAGTGACCAGACCGTCGTGATCGGCGAGAAACCGCCTTTGGAGCGTCCGTAAAGCGCGGAGAGGGTAAAGCTGGGGAAGAGGTCTGCCCAGGCTGCTTCGGACAGTTTTGTGTTTGCGCGCAAATTATGCTGCGCGGCGCGAATGTCGGGGCGCAGGGCAAGGACGTTTGCCGGGGCGAGAAGGACAGCTTGGACGTCTGCGCCGGGAATATCTGTGTCTTCACCCAAGATTGGTTCAATTTCAGCGGGCAGGTAGCCTGTGAGGACGCTTAAGGAAAGGCGTGCATTATCCGCAAGGCGTTTAAATTCGGGAATGGATGATTTTGTTGTGTTGACGAGGTTTGCTGCGCGTTCGACGTCAAGCTGTGGGGCTTCACCGGCTTTGCGCTGATCATTGATGAGATCCAAGGTTTTTTGTTGGATGTCGAGATTTTTCTCGGCGATGACCACTTGTTTTTCAAAGGCGCGGAAATCGATATAGGCGCGAGCAACTTCTGCGATGAGAGTTAGAGAGGTGTCATGATAGGCAGCTTCTAATGCGGAGAGTTGTTGATTTGCTGCGTTTGCGGTTTTGCGGTTTTTGCCGAAGACATCAAGCTCGAAGGAGGCATCAAAGCTGGCGTCATAAAATTCATCTGGGCCGACAAAGCCTAAATCCTCACGGCTGGCGTTGGCGCTGGCGCCGATTTGGGGGAAGAGAGCAGAGCGGGCGGTGCGTCTTATACCGCGTGCCTCAAGGATGCGGGCTTCAGCTATATTTCGATCTGGGCTGTTTTTTAATGTCAGGGCGATGAGCTCACTCATTTTTGTGTCATTGAAATTGTGCCACCATTCGCGGAGGGCTTCTGGTTCTGCTGTCTGAACCTCTATGTTTTCATAGGTGCTCCAGATTTCCGGTTTTTGCGGCTCGGACAAATCATTTGCCCCGGCAAAGCATCCGGTGAGGAGGAGGGTTGATAATAGTGCGGTTGTACTCAGAAATTTCATGAAGTGTGTTCCTTATTTTTTTGTGTCAGAGCGACCTCGAATTTACGCAGGAGCACGTAAAAAACGGGCGTGAAAATCAAGCCGAAGAAGGTCACGCCAAGCATGCCGGAGAAGACCGCGATGCCGATGGCCTGGCGCATTTCTGCCCCTGCGCCGTGGCTGAGGACCAGAGGAAGCACGCCCATGATGAAAGCGAAGGAGGTCATCAAAATAGGGCGAAGGCGAAGGCGTGAGGATTCTTTCGCTGCCTCGATGATTGATTTGCCCTGATGCTCTAGCTCGCGGGCGAATTCAACAATCAGGATGGCGTTTTTACATGCCAGCCCCGCCAGCACGAAGAGGGCAATTTGCGTGAAGATGTTGTTGTCACCTCCTGTGAAGTAAATCCCTATGATGGCCGAGAGGATGGCCATGGGCACAATCAGGATAACCGCAAGGGGCAGTGTCAGGCTTTCATATTGCGCGGCAAGCACGAGGAAGACCAGAAGCAGGCAAAGCGGGAAGATATAGATTGCGGTGTTGCCGGAGAGGACTTGCTGGTAGGTCAGGTCTGTCCATTCAAAGGCCATGCCTTTGGGCAGGGTTTCTTCAAGAATTTTCGTGATTTCATCCTGCGCCTGGCCGGAGGAAAACCCCGGGTTTGTGCCGCCGTTAATGTCAGCGGAGCGGAAGGCGTTATAGCGCGCGGCTTTGTCGGGGCCGAAGGTTTCTTTTACATCTACAACCGTTCCGAGCGGGATCATATCGCCGCTTGCACCTCTGGTTTTGAGGTTAAGGATATCGGAGGGTGTGTCGCGAAAAGGTTTATCGGCTTGCGCGATGACCTGATAGGTACGGCCGAACTGGTTGAAATCATTGATGTATAGCGAGCCGAGATAGATTTGCATGGTACGGAAAATTTCATCAACCGGTATGCCAAGTTGCTGGGCTTTGACGCGGTTAACGTCAGCGAAAAGCTGCGGGTAGTTAATGCCGTAATTTGAGTAAACTGTATACGGATTGAAGGTGGGGTTGGAGCGTGCTTTTTGCAGCACTTGTTCCACCACATTATCAAGTGCCTTGAAGCCCTGATCTGTCCGGTCCTGGATTTGCAGGGTAAAGCCGCCGGAGTTACCAAGGCCGCGAACAGGGGGTGGCATCAAAATGGCAACGCGGGCTTCATCGATGCTTCCGAATTTTGCTTGAAGCTTATTGGCGATTTCTTCACCGTAGAGATCATGAGTTTTGCGTTTATCAAAATCATCAAGACGAACGAACACAATTCCGGCGTTGGGTGAGTTGGTGAAGCCGTTAATGGACAAGCCGGGGAATTGCACTGCGCCGCTGACGCCGGGCTCGTTAAGGGCGATTTCAGCCATTTTACGGATGACTGTTTCGGTGCGCTCAAGTGTTGCGCCGGGAGGGAGCTGTGCGAAGCTGATGAGGTAGCCCTTGTCCTGCGCGGGGACGAAGCCCTTTGGAACAAGGCCGAAGCCATAAGCTGTTGCGCCGACAAGAATGGCGAAGAGTGCCATCATAACAGCGCGCCGTCTTGTAAATGTGCCTACGCCACGTGTGTAGTATTTTTGTCCTTTGCCAAAGCCGATATTGAACAGGTTGAAGAACCAGCCAAAGGCATAATCCATAGCGCGGGTTATGAAGTCCTTCTTCGCGCCTCTTGGCTGGAGGAGCAGTGCGGAAAGAGCAGGGCTGAGTGTGAGTGAGTTAAATGTCGAGATAAAGGTTGCGATGACAATCGTCAGGGCGAATTGCTGATAGAATTGTCCGGTCAGGCCGCTGATGAAGGCAATCGGGATGAAGACCCCCGCCAATACGAGAGAGGTTGCGATGATGGGACCTGTAACCTCTTTCATGGCCTGTACGGTGGCGTCATGCGGGTTTTTGCCTTCCTCGATATTGCGCTCTACGTTTTCAACCACGACGATGGCGTCGTCTACTACAATCCCGATGGCGAGAATGAGCCCAAAGAGAGAGAGCACGTTAATGGAAAAACCAAGCAGAAGCATAAAGGCGAAGGTTCCGACAATCGATACGGGAACGGCGAGAAGCGGAATGATTGAGGCGCGCCATGTTTGTAGAAAGACGATAACCACGAGGACGACGAGCAGGACTGCTTCGAGTAGTGTATGGACAACGGCGTCGATGGAGTCACTGACGAAGATTGTTGGGTCGTAGACGATGGAATAATCCACGCCCACGGGCATGGTTTCTTTCAGACGTTTCATCGCGGCGCGCACATCGGTTGAGATTTGCAGGGCGTTTGCGCCTGGTGAGGCAAAAATTGGTATCGCTACGGCCTGTTCATTATTTAAAAGTGAGCGCAGGGCATAACTTTGTGCGTCCAGTTCAATGTGGGCGACGTCTGACAGGCGCGTAATCACGCCGTTTGAATCGCGCTTGATGATGATGTTTTCAAATTCCTCTTTGGTTTGCAGGCGGCCTTGTACGTTTACGGGAAGTTGCAGCTCGACCTTGTCATTATAGGGTGGGCCGCCGATTACACCTGCGGCGACTTGAACATTTTGGCTGCGGATGGCGTTGATGACTTCGCTTGCGGTCAGATCGCGCTCGGCGACGCGCTCTGGGTTGAGCCAAATGCGCATGGCGTAATCGCCGGAGCCAAAGAGATTAACCTGACCTACGCCTTTGATTTTTGCCAGTTCATCCTTAACACTGAGGGTTGCGTAGTTGCGTAAATACAACATGTCGTAGCTGGCGTCCGGAGAGCGCAAATGCACGACCATGGTCAAGTCTGGCGAGCTTTTTGTTACGGTTACGCCGAGCTGCCTGGTGATATCGGGCAGGCGTGGAAGAGCTTGCGAGACCCTGTTTTGAACAAGTTGCTGCGCAAGGTCGGGGTCTGTGCCAATGGCAAAGGTTACCCGCAGCTGCATGGAGCCGTCGGAGGAGGCGAGAGAGCTCATGTAGAGCATGTTTTCAACGCCGTTGATTTGTTCCTCCAGCGGAGTTGCAACTGTTTCCGAGATGGTTGCGGGGTTTGCGCCAGGGAATTGTGCGTTTATAACAACAGAGGGTGGAGATACCTCGGGATATTCCGAAATGGGGAGTTGGAACATCGAGATCAAACCGGCGAGGAAAACCAGGATAGAAAGAACCGAGGCAAAGATCGGCCGGTTGATGAAATAACCCGAGATATTCATAGTTTTTGCTTTCTTTACTTTTGTTTACGCTGCCTTTGATGCATCAAGGAATGGGTAGTCGATATATCCTTCAGCGCCGCCGCCATAAAATGTCGATCCGTCTGGCTCGTTCAAAGGTGCGTTTGTCTGCAGGCGCTCGGCCAGGTCGGGGTTGGCGATATAGATGCGGCCAAAAGCAACAGCATCCGCGTAGCCGGAATCTACTGCTTTTTCCGCGGCGTCCCTACCGTAATCACCGTTGGTGATGTAGGCGCCTTTCCACAGGGCACGAAGGGTTTTGATGATATTGTTTTCTTCTGCGCCGGACTCAATGCCAGGGAATTTTTCAACCATGTGCAGATACGCCAAATTATAGGTGTTGAGTGCGTTTATTGCAGCGGAGAATGTTTCAAGCGGGTTACTGTCGCCCATGTCATTAAAGGTTCCGGTGGGGGAGAGGCGCACGCCGACATGGCCAGCACCCCAAACAGTGAGCACGCTTTTTGTGACTTCGTTCAGAAAGCGCACGCGGTTTTCCAATGATCCGCCATAGTCGTCTGTGCGTTTGTTGGATTTATCCTGAAGGAACTGGTCGATCAGGTAACCGTTTGCTGCGTGAATTTCGATGCCGTCAAAGCCAGCATCTTTTGCGTTTTGCGCAGCAATTTTATAGTCATTTATGGTTGATTTAATCTCAGCGAGCGTGATTTCACGCGGGGTCGAGACGTCCGTCGGGCCGTCTTGCGTGAAGGTTTGGGATTTTGCTGCGATGGCGGAAGGGGCAAGAGGAGCCTGTCCGTCTGGTAATAATGAAGTGTGGGAGATGCGTCCCACATGCCAAAGCTGCATGATGATTTTACCGCCTTTATCATGCACGGCTTTTGTGATTTTTTTCCATGCCTGCACCTGCTCCTGTGTGTGGATGCCGGGTGTATTGATGTAACCCTTACCCATCGGGCTTATTTGTGTGGCTTCGGTAATTAACAGGCCACCAGAGGCGCGCTGGGCGTAATATTCGGCTGCCATTGGGCTTGGAATGCCTTGTGCGTCTGCGCGATTACGGGTCAGCGGGGCCATGAAAATGCGGTTTTTAACAGAGATGGAGCCGATCTGGCCGTTTTTATACAAGTCTGACATATTTTTTTCCTATAGTTAACGTAGTTTGGGATTAGCCTTCAAATTGCGGGGAGACGGGCATGCCCGGGAAAACACGCAAGAGCCCTTCGGTGATGACCACATCGCCGGGTTTTAGGCCATTGTTGATAATGCGTTTGCCTTCAATGCTTTCACCGACTTTGACCTCGCGGTAGGTGACAATGTTGTTTTCGCCCAAGATGTAAACAAATTTACGATCCTGATTTGTACCGATGGCGCGTTCGGTGATGAGAATATTTTCTGTCATCTTCGAGCTGCCCATTTGAATGCGGGCAAACATCCCGGGCAGGAGGGCGCCGTCTTCGTTGGCAAATAATGCGCGGGCACGGATTGTGCCGGATGCGGGGTCGATGCGGTTGTCAAAACTTTGGATAAAGCCTTCATAGAGGTGATCATCATTGCCGACGCTCATGCGCACGGGGATTGATTTTTCTGCGGAGTTGTCTTTTGCGTGCAAGCGCACATGTTCAAGATAGGTTTGTTCATCGACTTCGAAGTCGGCGTACATGCCCTCGCTTGAGATGACGGAGGTCAGGACAGGTGCATTTGGGCCAGATTCAACGAGGTTTCCGATGGTTATTTCTGCGCGGCTGGCGCGACCGGCGAAGGGGGCCTTAATGTAAGCGTAATCGAGATTGATTTGGGCATCGATTAATTCGGCTTTAGCACCGTCGACGCTGGCCTTTGCGATTTTTGCCGCGTTTGCGCGCTCGTCAAATACGCGCTCTGATATGGCCTTGGTTTTGATGAGGCCTTGCGCGCGCTTAAATTCCTTTTCGGCCAGAGCGTACTGGTTTTCCGCGGCGGCGAGCAGGGCCTTTGCCTTTTCAACATCGGCTTCGTAAGGGCGGGGGTCGATGACATAAAGTATATCGTCTTTTTCGACTTGCTGGCCGTCTTTGAAGCGTATATCAACGATATTACCGCTGACTTGGGGGCGGAGTTCGGCGTAATCAACGGCGGCGACGCGGCCGGAGAAATCTTTCCATATTTGTACCTGCTCCATCGCGACTTTTGTAACTTGAACCGGCATGGCTTGCTGCTCACCTTGTCCTTCGGGAGCAGGTTCATTGGCCTGTGCCTGATAACTGTATTTATAAAAACCTGCGGCGCTTAGCCCCAGTGCCAGGATTATGGCTGTTGTTGTCATAAATTTCTTGTTTTTCATTCTCGTTTCCCTGTTCCTTTATTTTTGTTTTTGACTGTCTGGTCTATTTTATATGGTTTCCATTTTTGTTATGTCTTTCTTTGCGCCAATCATACGGAAAAGGCCAGTCTTTAAATCACGCTGCAGGGGCTCGAGTGAGTTCTGGATGCGTGCCATCATGACCTGACCCATAATAAAAGTATAAATTTTGTTGGCTTTTGCTTTGATATCCGTATCTTTGGCGAGCAGCCCTTCTGCGACAAGCTCGCGCAATGCGTTTTCATTATAGCGTTCATAGCGGCGCATGATTTCATCAACTTTTTCACGGATTGTTTCATCCTGTCCGGCCATTTCGCAGCCCAGAGCCGCAAAGGGACAGCCGCAAACATGGCCATATTCCTCTAAAGTTTGTTTTTGTTTTTCATAGACCATATCTGCCAGTTTTTCAAAGCGTTCAAGCGGGGTGATGGCGGGGGAGAATATTTCATCAAATATGGGTTTTGAGTTTTCGTAGTAATCTTCCATCGCGGCAATCGCGAGGTCAGCCTTGGATTTGAAGAAATGATAGAAGCTACCCTTCTTAACGTCCGCGGCCTTGCAAATGTCATCAACACTCACCGAGCCGTAACTGCTCTTCCATATTAACGTGGCGGCGGTTTCAATTAGTTTTTCTTTTGTGCCTAATTTTGTCATGTTTTGTTTTTAGCATGACTTTACTGACTAGTCAACTTACTTTTTGTGCGATGCATATTTATTTGCATAGAGTTGGAGTTTTTGGGGCGCTTTGGATATTATTTTAGGGTGGTGGTGGTGGCTCTGCGGTGATTTGAACACCGGACCAAAGGATTATGATTTGGCCTTGGGTATCCGAAGTTAGAGTGGGTTGAGGCGTTAGATTATCCGGCTGACCAAGCCTCAGATTTTTACGCTTTGGCGTATGATTTAGGAGATGGTCAAACAGTGATTTCGTATCGCGGGACAGATAATTTACCTGTTGACTCACTGTTCGGTTATGGCGTTGCTGCGGGTGTTTCTGATGTCAATCAAGGTGCGCTTGCCTCTGGGTTCTATCGCACAGTTGCAGGAGAAATAGACCCACGCACAGCAAATATCTCTGTTACCGGTCATTCTTTGGGTGGGGGTCTGGCCGGATTGGTTGGGGCCGTGTATGGTAAGGAGGGTGCGTTGTTTGATAATATGCCGTTTGAAGCCGCAGCATTGTCTGTTCCAAGCCCGGCACAAACAACCATCAATCCGTCGTTCAAGCAGCTTGTGTATGGGGATGCTGATCCATGGGCTGTGACGATTTCTTCTGGGACTGATTCCAAACTTCAGGCTTATTCACTGGACGGAGAATTTTTAGCCTGGGCACGCCCGTTACAGCAAACACCGGATACGCAATTGTCAATCGGAACTGATGTGAATTTACCTGGTCTTGATTCCGGTATTGCAGGTGGCGGTTTGCACAGTCAATCGACACAAGTCATCCGCCTTTTTTTCCAGGAGCAGGATGGTTCACCAACACCGGGGAGTTGGGGTTCAATTGCACCGCAATTCTGGCCTGTTTTATATGATCCAGGATTTGCGCAAAGCATTGGGATGGATGCAATACAGGGTATTTCAAATAGCAAGGGAGAGTATGATGGTATTTTACGGGCGCTGATCGCCTATTCCGCGATTGACGAGGGAACGCGGGTGTTTGGGGATACGGGGATCCGGGCGCTTTATGATGATGCGAATGAGCTTGGGGCGGCGCTGAGTGCTGCTGGTGCGGGCTCTTCCATAGAAGAGTATGCGGAGGAGATCTCGCAGGCATTTGTTCAATTCTCAGGCCAACTTGCTTTGTCAAAAATCAATCAAGGGGATAATGAGTTACTAGACGAGACGCAAGGCGTTCTTAGATACGACCCAGTAAATGGCAATCTTCTTGTGGTAGATTTCAGGGATGATCTTTGGGAAGCCATTAATAATGGCGTGTTGCCAGCCAATGACAATGTTCAAGAAAGAAAGCTGGTTGCATGAAAATTCTTGCTGCGATCGCAGAGGTTGTGCTAGGAGTTAAAGCATCGGATCAGTGTGGGGGTCTTCATGGGCATAAAATGGAGCAATTTTGCCAATGAAGCATAATAAATCAAGGGGCTGTCCTAGATAACAGAAGAAAGTTATCGTGAGGACATGCGCAAAAGTAG
>CAYGNP010000018.1:0-55966 GCA_964351365.1 uncultured Micavibrio sp.
CTCAAGGTGCGTCCATGATCGCACAAGCCGTGATTTTTGATACTCAAGCGCTGCCAGATCAACCTGCAAACGCCCCTCTTTCGTCTGCGCCCTCTCCCCGAAAATTTCAAGGATCAAGCCCGTCCGGTCAATAATCTTGGCATTCCACTCTTTCTCTAAATTCCGCTGCTGCACCGGCGAGAGCGAGCAATTCACAATCACAACATCAGGCTCCAGAGCTTTAATCTCAAACGCGATATCCTCGCGCTGTCCCTTACTGAAAAAATGCCCTGCACTAATGCTGCTATACTTTAATGATTTGGTTTCAAGCACATTGAGCGATATCGCAAGCGCAAGGCCAGTAACCTCTTCAATGACATCATCAAGGTCGCGATGCTGAAAAACAGACTTATCTATAGGATGAATAATAAACGCAGTTTCAGGCTCTTGATCCTGAACACCGATATGCATTTTATGTTTTTTGCTCAGGGGCTTATTCCTCAGCAGCCCCGGAATTATCGTCTTCTTCCGTATCATTCAGGCTCAGCGGCCCACCAGGCATGATTGTAGAAATAGCATGCTTGTAGATCAACTGAACATGTGAATCACGGCGCAAAAGAAGGCAAAAATTATCAAACCACGTCACAATTCCCTGAAGTTTGACACCGTTTACAAGAAAAACTGTGACAGATAATTTTTCTTTACGAATTTTGTTTAGAAAAACATCTTGTACATTTTGAATTTTGTCGGCCATATGCGTCCCTAGTTCTTATTATTTTTTACATTTTATAGCTTTTTTATTCACTAAACACAAAAGCTTTTCGTCATTCTTAGAGCAATTATTGCAATTTGCAATCAAAAAACTCCCTTAACTGCAGATAATTCTCAAAACTAAAAAGGGGCTTATACTCCCTAATCAAATTCTCACTGCCCGGATCACCCTTCAAAAACAAAGCCGGACACCCTGCATCTTTGGCGCAGGCCAGATCATTTTCCGTATCACCAATATACCACACACTCTGTTTTTTATGCGAAACACCCGCTTTTTCAAGTGCAAACAAAAGAGGCGCGCCAGAAGGTTTATCCGCAGATGCCTCCCCTGCCCCAATCACAACCGTAAATATATGCCCAATTTTCATATGCCGCAGCTCTTCTTGAATAAAGGCGGCCTTCTTATTACTCACAATCCCCATTTCAACACCGCTCTTATGCAAAAAATTCAAGACCTCTAAAGCGCCAGGTATAAGTTTTATTTTATGGGCGTTGTCAAATACATACGCTCCAAAAACCTCTTTCGCCTCCTCCGCCTTATCCTTATAGATTGCCGGATACAAAACCTCCCTGGGTTTTCCAAAATACGTGCGGTATTCACCCGGCTTAAAGGCCTCAAAACCAAGTGTCACGAGGGTATGATTATGGGCATCATTTAAAAACTCATAGCTGTCAGACAGCGTCCCGTCCCAATCCCAAAATACCGCATCCGGCAAACCTGTCATGCTATAATCCTTTTCTCAATTATTATCTCTTCACCATAAATTTGCTGCGCGGCGCTCTGATAGCTCGGCGTAATATCACTAACATAAAATAAACGCTCGCCTTTACGCGAAATTTTGTTTGAAATTTCGGGATGGCGACGCAAATAATCTTCAAGTTTTAAAGGAATAATCTCATCTTGCGACAAGATCTGAATATTATCGCCCGCTATATGCCGCGCCTTATCCTTCAAAAAAGAATAATGTGTACACCCTAAAATCAGGCACTCTATATCCTCATCCAGTAAGGGCCTCATATAATGCTCTAAAACTGATAGCATCCATGGCTGCCCTTCGTTTTCAATTAATGGAACAAGCAAAGGCGCGCTTTGTTGAGCAATATGAACCCCCGGTTTAATTTTCTTAAGCTCCGCTGAATAGATATCCGATTGTACCGTATGCGCCGTCGCTATAACACCAAGCCGGGTGGCCCCGCTATCAAGTGCAGATTCAAGAGTGGGAACAACCACCCCCAAAATTCGCCGATCAGCATAAGGGCTAGCGGGCAAGTATTTCTGCTGTAAGGGCCGCAAAGCCGTCGCGCTCACAGTATTACAAGCCACGACAATCAATTGACATCCCTGCTCAAACAAAAACTCAACCGCGCGCACGCTATAATCATAAATCACGGCATCTGACCGGCTTCCATAGGGTAAATGCAGCGTATCACCAAAATAGACCGTATCAAGATCAGGCATATGAGTATGAATAGCCTTTGCTATCAAAAGCCCCCCAAGCCCGGAATCAAAAATACCCAGTTTCATGCTTTACAAAAGATCCACTTGTACAGACAGCATTTTTTCAACCTGCCGTGCCTTATCCCGCGCTGATAAGATCATCAGATGATCATGCGGCAGAATTTCAAATTTATTGTCTGGGATAATAACCTGATCCCCGCGCACAACAGCCCCAACAGTAACGCGCGCCGGCAAATCCATATCCTCCAGATTTTTATTCGCAAACCGCGAAGATTCAGAAATTTCAACCTCAATTAACTCCGCCTGACCATCGCAAACATGGTTAACACCGCGTATCCGCCCCCGCCTTACATGCTGCATGACATTTGCAACAATAATTGATTTTGGCGACACCATTGTATCAATTCCAAGCGGCCCAACAAGCGGGTAGTAGGCGTTATTATTAACAAGCGTAATAACACGCTGACACCCATATTGCTTCGCCAGCAAAGAGCCAAGAATATTGCTCTCATCATCATTCATGAGCGCAATATAAGCCTCCGCACTCGCAACATTGGCCTCCTCCATTATCCCGCGCTCCAGAGTATTACCATTCAAAATAATAATATTCTCCAGTTGCTCACTCAAATAAGTCGCGCGTGCATCGCTAAACTCAATCACCTTGATTTGAATACCTGAAACATGCTCCTGTATACGCCGGATCAAGGATAGACCAATATTCCCCCCCCCTGAGATAAT
This sequence comes from uncultured Micavibrio sp., assembly GCA_964351365.1. Classification (GTDB taxonomy): domain Bacteria; phylum Pseudomonadota; class Alphaproteobacteria; order Micavibrionales; family Micavibrionaceae; genus UBA1672. The sequence goes on from CAYGNP010000018.1 coordinate 2,948, forward strand.
AATTTTGCGGGCCTCACGCTCCAAATGGCCAAAGGCCGCCATAACACGACGCAAATGTTTACTATCAACCAGAATATAGGCCTCATCCCCGACCTCTAACATATCCGTATCATCCGGAAAAATCGTCTTCGTCCCCCGCGTAATCGCAAGGATATTAAAGGATAAATCAGGAAATAAATTTCCAAGCTGCCCAAGCGGTGTATGTAATACTGGACAGTTCTCCATGCAAATCACGCCAATTAAATGCGCCTTCCCCTCCGCAAGCCGGATCGCTGCAGTGGTGCCGGGAATAGAAAGCCTTTGAAGAATATCTTCCGCAACCAGAATTTCAGGTGAAATTATAACATCGATGGGCATATGCGCCCGGCTGAATAAATTTGACCAGGAGGGATCAAGATAGCTCTGCCGGCGCACGCGTGCAATCTTCTTTGGTATCCCAAACAGCGAATGCCCAACCTGACACGCAACCATATTGACCTCGTCATTATCGCTCACGGCAATAATCAAATCACAATCATTCGCGCCTGCGTTGCTCAATGTATCAGGATCAGACGGATGCCCCAAAATGGTCTTAATATCCATCGTATTTTGCATTTGGATTAAAACCTGCGCATTGGAATCAATCACTGTAACGTCGTTATCTTCCTTTGATAAAAACGCGGCAATACTAGACCCCACCTGATCTGCACCGCAAATTAACACTCTCATATTATATCTCTTATGTTGATTTTAAACACGCCCGGATGACCACTCTACACTGCTATATTTTGTTTATCATCAGAAAAAACATCCAAAGATTTCAATTTCCTGTGCAAAGCAGAGCGCTCCATGCCAATAAATTCTGCGGTTTTAGAAATATTACCACCGAATTTATTTACCTGCGCCAGCAGATAATAACGCTCAAAACTCTCCCGTGCCTCGCGTAAACTCATCCCCAGCATCCTGTCGGAAATTGCCGCAAAGTCAGAAGGCTGAGCATTATTCCCCATCTTGTTTGCACCAAAATCTGGTGGCAGGTGCTCGATGCCAATCACCTCAATTTCCCCTGTATTGTGCATGATATTAACCCAGTCAAGCAAATTATACAGCTCGCGGAAATTCCCCGGCCAGCTATACGCTTGTAATTTGGCCAAAGCCAAATCAGACAGCTTTAAATTTGCATATTGCTTAACCAGCTCTGCAAGCTCATGCTTTCGTTGTTTCAAAGACGGCAAGACAACTGGAACAACATTCAACCGGTAATATAAATCTTTTCGAAAAGCCCCCGCCTTAATTTTTTCGTCAATATTCTGACTGGACGTTGCAATAATACGAACATTCGCAACCTGTTTTTGACTTGATCCCACCTTGCAATAGGTTGAATCCTGCAAAAATGCAAGCAACTTGCCCTGCACATCCAGCGGCATGGCAAACACCTCATCCAGCAGCAAACTCCCACCATCACAGCTCTCCAAAGCCCCGCTTTTACCCTGAATACTTCCAAACAAATCCGCCTCTAGTGCCTCGGAAAATGGTGTCAGGCAATTAAGCGAAATAAAAGGCATATGCGCCCGGCCAGACTTTAAATGCACGTAATGTGCGGCAACACTTTTCCCTGTTCCTGCTGCACCTGTAATCATCAAACGGCTATTGGTTTTTGCGCTCTTATCAAGGACATGACGCAACGCTTCGGGTAATTGCTCTGCATGACGATAAATGGCCTTCGCTCCGCTCTCCTTCAGGGCAATATTCTGCTTGATAAGATCAGCATTTTCCAACGCCCTTTTAATCATCAGCAACAAACGGTCACTCTTAAAAGGCTTTTCTATAAAATCATAAGCCCCAAGTTTAATCGCCGAAACCGCCGTTTCAATAGTCCCATGTCCGCTAATCATTAAAAACGGAATGTTTGGGTGCTCTGCTTTAACCGTCTCCAGAATTTTAATCCCGTCATCCGGGCTCCCCTGAAGCCAGATATCCTGAATAATCAAATCCGGTGTTTGCGCTGCAATAATCTCATAGGCCTGCTCACTCCCCGAAGCTGCGCGCGTACTATACCCCTCATCCTCCAATATTCCTTGCATCAGCAAACGGATATCTTCCTCATCATCAATAATCAAAATGCTTGTCATTTATGTTCGCTCCTGCACAGATGGAAAAACCAAAACCAGACACGCCCCGCCAAGATCTCTCCATTGAGCCTTGCCCTTTAACCACTCCGGAGCCCCTAATATCAATCGCCCCTCATGATCATCCATAATTTTTTTCACAATCGCCAGGCCAAGCCCCGTTCCTTTTGCCTTGTAGGTAATATAAGGCTCAACCAAAGTCGCAAGATCCTCACCAGGTGGAAAACCGATGCCATTATCTGTAATCGCAACAAACACATCATCCACGCCGTGTGTTCCAACAAAAAGATCAATTAAGCCGTTACGCTCAGCATCCGATTCAATCGACTCAACACTATTTTTAAGCAAATTATTAATGACCTGACGGATTTGCCGCGCGTCAAACTTCGTAATCACCTGATCATGCCCCTTAATTAAATTAAATTTAATCTTTGGATGCGCCTGCTTAAATAAAATAGCAGACTCTTCAACGTGCGCTGCCAGATTATCTTCATCCAATACGGCTTCAGGCATCCGCGCAAAAGATGAAAACTCATCAACCATACGCCCAATGTCGCCAACATGCTTTATAATCGTATCCGTGCATTGCTCAAACGCTTCGGGGCTATTGGTAATATCCTTCAAATATTTGCGTTTCAATCGCTCCGCCGAGAGTTGTATTGGCGTTAGCGGGTTCTTGATCTCATGCGCAATTCGCCGCGCCACATCCGACCATGCCGCCTTGCGCTGCGCTGATTGTAACTCGGTGATGTCGTCAAATGTAATAATCAGGCCGCTTTCATTATCTTCTAAAATCTCGATTGAAATACGGAACAAAAACGTTCTCCGCGCACCATTAGAGTCAATCACCGGAATCTGATCCTGCACCATTTTTTTGGGCCTTCGCGCTACCTTATCAAGCAAACCCTTAAGCTCCGGCAATATATCCAGAATATAAACGCCCGTTATCTGGGCAATGCTTTTCCCCAGAAGGTTAGCCGCGGAACTATTTGCAAGATTAATCATCCCATTATGGTCTACCCCAATAACCCCCGAAGACACACCCGTTAAAACGGTTTCGGTTAATCTGCGCCGCCGGTCAATTTGTCTGTTTGCCTCAACCAGCTCATCGCGCTGGCTTTCAATCTGGCTGGTCATGCGGTTAAACGACAGAGCAAGATATTCAAACTCCTCCAGACGCTTGGATTCAGGAACACGTGAGCTTAAATCCCCTGCCCGCACCCGGTCCGCCGCATCAATGAGCTCACCAATCGGATTGACAAGCTGACGCGCAAGCAACAAACCAGACCATATCGCCGCCAGCATAAGCAGCATAGCAACAACAACAAAAATCAACGTCACAGTGACTTGCAAACCCGAATACCGCATCTGCAAATTATTATAATCCTCCGCCGCAAGCCGCGCAGATTGCAAATGGGATAAGACATTCGGGTCAACCATCCGCCCCACAAATAAATAGGCATTCGTGAAACTGTCAAGCCGCGCCAGCGCCCGCACCCGGTCTTGATTATCACTCATCATCAAAACCACATCACCCTCATCCGCGCGCCTGAAATCATACTCCGAAGGCACTTCATATTCCAAACTGAACGCCAAAGCCGACCGCGCCAGCACACGTCCATTTGGCTCAATCACAATCGCCTCAGATAAATTTCGGAAAAAAGATTGTGTATCCATAACCGCTGAAAATTTTTGCACATCAAGCAACAACCGGTCCCCCTGCCGGTCCAAATCATTCGCCATAGCCTGCGTATCGGCTTTAATAACCTCTTTGTGCTCCTCCAGATAGGCTTTTGCCACAGCCTGAGATTCATTGATGGCTGTTTGCACGCGCTGGCTAAACCAGGCCTGAACACCATAATGAAACAAAGATGCGGAAAAAATAGTCATAATGATCGTTGGCACCGCAACCAAAGAACAAAAAATATAAACAAGGCGTACATGAAGATGAGACCCTGCAATGCCTCGCTTCTTATTGCTCCAAACCTTTATAATCCGCCGCGCAATAAGCGTCATCAGCACAGTCAGGAAAATCAGATCGGCATTCAGAAGCCAGATCACAACATCGGGATTATCTCCAAAAGGCGGCATCTCGCTCATCGCGGCATAGGTAACAAATCCACTCACCACCGCGGCGAAAACAACAACAATCCCTAATTTCGTATGCCAGGACCGGTGTTTTAAATTAGAAAAAGCCATCCCTGAAAACACTTTTTTCAGCAAATTTTTATCGAAAAACCGCAACGGTGTTTGTCTTGAAGGTGCTATATTATCAATGTTTTTTATGTGTATAGACACAAATCTTCCTGCTATATATAACCAGCGATGATCGCAAGTGTTGTATTTTTACAACGCTTTTCATTCAGACACAATAGCTTTAGAGAGAAGTCCAAAGATGAAACCGTTTAATCTTATCATCGTGGCCGCAGGATCAGGCGAGCGTCTGGGCGCAAATGTTCCAAAACAATATTTAAAGATAAACAATAAAACCATTTTAAATCATACTCTTGATGCGTTTTTATCAATAAAAAAATTAAATAACATAGTGCTCGTGATTAACCCTTCTCATGCGCAATATTACGAAACCGCCGTCCAAGGTTATGATAATATTATCCTCTGTAATGGCGGCGCCACACGGCAACAAAGTGTCCATAACGCCCTGATGATGCTCTCAAGCCTCAAGCCAAACGATATCGTCCTCATCCACGATGCGGCGCGACCCTTTGTAACTCCCCATGATATTGAAACCCTGATGCAGGCCATGGAAAACCATGACGCTACGACCCTCGCCATCCCCATAGCCGACACACTGCGCTATGACAACATAAACAAAAGTCCCGATCGAAATAATCTCTGGGCCATTCAAACCCCTCAGGCCTTTAATTATAAAATCATCATGGACGCTCATAAAAATGCAAGTCAGACGAGCGAGCATACCGATGACACATCCCTTGTTGCAGAAAACGGCGTAGATATAAAATTTGTTCCATGCGGGCGTCATAATTTCAAAATAACAACTAAACAGGATTTAACAATGGCCAAGGCCCTATTCGAAATTAACGATGAAACCCGCACAGGATCTGGCTTTGATGTGCATGCCTTTGATAATGAGAAACCCGCACAATCTGTACGTTTAGGTGGCATAGACATCCCCCATAACAACAAACTCAAGGGCCATTCTGATGCAGATGTTGCGCTGCACGCTCTTACAGACGCACTCCTCGGGGCAATTGGCGCAGGCGATATCGGCCTGCATTTCCCGCCCAGTGATCAAACCTTCAAGGACATGGACAGCGCCGTTTTTTTAGCGCATGCTATGGCATTGTTGCAAAACAAAGGAGCTAAGCTCATCAATATTGACCTCACCATAATCTGCGAAGCCCCCAAAATTGGCCCCCATAGAGAAAAAATGACGGCACGCCTTGCTGAATTACTTGGCATCGATCAAGCGCGCATAAACATAAAGGCAACAACAACCGAACAGCTTGGTTTCACCGGACGGCGTGAGGGCATCGCAGCTCAGGCTATCGCAACATTGAAAATACCGCAGGAAAAATAATAATGCTTAAATTCAATAACCCCAAAAAACTTGATTTTAAACAACCCTATGTTTGGCTCGCCACTTGGTTCGGTTGCGGATTCCTTAGCCCCGCACCGGGCACATGGGGCAGTTTGGGCGCCCTCCCCGTGGGGATTTTATTAATCTGGCTTGGCGGCTTAAAACTCCTCTTACCTGCAATTATCATAGTCTCCGTCTTGGGATATTGGGCTGCTGATAAATTCGACAAAGCCGCAGAGGAAGAGGACTCTAAAATGATTGTGATTGATGAGGTCGTTGGCATGTGGATGGCTCTAATAACTGCTGGCCTTGAGCCCGCCCTTATCATCACTGCTTTTTTGGCCTTCCGCTTTTTTGACATCCTCAAGCCCTACCCCATCAGCTTTCTGGATAAAAACATTAAAGGCCCAGTGGGCGTCATGGCCGATGATATGATGGCCGGCCTCTATGCGGCCCTTATTGTAATTATGGTAAAAGTTATACTGGGACTATGACAGAAATAGCAAAAATACTAAGCGCAATCCTCGCCGAAAAAAATATCAGACTCGTTACGGCAGAAAGCTGCACGGGGGGAATGATTGCAGCCGCAATAACAGATTTGCCCGGCTCCTCTTCTGTTTTCGAGCGCGGCTTTGTAACCTATTCCAATGAATCAAAACAAGAGCTCTTGAGCGTCTCCAAAGAAATCATTGAGCAATTCGGCGCTGTCAGCGCGCAATGCGCACAAGCAATGGCGCAAGGAGCCCTGCGCAATAGCCTCGCCAATCTTGCTGTATCTGTTACCGGCATTGCCGGGCCAGATGGTGGCTCCTGCGAAAAACCGGTCGGCCTTGTCTATATTGGAATTGCAACTGCGGACGAAGTAATAGTCACAAAATGTAACTTCACCGGCACGCGCGCCGACATCCGCGCCTCAACCTGCACCAAAGCGTTTGACCTCTTGACCCAGACCGCTCGCGCCATATAGCGCATGGGCTCTGGCTTCAAACGCGCGCACCATACGCTGTACGATTTCATTAAAAAACACACCGATTAAATTCTGTAAAATCCTGTTTTTAAACTCGAACTCAACATGGAAATCAATCGTGCAAGACCCGTCACTTTCACGAATGAAACGCCAATGATTGCTCAGATATTTCATCGGTCCGGTTGTGTATTCCACATGAACATGCTTCGGCGGATCAAGTCTAACGCGCGAGCCATAACGCTCACGGATCATCTTGTAGCCGATTATCAAATCTGCATCAAACCCATGTTCATCTTCATGAGATATTCGGCTAGAAATACACCAGGGTAAAAATTCCGGATATCGCCGTACATCTGCAACCAAATCAAACATCTGCTCAGGCGTATAAGGCAGATTGCGCCGCTCCGCGTGCTTGGTCATGCCTACTCCGCCGCAACCGGCGCAAATTTGGCCGCGCGCGCAGCCCGTAACCGCTCAAAATCATCCCCCGCATGATGCGAAGACCGTGTCAGTGGTGAGGCCGAAACCATTAAAAATCCTTTGGCCTTGGCCATTTTGGTGAGCCCCTCAAACTCCTCCGGGCTCCACCATTTCATCACCGGTGCATGCTTGGGCGTGGGCTGTAAATACTGGCCGATCGTAATAAAATCAATCTTTGCTGCGCGCATATCATCCATCACCTGCGCCACTTCCTCGCGTGTTTCGCCAAGTCCAACCATCATCCCGGACTTTGTGAACATCATCGGATCAACATCTTTCACCCGCTCCAGCAAACGCAGAGACCGGAAATACCGCGCACCCGGGCGTATCGTCGGATATAGCCTCGGCACAGTCTCAAGATTATGGTTAAACACATCCGGCTTGGCGGCAATAACGTGGTCAATATCCGCTATATTGCCCTTATAATCACCGGGCAAAATTTCAACCGTCGTGCCCGGACTTTTCATGCGTATTGCCATAATCGTCTTTACAAAATGATCCGCCCCGCCATCCTTTAGATCATCCCGATCAACGGCTGTAATAACAACATGCTTCAGCCCCATCTGCTTGACTGCAACCCCAATACGCAATGGCTCCAGCTTGTCCACCGCATCCGGCTTACCGGTAGCAACATTACAAAACGCACAGGCACGCGTGCACACCTCGCCTAAAATCATAAAGGTTGCATGCTTTTGCTGCCAGCATTCCCCGATATTCGGACACCCCGCCTCCTCACAAACCGTCGTCAGTTTTTGCTTGCGCACGATGTCCTTCGTCTGCGCATAAACCTCGCCTTGCGGTGCACGCACACGAATCCACTCCGGCTTGCGCCCGGCTGGGCGATCAGGGTTCTTTTGCTTTTCTGGGTGCCTCTTGGCTTTATCAAGTAATTCCGGATTATACGTCATGCCTCAATCCTTACCGCATAAACAAAAAACGCTCAAGCCAAAAGAAATACTGAATAGTTTATAGCCACCACACTACAATAATGGCTCTATTTTTAACCAATAAATGTTCCACGTGAAACATAAGGGGAACATCAAAAATGAATGACTTTCCCATAAGCATCAAGAACACTTTCATGCATCATTTCAGACAAGGTCGGATGCGGGAATATCGTATGCATCAAATCAACTTCCGTGGTCTCAAGGGTTTTGGCAATCCCATAGCCCTGGATCATCTCAGTCACTTCTGCGCCAATCATATGCGCGCCAAGCAATTCTCCGGTTTTCTCATCAAAAATGGTCTTAACTAATCCCTCCGGCTCACCCAGAGCAATCGCCTTACCATTGCCCATAAAGGGAAAACGCCCAACCTTGATCTTATACCCCTTCTCCAGCGCCGCTTTCTCCGTCAAACCAACGCTCGCAACCTGCGGATGGCAATACGTACACCCCGGGATATTGCTCTTATTAAGCGGATGCACACCCTTCAGCCCGGCGATTTTCTCAACGCAGATCACACCCTCATGCGACGCCTTGTGCGCCAGCCACGGCGCGCCTGTAACATCTCCTATAGCGTAAACCCCTGATTCCGCGGTCTCCATCCATTCATTCGTCACAATATGGCCGCGATCCAGCTTAATCTTGGTTTTCTCAAGCCCTATGTTTTCCGTATTGCCCACAATTCCAACCGCCATAATAACCTTATCGACGCTAAGTTTTTCTGTACCCTTTTTCGTCTCAATTGTAGCGGTGACAGAGGATTTCCCCTTCTCCAGCGCTTTCACGCTCGCACCCGTCATAATCTTCATCCCCTGCTTTTCAAAGGCTTTACGCGCCAAAGCAGAGATTTCCTCATCCTCCACCGGCAGAACCCGATCCATGACTTCCACGACAGTCACCTCCGCCCCCATAGAGCGGTAAAAGCTTGCAAATTCAATTCCAATCGCGCCAGAACCCACAACCAGCAAGGATTTCGGCATAGCATCAGGAACCATCGCCTCTTTATACGTCCAAACCTGCTTGCCATCGGGCTCCAGCCCGGGCAGAATCCGCGCCCGCGCGCCGGTTGCAACAATAATATGTTTCGCCGCCAGCGTTTCAAAGACTTTGCCGTCCTTCTCAACACTGATCTTACCGCCGCCCAAAAGCTTGGCATAACCATCAAAAACAGTGACCTTGTTTTTCTTAAGAAGATGCTTGATCCCACCAGAGAGCTGCCCCGCAACCCCGCGAGAGCGCTTAACGATTTTATCAAGATCAAAGGATAGTCCTTTTACGGAAATTCCAAAATCATCCGCATGCTGCATAAGATGATACAGCTCGCTTGAGCGCAGCAGCGCTTTGGTCGGAATACAGCCCCAATTCAAACAAATCCCGCCAAGATGGTTGGCCTCAACAAGCGCAACGTTCATCTTGAGCTGCGCCGCGCGGATAGCCGCAACATACCCCCCTGGCCCACCGCCAATAACAACAAGATCGAAACTTTTACTCATAAGAATTATACCCCGCAAACATCATTCAAAAACTGCTCAACATGCGTAATATTATCCGCGCGCAGAGGATCTTCTGGGAATTTATCAAACGCCCCATCCGGACCAAACATAACCATGGGCTTATTATACATAAGAGCAAGGGAAACCTCATTCCGCGTGCCATGAGAGCCGGGCAATATAATCAAAGCCTGACTGGTCATAACATTCGTCAAATTCCGGCTAAAGGGCATAACATCGCTTTGTGCCTTCGCGCTCAAAGGTGTAATCATGGGAATTTCGATATACGGGTTAGGGTAAGCGGTTGTATCCAGTTTTTGTCCCTTATAATCAACAGCAGGCAAAATACCGATCGCAACGCCTTTGCGCTCCTTTACCATCGTGTAAGAGCGAGCGACGCAGGTCATAACACCGCCACCAGCACCAGTTAAAAGATGATATCCCTTGCGTGCAAGCAAATCACCAACTGGATCGGCATAGTCTTCCCATTCTTCTTCATGAGAACCCATAACACCAATTATAGGAATACGATCAATCATTTAAAATCCTTTCTTAAAGCAACATACTCACAGGATTTTCAATATACCGTTTGAAAATCTGCAGATACTCCGCGCCCACAGCGCCATCAACACAGCGATGATCAACAGATAATGTGCAATTCATAACTGTTCTGACCTGAACAGACCCATTTATAACAACAGCGCGCTCCTCCCCTGCCCCAACAGCCAGAATACAGCCCTGCGGTGGATTAATAATCGCTGCAAATTCCTTCACGCCGAACATACCAAGATTGGAGACCGAGAACGTGCCGCCTTGAAACTCTTCGGGCTTAAGCTTACCATCACGCGCGCGCGCGGCCAAATCTTTCATCTCTGATGAAATTACAGCAAGCCCTTTTGTTTCCGCAGCCTTAATAATGGGTGTAATTAAACCGGTCGGTGTAGAGACCGCGACCGAAATATCTGAGCTCAGATATTGATGGATTGCATCATCGCTCCAACTGACATTCGCCGCCGGGTAAGCCTTAAGAGCCATCGCCGATGCCTTGATGATAAAATCATTCACGGAAAGCTTGAACGCGCCGTTCGCAGCATCATTCATATCTTTTCGCGCTGCCAAAAGATTGTCCAAAATACACTCAATCGTCAGATAGAAATGCGGCACAGTTTGCTTGGATTCAGACAAACGCTTGGCTACAATTTTACGAATGGCGTTATTCGGAATTTCCTTATATGCCATGCCATAAATATTGGTTTTGACGTCAGGGCCAAATACAACAGCATTGGTAGGGGGGTGCTCAGAGTTGCTTGTCGCACTGCTCTTATAACCCTCAACATCAGCCTTGATAATCCGCCCACGCGGGCCAGAGCCCTTTACGCTGGCAAGATTAATGCCCTTATTCGCCGCAATGCGCCGCGCAAGTGGTGATGCAAAGATACGCTCACCTTGCGCCGCGTCCTTAGATGGAGCAGGCGCGGCAGGAGAAGGTTTGTTTTTGTCATTCTGAACCGAAGGTGTAGCATCTTTTTGTGGCTTTGAAGATCCTTCGCTTTTGCTCTGGGTGACATCAGTTGAAATATCATCCGCGCTCTCGCCATCCTCAAGCAAAACCGCAATCACATCATTCACAGGAACATTTTCAGTGCCGGCTTTCACAAGGATTTTCCCCAAAATCCCCTCATCAACAGCCTCAACTTCCATAGTGGCCTTGTCGGTTTCAATCTCGGCAATAACATCACCGGACTCGATACTATCGCCTTCGGATTTCAACCATTTAGAAAGCGTCCCCTCCGTCATAGTCGGGGAAAGGGCAGGCATTGTTATATTAATCGGCATAGCACACCTTTCTCGCGGCAGCGACAATGTCTTTTATTTGCGGCAAAGCCATAGCTTCCAGATTAGCAGCATAAGGCAGCGGCACATCCGCAGCACAAACCCGCGCGAGCGGTGCGTCCATATAATCAAACCCATGCTCCCCGCAAAGCGCAGCAATTTCTGCGCCGATCCCTGCAAACGGCCAGCTTTCTTCAACAGACACAATCCGGTTGGTCTTCTTCAAGCTTTCCAGAATTGTCCACCGATCAAGCGGGCGTATGGTGCGCAGATTAATCACTTCCGCATCAATCCCCTGCTCCGCCAATTCCTTGGCTGCCTCAAGTGATTTCCCAACCATAATGGAATAAGCAACGATAGTAACATCCTTGCCCTCACGCTCAACTTTTGCGCGCCCGATTGGAATTTCGTAATCCTCTGAAACCGGAACATCAAAGCTTTGCCCATACAGAATTTCATTCTCGAGAAAAATAATCGGGTTTGGATCACGGATCGCAGCCTTCATAAGCCCTTTCGCATCAGCCGCCGACCAGGGCGCTACAACTTTCAGGCCAGGAACATGCGCATACCATGAAGCATAACACTGCGAATGCTGCGCCCCAACGCGCGCAGCAGCGCCGTTCGGCCCGCGAAACACAATCGGACAGCCAAGCTTTCCGCCCGCCATATACAGCGTCTTACCCGCAGAATTAATGATATGGTCAATCGCCTGCATCCCAAAATTCCAGGTCATAAATTCCACAATCGGCTTCAAACCGTTCATCGCTGAACCAACTGCAATCCCTGCAAAGCCATGCTCGGTGATGGGTGTATCAATCACACGTTTGGCGCCAAATTCCTCCAGCAAGCCTTCAGAGACCTTATAAGCGCCCTGATATTCCGCAACCTCCTCTCCCATCAGATAAACGCGCTCATCTGCGCGCATCTCTTCGGCCATAGCATCACGCAGCGCAACGCGCACAGTCTGCTCTTTTGTTTGTTCAAAGAATTTTAACTCGTCAAATTCCGGCGGCTCAATCACATGGCCCTGCGCATACAAAATATCCCGGTTATCAGAGCCCGCGGTTTCCTCTTGCGCAGGAGCGTCATGCTTTTCAGAAACTTTACGCTCAGGCGCAGGATCCTCAGATGCAAGATCATTCGCGGCCTCCCCCTCCTCCAGCAGGATCGCGATCGGCGTATTCACGGCAACACCCTCAGTCCCCGCAGAAACGAGAATTTTTCCCAAAATCCCCTCATCAACGGCTTCAACTTCCATCGTCGCCTTATCGGTTTCAATCTCGGCGATCACATCGCCTGCCTCAACGGTATCCCCCTCGGCCTTCAGCCATTTGGCAAGATTTCCTTCAGTCATTGTTGGCGATAACGCCGGCATTAAAATATTTGTTGGCATGGTTATACGTGCTCCACTAGTACATCAGTCCACAGATCATGGGCAGGCGGCTCTGTGCTTTCCTGCGCAAATTCCGCTGCTTCATTAACAATTGCTTTAACATCCTTATCAATCTCTTTGATAGTAGCCTCATCTACACCGCGCTCCTGTAGCATATCCTTAACCTGCGTAATAGGATCGCGGTCCTCTTTCATGCTGTTCAGCTCCTCTTTGGTGCGATACTTCGCCGGATCAGACATAGAATGCCCACGATAGCGATAGGTCATGACCTCCAGAATGTAAGGACCATTCCCCCCGCGCACATAATCAAGCGCCTGACGCGCTGCTGCCTGCACGGCAAAGACATCCATGCCATCCACTTGCTCTCCCGGAATACCATACCCCTCACCGCGGCGATACAATTGCCCGGCAGAAGAGCGCGCAACACTGGTTCCCATCCCATACTGGTTATTCTCAATAACAAACAAAACGGGCAAATCCCACAATGCCGCCATATTATAGCATTCCGCAACCTGCCCCTGGTTCGAGGCACCATCGCCCATATACGCAACAGCAACGCCGCCATCTTCCTTGTATTTATGCGCAAAGCCAAGCCCTGTTCCTATCGCAGTGCTCGCCCCGACAATCCCGTGACCGCCAAAGAAATTCTTCTCTAGAGAGAACATATGCATCGAGCCGCCCTTTCCGCGCGAATACCCGTCAATTCGGCCCGTCAGTTCGGCCATAATGCCCTTTGGATCCATCCCGCACGCAAGCATATGTGCATGATCACGGTAAGAGGTTACAACTGTATCCTGCGGCTCCTGAACCGAAGTAATACCTGTGACAACCGCTTCCTGCCCTATATAAAGATGGCAAAACCCCCCGATTAGCCCCATCCCGTAAAGCTGCCCGGCTTTTTCCTCAAACCTGCGAATCATCAGCATCTCACGGTAAAGTGATTTTAGCTCATCAACGCTTGGTTCATGTTCAGTGTTAGAACCTTGTTTTTTTTCAGATTTTTTAATGTCCTTAGATTTTGACTTAGCGCCAGCCACGAAACATATCCTTTCCTGCGGTAAACGGGTGTTTTGCAACGAATAGAATTGCTACACCATTTTTGCATCATACACCAGAGGAAAAATAATGATTTGTGCACCGCAACATATTGTAATAAAAGGATATTTTAAGGCTTAAAGACTTTGATTTTCAAAGATAATTAGCTCATTTTGATGGTGGTAGCCAAGAATATCACGTACTTGCTCTTCCAACATATCTTTCGACATTGTTGCGCTGCGCATCATCTCCACCTTTTTCTCAAGGTTTTTTCGTTCTTCTTTAAGTGCAAAAATATGTGTGTCCTGCACATCATATATATTTGTTAATTGAGCAAGCGTATTGTAACTGCGCTTTCCATACAACGCATGAAACGAAAAATAAGCACAAAGCATAACACCAATCATAATCGGCAAATTTTTGTGTATAAAACTGTGAAAAGGCATTGACTTGTTCATGCACGTATAGAATCACATTGATTCGTTCTGCGCAATAAAAAAATCATGCAGATTCAATAGCTTAAAGTGAACGAAAAAAGAACAAACAAACTAAGTGACTCAAATGACTCACTTTTTTATTTTTTTGACATATTTGAATTATGGCATTAAGGTCCGGCTTTATGAGGACACTTGAACCGACACTTCAACCTGATGGCTTCTATCACGTATACGTAGACGGCAGTTACAAAGATAAAAAAATTACTGCTGGCGTTGTTATGCTCACCGATGATCCGAAAAATCCTATACGCTTACTTTTTGATCAAGGCGATGACTATATATCGCAATATCAAGATGAAGCATTTATGCTTCAAGTAGCCTTAGCTGAAGATAACAATTATTCAGAATATATAGCACTTGCTATAGGTATCCGAGAAACTCGCAATAATGCACCCTTAAAAATTTTTTCGGATAGCAAAAATGCTGTTAATTTCACACAAGATATGATGGCCGCGACTAGTAAACAAAATCCTACAAGGATTGCACAGGAAGTTCTTATTCGTGAAGCAAAACGTTTTGAAAGAGGGGGACACAAAATTACATACATATGGGCTTCAGCAAAAACCGATATAAATCCCGATACTACTACCAGATGGTATATGAAGCTTGCTCACTCATGCGCACAAAATGCCCATGAACCGCAAAGATTAACATCCAGCGATAAGGGTGTAGGTGCTTTACAGCATGACTAACGGTAAAAACCACGCCCTTCATAGCGCGCATTATGACCAAGCTCTTCTTCAATCCGCAGCAATTGATTATATTTTGCGATACGGTCAGAGCGCGAAAGAGAGCCTGTCTTGATCTGCCCCGCATTTGTAGCAACGGCCAAATCGGCAATTGTGTAATCCTCTGTCTCGCCAGAACGATGCGAGAGAACAATCCCAAATCCGGCCTTCTTCGCCATCTCAATAGTTTCCAAAGTTTCGGTGAGCGTGCCGATCTGATTAACCTTAACGAGTACAGCGTTCCCCGCTTTTTCTTCAATTCCACGTTTCAGGCGCTTGGCATTGGTCACGTAAAGGTCATCTCCAACCAGTTGTACTTTATCACCAAGCGCCGCCGTCAATGCGCTCCACCCCGCCCAGTCATCCTCAGCCAGCCCGTCCTCAATCGATACAATGGGGTAACGCGTGCACAAATCCTGATAATACGACACCATCTGGTCGGAGGAAAAAACTTTCCCCTCCCCCTCCAGATGATACTTGCCCTTTTTGAAAAACTCTGTAGAGGCAGCATCAAGTGCAATAACGATATCCTCCTGCGGTGCATAACCTGCTGATTCAATCGATTTCATAATAAAGCCAAGCGCCTCGTCTGAAGATTTCACTGCCGGAGCAAATCCCCCCTCATCCCCCACATTTGTATTATATCCGGCCTTGGAGAGTTCTTTTTTCAGTGCATGAAAAACCTCCGCGCCCATCCGAAGCCCTTCAGAAAAGTTCGGCGCAGACACAGGCATAATCATAAATTCCTGAATATCAACCGGATTATCCGCGTGCGCGCCGCCATTAATAATATTCATCATCGGCGTGGGTAATTTATGAGCATACGCCCCACCAATATAGCGGTAGAGCGGCATATCCATCTCATCCGCCATCGCCTTAGCCACAGCCATCGATACGCCCAAAATGGCATTCGCCCCTAGGCGGCCTTTATTCTCCGTCCCGTCCAGATCAATCAACATTTGGTCGATTCCCATCTGATCCTCGGCATCAAAACCGATCAGATTATCCAAAATTTCAGTATTCACAAACTCAACAGCCTTACTCACACCCTTACCGGCATAACGGCCCTTATCACCATCGCGCAGCTCCACAGCCTCATGCACACCAGTGGATGCGCCAGAGGGAACCGCAGCCCGCCCCTTCGCTCCAGTCTCCAGCACCACATCAACCTCAACCGTAGGATTTCCTCGGCTATCCAGAATTTCGCGTGCGTGAATATCAATAATGGCTGTCATGGCAAAACCTCGTCTATTTATGTCCCTACAGGTTTTAGCGCATATTCTAAAAAGATAAAGAGGGAAAAAGGTTTTAAAGCCACTTCATGAAACGGAATACACAGAGCAAAATCGTTGCAAAGCTTAAACAAATAGCGCAGACAACCCAAAACGCCATATCATTGTCAACGCCGGGCATTCCCCCGACATTAATCCCCATCAGCCCCGTTAAAAAACCGAGCGGCAGAAAAATTGCCGCGACAATAGAAAGAACATACATGTTCTTGTTCATCCGGTCCGCCATAATATTGGCCAGCTCATCCTTAACAATTTGCGCGCGCTCGCGAATAGCATCAAGATCCTCAACATAGCGCATTACGCGGTCCTGGTTTTCCTGAAATGCCCGTTTATGTTTTGCTTCAAGCCACGGCAAATCTATAACCCGCAGCGTTGAGAGCACATCCTTTTGTGGCGCGATATAACGGCGCAGAACAATCGCCGTTTTACGTGTATCAATAATGGAATGACGGCAAGCTATGTCAGGCTTCTCCAAAATAATCTCTTCGATATTGTCAGTTGCCTCATCCAATTCAAGGATCACCGGCTCCATGCGTTGAAACAGGCGTGTTGCCAATGCCACAAGAAAATCACCGGCATTAGCCGGACCTTTGCCCGACTCAATTATCCGGCATAAATCTTCAACGGCTTTCAGGGGGCGCTGCTGCAGCGAAATAATTCGGTGCGGATCAATCCACAAACGAATAGAGATCATATCCTCAGGATCCGCATTCTCATTCAAATTCACCCCACGCAGAATAACCAAAAGCCCTTCCCCATACTCGGTCACACGCGGGCGCGTCTCTCCGGCCAGAAGCGCATCAATAATCAAACTATCAAGATAGGAAACATTTTGCTCCAGCCAGCCCCGCGTCTTTTCATGGCGCGCATCCAGATGCACCCATGCCAAACAATCATCCCCCAGCTTTTTTGCAATCGCATCAGGGCATAAAGGCTCACCTGACTCATCAAGTTCATAAGCATGTAAAATAAAAGAAGGATTAGAGGAGCTCACAAATACCTTAAAATTTATAATCTAGGCGTTTTCATCAACAACAGATCCACGGGCCTGCTGAACAGCATCGCTTGTTCTGGATAGCTTGACAGTTGATTGCAGTGCGCGAATTTGTATAAGGGCATTTTCAACAGATGCACTCGCTCCGCCTGAAAAAGAAAACAATTCATTAATGTTGGTTTTATTGCTATCAAGAAACTGACGCGTTCTTTGACGTGCTTCGTTAGATATACCAATACCAGAGCGGTTAATGCGCTTACCGGAATCGAGAAGACTTAAGGACCCAAGCGCCTCAGACAAAACAGAATTTGTTTGCGCAGCAAGACCACGAGAATTCGCCAAAATAGATGAGTTCAAAAACTGTGATGCGCCGGGAACACGCATATTCTAAGCCTCCTGCTTATTACCCTTATATTCTAACCCATTTTTGCAATTTTATCAAACGCAATCAGTTTTTCCAGGATTTTGGGGATTTCACTTAATTTGACCATATTTGGCCCATCTGAGGGTGCATTATCAGGGTCTTGGTGAGTTTCAATAAACACACCGGCAACCCCGACAGCCACAGCCGCGCGCGCCAAAACCGGAACCATGCGCCGATCACCGCCCGATGCGCCGCCCAAACCGCCCGGTTGCTGCACGGAATGCGTCGCATCATAAATCACCGGATAGCCCGTTTCTTTCATGATAGGAATACTACGCATATCCGAAACCAGCGTATTATAGCCAAAGCAAACCCCCCGCTCAGTCAGCAGGATATTATCATTTCCGCTCTCAGAAACCTTATTTGCAACGTTTTTCATGTCCCAAGGCGCGAGAAACTGGCCTTTTTTAACATTCACAACTTTGCCGGTTTTAGCCGCCGCAATAAGCAAATCCGTCTGACGGCATAAAAACGCAGGGATTTGCAAGACATCAACAACCTCAGCCACCGGCGCGCACTGGCTGGCACTGTGAACATCGGTCAAAACCGGCACACCAAAATCCTTACGAATATCCGCCAGAATCTGAAGCCCCTTATCAATCCCTACCCCGCGCTTACCAAGTAAAGATGTCCGGTTGGCCTTATCGTAGGAAGTTTTATAAATAAACTGCATACCAAGATTTTTAGTGAGTTCCTTAAGCGCCCCGCACATCTCATAGGCATGATCCTTGCTCTCAAGCTGGCATGGCCCCGCGATCAGCGTCATCGGTTTGTGGTTTGCAATTTCAAGATTGCACAGTTTAATCGTTTTGTTCATTCTTTGTTTCCAATCGTCCTAGTCTTTCATGGATGATGTTAATTTTGCAGACGACTTCCGCATCGCCTGCGCCATTTCCGGTAAGGTATCTGTGCCGTATTCTTTCGCACTCCGCGTTCATGTAGGCATGAAATGTTTCGAAACTTTTTTCTAGTGCGCCGGCATAATCCACGTCTAAACTTTTATAAAGCGATCCGTATTCCACATCGTCCTGCGCGGCTTGCCCGGCGGCTGCGCCTTCGGCTTTTGACAAGCGCTCCTGATAGGTTTTCAGGTGATCATATATGCAATTCGATGCGCCTGCATGGTCACTGCTGTCTGCCCAACATGTTGCCATCAGTTTTCCGCCGACGCTTTCCTCTGCATGGACTTTGTGCGGCGAAAACAGCGCAAGAACCAAGAAAAGGAGAGTAAATAAAATTTTTTTCATTTCACCAATCTGCTTTGTTTAACCGCAGCCTCGATAAATGACACAAACAACGGATGAGGATCAAACGGCTTGGATTTAAGCTCCGGATGGAACTGAACGCCAATAAACCACGGGTGATCTTTATATTCAACAATCTCCGGTAAAGCACCATCAGGCGACATTCCAGAGAACATCAAACCTTTTGCCTCAAGTTGATCAATATAATTCACATTCACCTCATAGCGGTGGCGGTGACGTTCACTGATTTTGCTACTGCCGTAAATACCTTCAACCTTGGAGCCTTTTTTCAAATGTGCCGGATACGCGCCCAGACGCATCGTTCCGCCCAGATCGGAACTTTTCTGGCGTTTCTCTTTTTTATCGCCCTTAAGCCATTCGGTCATAACACCAATAACCGGTATTTCACATTTCTTAAACTCGCTCGAGCCTGCACCTTTAAGGCCGCAAAGATTACGCGCTGCTTCAATCACCGCCATCTGCATGCCATAACAAATGCCAAAATAGGGGATATTATTCTCCCGCGCGTATTGCGCCGCCAGAATTTTACCCTCGACCCCACGATCGCCAAAACCGCCGGGAACAAGAATTCCATGCACCCCTTTCAAATGAATAGCGGGAGATTCCTTTTCAAAAATCTCCGCCTCAATAAAACGTAATTTGACTTTGGTTTTATTGGCTATGCCCCCATGAATAAGTGCCTCATTCAAGGATTTATAACTATCTGTTAAATTCGTATACTTGCCCACAATCGCAATTTCAACGTCTCCCTCAGGCGCTTTAATGCTCTCGACTATATTTTTCCAGATCGACAAATCCAGATTAGGAATATCCTTAATCCCAAAACTTTCCATCACCTGATGATCAAACCCCTCCGCATGATAGGAAAGCGGCACTTCGTATATCGATGAAACATCCAGCGCAGGAATAACCTTCTTCTCATCAATATTACAAAACAGCGCAATTTTGCGGCAATCCTCTTTTTCAATCGGCCGATCCGCGCGGCAAAGCAAAATCTGCGGACGTATCCCATAGCTCATCAGCTCCTTGACCGAATGCTGCGTAGGCTTGGTTTTCAGCTCACCTGCCGCAGGAATATAAGGCAACAACGTCACATGAATGAAAATTGCGCGCGCGCGCCCAACTTCATTCCCAAATTGGCGGATCGCCTCAAGGAACGGCAGGCTCTCAATATCCCCTACAGTTCCGCCAATCTCGCACAAAACAAAATCAGCTGTACCGTCTTTTTCGCGGATAAAATCCTTAATTTCATTGGTAATATGAGGAATAACCTGAATAGTTGCCCCCAGATACTCACCTCGGCGCTCTTTTTGCAAAACAGATGTATAGATCCGCCCCGTTGTCGTATTATCCGTCGCTTTCGCCGGAACCCCTGTAAAGCGCTCATAATGCCCCAGATCAAGATCTGTCTCCGCGCCGTCATCGGTAACAAAAACTTCACCATGTTGAAACGGGCTCATCGTGCCCGGATCAACGTTCAGATAAGGATCAAGCTTACACAGCCGAACACGATAGCCGCGCGCCTGCAACAACGCCCCAAGCGCAGCGGAGCCAAGGCCTTTTCCGAGTGAGGAAACAACGCCACCTGTAATAAATATGTATCGTGTCATTTTAAAACTCTAGGGCGCGGTCGGCTCCGGCTCTGGTTGAGGGTCAACTGTGTTTAAATTCAGATCCTGCTGAGCATCATTAATAGCATTGGGCGGAGTAATTTCACCATCAACATTTATAACAGGTGCCTGAATTTCAGATGCATCCAGGCCCTCAAGCAATCCGGCGCTCTGGCGGGAATGCCCACTTGCCAAAACCCCCAAGGTCAAAGACGTTATAAAAAACCCAAACGCACATAGCGCCGTCATCTTTGTCAGAGCATTGGCCGTGCCGCGCGCCGAAGCAAAGCTACCGAGCCCACCGCCTCCGCCGCCAATACCAAGTCCGCCACCTTCAGAACGCTGAAGCAGAACAAGGCCAATAATCGCCAAGGCAAGGATAAGATGAATAACAAGAACAACAGATTCCATAGGTGCACACTTCTTTTTTATCAATAAGCGTTGTTTTAGCCAATAAATCCGGCTTGCGCAATAGCCATAAATTGATCAGCCGTCAAACTCGCCCCGCCAATCAAGCCACCATCAACATTGGTCGTTGATAAAAGCGCAGCTGCATTATCCGGTTTCATTGATCCACCATACAAAATCATAGTTCTGGGCGTAATCAGCAAGCGAATAAATGCATGCATCTCAGCGACATCATCACGACTTGCCGTCTTGCCCGTACCAATCGCCCAAACCGGTTCATAAGCAACAACAAAATTAACACTGTCTCGGCGCGCAGGTAATGATTCTATAATTTGACGTTTTACAACCTCTTGCGCCCGGCCACTGTCACGCTCATCTTGAGTTTCCCCCACGCAAATAATTGGAACAAGACCATGATTGATGGCCTTTTCTGCTTTGGCCATTACAAGCGCATTACTCTCACCATTATACTGGCGGCGCTCGGAATGGCCAAGAATAACGTAGCGGCACCCTATATCAGATAACATGCGCGCAGAAACCTGACCTGTATAAGCTCCATTATCCTGATCAGAGCAATCTTGCGCTCCAACAGCAACAGATTCGCCGCTCAAGAGATCAACAGCGCTGACAAGATAAGGAAAAGCTGGACATACAGCTAATTCAACATCGCCTAACCTCGCAGCTGATCGGATTGTAACAATATCCCTCACCAATTGTAACGCCTGCTCAGCGTTTAAATTCATTTTCCAGTTACCAACGATTAATTTTTTCATGAGACTATCCTTACAATTGCACTGCCCAAAAAGCAATATTGATTGATCCGCATGCAACACCTGCTTATAGTGCCAAAATTATCTAAAAGAAAAAATGAGTAGAAAAATATGGTTATGCAATCTCTGCGCTCTGGTGCAAGTAAAGGATTTTTGAAATATACAATTTTTGGCCTGCTGGGAATGGCTGTAGGCGGACTGGTGGTCATGGATGTGCGCGGCGTTTTGGGTGGCCGAGCAAACGATAATGACGTAGCACAAATTGAAAATCATAAAATCACAATCCAGGATTTTGATCGCACCGTGCAGCGCAATCTTGCGCAATACCGAGGATACGGAATAACAGCACAACAAGCCTATAAGCTGGGACTAGTTGATCAAATACTCACAGGCGAAATTCGTAAATATTTTCTTCTGACCGAAGCGGAAAAATACGGCATCGAAATTGACAATGAGCAACTTAAATTTCGCATAGCGGAAATCATCAAGCCCCAAATGCAAGAAGGCGAAACCATGCAACAAACGCTGGACAGCCTTCTTCGTGCGCAAGGGTTAACAGAAAAACAATTTATTGATGAAGTAAAAAAAGAACTCACGGTCGAATTATTGACAGATGCCATCACAGACGGCTTCGCCCCCGGCACCGACATTCTGGCGGGTGACCTATTTCAGTTTCAGAACCAGACGCGAGATATTGAAATTCTTCTCCTGCCGGATACCGACATAAAAGATCTTGAGCCTGCAACCGAAGAACAACTCACAAGCCTGTACGAGGCGCTGAAACGCCAAAAATATAAAATCCCTGAATATCGCAGCGTTCAGGCCGCCGTCTTTGACCCGGAAAAGACAAAAATTGAAGTTAGCGTCAGTGATGAAGAAATTCAGCAAATTTACGATGAAAACCCGGAGGCTTTTTCGGTAGATGAACAATTAGTCCTTACTCAGGCGCTGTTTCAGGAAGAAAAGCCAGCGCAAGAAGTCTATGATCTCGTTCAAACAGGTATATCCCTCAAAGACGCTGTTGAAAAAATTTCAGGCGATGAGGCGCAATACGTTGAAAAAGTTCCCTTCGAAACAAACGCCATGTTGCCAACACTTGATGAGGCTCTGAAGGATCGTGAAATTGGCAAAATTGTAGGGCCCGCGCAAAGCCCGCTTGGGTTTCATATTTTGCGCCTTGATGATATTATTCCCCCTTTCATCAAACCTTTAGAAGCCGTAAAAGAGCAAATTAGAAATGAGCTCAGCGAAGAGAAAAAAGCCGAAAAACTTTATGGAATAGCCTCTGGCTTTGAAAAGCTTTTAAATGAGGGAAACAGCTTTGAAACAATCGCCGAGACAATAGATCTTCAAATTTTCACAATCGAGGATATTGATGCCATCGCCATGCTTAAAAATGGAGAAGCCTGGAAATCAGACATACTGAAGGGTGAAGATGTGTCAAGCGCTGTACAATCAATTTTTGCCCTAACCCCTGAAGATGAATTCTCTATCATGGAAGAGCTTCCGAGCGGCAAGTTCGTTGCTTTTAAACTAAAAAGCAGCCAACCGGAAACTTACACCCCTTTTGAAAACGTGAAACCTGAGCTGAATGACCAATTCATAGCCGACCAGCAAAATGCACAAAATGAAATCCGCACAAAGAAATTACTGGCTGAGCTGGAAACAGGTGGCTCCACCTTACAATCCATCGCCCAAACGCAGAATAAAAAAATACAGCGTATCGAGAAAATAACGATTAATGGTCCGATTGCAGAACCTTTAAACGACGCAGTCCGCCCGGTGATTTTTAAAACAGCAATGCATAGCCATGAGATGCTTAAACTTGATAAACAATATGCTTTAATCAAAATCGTCGCTCACAGCCTGCCAGAAATTCCTCTCAGTGAGGGTGAGCAAATGACAGCCCTGCGAGAAACACTAGACCAGGAAGCAAAGGATGAGGCATTGCTGATGTATATCCGCCAGCTTAATCAAAAATATGAGGCCAAAATAAATAAGGCCTTGCTTGAGCGCACTTATGGTTCCCCAGACGAAACAAACTAGAATGTCAAAAGCACAACCAAATCTTGACGAATTCAAAAAGAACTTTGCAGACAAAAAATCACAGCTTGTTTGGCACTGGATGTCCGCAGATTTGGAAACAACTGTTTCTGCATACTTAAAAATCTGCGCCTATAATGCGCATTCCTTCCTGCTCGAATCCGTCGAGGGTGTTACAACACTCGGGCGCTATTCAATTATTGGCACAAATCCAGACTTTCTCTGGCGCTGTACACGCGCAAAAGTTGAGACTCGCGGCAAAAATGGCCAGTGGGTGCAAGAAAAACAAGAAGCCAAAACAGCCCTGAAAGAAGCCATTGCGGCAAGCACGGTTGATATCCTGCCCGAAGGGCTGCCACCTATGTGTGCGCTTGGCCTGTTTGGATATATCGGCTACGACATGATCCGCCTGATTGAAAACATCCCCGACGCAAACCCCGATCATCTGGGCGTGCCCGACAGCATCCTTATCCGTCCCTCTATTTTAGTGGTCTTTGATAACGTCAAAAACACGCTATGTATTGCAACGCCGGTCTATGATCATAAAGGCAACTCCCCCCTGCCTGCCGATGTCATTTATAACGATGCCAAATCAAGATTAGACAAGGTGTTAAACGCACTGACTGCGCCGCTTGATCCCAAATTACTGGAACACAAAACCGCGCTGCCCGCTGACCAGGCCCCAAAATCCAACACTCCTGAGGCAGAATATAAAAATGCCGTTAAGCAAGCCATTGAATATATTCACGCAGGCGAAATATTCCAAACCGTTCTCTCACAGCGTTTTTCAATAGATTTCGATCTCCCCTCCTTCGAGCTATATAGATCTCTGCGCAGCATAAACCCTTCGCCATTTTTATTTCATCTGGCCTTCGAGGATTTCGCGCTCGTCGGCTCCAGCCCGGAAATTTTGGTGCGTGTGCGCGATAATACGGCAACCATCCGCCCCATCGCAGGAACCCGCAAGCGTGGTGCTAACCCAGCAGAAGATGAAGCACAAAAACAGGATTTACTGAACGACCCCAAAGAACTCTCCGAGCATTTAATGTTACTCGATCTGGGCCGCAACGATATAGGGCGCATCGCAGAAACCGGCACTGTCGAGGTCACAGAACAATTTCAGGTTGAATTCTATTCCCATGTGATGCATATCATTTCAAATGTGCAGGGAAAACTGCGCAAGGATGTTGATATTATTGATGCCCTCTTTGCAGGCTTTCCCGCTGGAACCGTCAGCGGCGCGCCGAAAATACGCGCCATGGAAATTATAGATGAACTTGAAACCTCCCGCCGTGGAACCTATGCCGGTGGCATCGGCTATTTCTCAAAACACACAATGGACAGCTGTATCGCTCTGCGCACCGCGCTCGTAAAGGACGGCAAGGTCTATGTTCAGGCTGGCGGCGGCATCGTTGCAGACAGCTCCCCAGAGATGGAGCATCAGGAATGTTGCAATAAAGCCAAAGCCGTTCTGCACGCCGCGCAGCTAACACTGGAAAAATTTTCAAAACCCTAGCGCACGACGTACAGGCCGCCCTGTCTTTCTTCAACAGGTCTGTTCACCAGCGCACTGGCAGGAACAAGTTCAATGCCCTTGGCTTTTAATGAAGGCAACCAATCCTTGAGGGCATCAATCGTTTCCTTATGCGGGTGGCCAATCGCAATAGCATAGCCCTTTTCGCGCGCAATCCTCTCAAGCTGCTCCAGAGATTTACGGATAAAGTCCGGCGTAATTTCATGATCCAGAAAAATATCCCGCTCCGCATAGGCAATACCATTATCACGTGCAACCTGCGCAGCAACGGAAGAGGCAATTGTCTTTGAATCCACAAAATACAAGTTCCGCCCCTTAACATGGCGCATAAGACGCCCAAGCGCCTCCTCATCCTGCGTCAGGCGACTGCCCATATGATTGTTAAAACCGGCATATCCCTTAAACTGAGATAAATCCCAATCCACGACATCCCGAAAAGCAGCATCACTCAGCGATGCGCTTAAAACTTTAGGCCCACCATCATTAGAGGCATCCATAGGCTCCATGGGCATATGAACCATAAGTTCATGCCCATTTTTCTTGGCACGCGCAGTGTGCTCCGCCAGATTTTCGGCATAAGGAAGATAAGCAAGCGTTAAGGGCGCAGGCATAATCTCAACCAGCTTGCTACGCAAAGACACGCCCATATCATCAATTATTATAGCTATTTTGGGGCGCCCACTTAGATCTGGACCCTCCCAAATATAATTCTCTTCAGGCGTTACCACGTGCTCAATATCTTCGGGTAAAACCTTAACATTCTCAATTGCCTGTTCATCTCCTATATTTGCGAGAACGTCAGAAATATTCTTAACCGGAGCGACATCAATCTCTTTTTCTACCCCAGATGCAGGCTCAATCGAAACAACATCCCTCTCACGCTCAACCAGAGCAGTTTGTGTGCGAGGTTCTGGCTCATAATCTAGCGGCTTGGGCTTATTCACGCTGGCCTGCAACGATTGCGGCATTGCAATACCGTACTCCATGTACTGATTGTGGCGCTCTTTTAGGCTGTAAACATCAATAGACAAATCACCAGTTGCCGTAATGCCGCTCTCTTGTTTTGCTGTCCAGATAAATTGCCGCCCCTCTAGCACAAAAAGGTCTGTAAAAACAATCAGAACCAGAGCAATCATGATAAAAATCATG
This sequence comes from uncultured Micavibrio sp., assembly GCA_964351365.1. GTDB lineage: Bacteria > Pseudomonadota > Alphaproteobacteria > Micavibrionales > Micavibrionaceae > UBA1672. Next base: position 29,471 of record CAYGNP010000018.1, read on the forward strand.
GCTTTCACTGGCTTACTTAGAGGCGTTTCATCGTACATAATACCACTTTTACGTCAAATGCATTTTGTTTACTTGCTTTTTGTAACACACAAAGCCATAACAAATCCATGATTACCTTAATTGATAACTATGATAGCTTTACATATAACTTAGTCCAATATCTTGGCGACCTCAAGAAGAAAACCCGCATCTATCGCAATGACGAAAAAACCGCCAAAGAGATCATGGATGAAAATCCGGCAGGAATCTTAATTTCTCCCGGCCCGAGCGACCCCGATCACGCAGGAATTTGTCTGGAGCTAATCACTCTGGCAGCGGAAACAAAAACCCCCCTTTTAGGAGTTTGCCTGGGACATCAGGCCATCGCACAGGCATTTGGCGGCAAAGTCATCCGCGCCAAAACCCCAATGCACGGCAAGACTTCCGAAATCACCCATAATAATGGCATTATGTTTAAGAGCATACCCTCCCCATACACCGTAACGCGCTATCATTCGTTGATTGCCGATTCAAAAACATTACCTGAATGTTTAGAGGTGACAGCACAGACACAAGATGGCATGATCATGGCGCTGTCCCATAAAGCAAATCCCATACATGGCGTGCAGTTTCATCCGGAAAGCATTGCAACCCATCATGGCCACCAATTGCTCAAGAATTTTTTGGAGCTTACGAAATGATATCTATATTAGACCAAATTCAGCAAAGAAAAACCCTGCCAGAATCTCTCATGAGACAAGCCATGAGTGAGATCATGGAAGGGAAATGGAGCTCGGAGCAAATTGCAGCCTTTTTGATGGGGCTATCTGTGCGCGGTGAAACGGTTGATGAAATCACTGGTGCGGCCAAAGTCATGCAAGAAAAAGTTCTGCGCATTAACGCCCCCGAAGGTGCCGTTGATTGTTGCGGCACCGGCGGGGATTCATCAGGCTCATACAATGTCTCAACCGCCGTAGCTATAGTGGCCGCCGCTTGCGGTGTACCCGTTGCGAAACATGGCAACCGCTCGGCCAGCTCCAAATCCGGCGCTGCTGATGTCCTCGAAGCCATGGGCGTAAAACTCAATGTACCACAGGAAAAACTTGAGCTAGCACTCAAAAAATATAATTTTGCCTTTTTAATGGCCCCACGTCATCACAAAGGCATGAAATACGTTGCACCCGTGCGCAAAGCGCTGGGTGTGCGTACAATATTCAATATTCTTGGCCCGCTCGCAAATCCGGCGAAAACAAAATATCAATTGCTCGGCGTATTCGAGCGTGAACTTGTGGTGCCCATGGCACAGGTTCTTAAAAATCTGGGCGCAAAACGTGCCTGGGTCGTGCACGGCTCAGATGGCCTTGATGAAATAACAACCACCGGAAAAACTTACGTCGCAAAACTTTACGACAATAATATCACCGAAGATATTCTCTCCCCGCAGGATTTCGGCCTGGGTTTTGCCAAGCCTGAGGGGCTGATTGGTGGTAACCCGGAGCATAACGCCGATGCCCTCATGGCTGTATTGGAAGGCATAAGAAACGCATACCGAGATATTATCGTCGCCAATACTGCCGCCGTTCTGTGCATTAGTGAAAATGCACAAAACCTGCCCGAAGCCGCACAAAAAGCCCAAGCTGTTCTTGATGATGGCAGCGCAATGAAGCTTTTCGAATCCTACCGCAAATTCACACAAAAGCACGCCGAAGATTAGGGTTAATCATGGATAAACTTGAGGAAATTTGTCAAAAGAAAAGGCAGCACATTGCGCACCAAAAATCTCAAACCCCAATAAGCGAACTAGAATCCATAGCCGCAGAAAAACCTGCGCCCTTAGGATTTCTTACTGCCCTCAAAAATGCTGAAGGCCCCGCGCTGATCGCAGAGGTAAAAAAAGCTTCACCGAGCAAAGGCATTATCCGAAAAGATTTTGATCCCCTCAAAATCGCCCGGATATACCAAGACTCAGGTGCAACATGCCTGTCTGTATTAACAGACGAACCGTATTTTCAGGGGCATGATGATTACCTGCTGCAAATCAAACAGCACATAAAAATTCCCGTATTGCGTAAAGATTTCATGATCGACCCCTACCAGATTCTCGAATCACGCGCCCTCGGCGCAGATTGCATCTTGCTCATTATGGCAGCACTCAGTGATTCGCAAGCCCGCGAACTTTATGATAGCGCCACGGCACTCGGCATGGATGTCCTTGTCGAAATCCACGACCTCCCTGAGCTGGAGCGCGCCAAAAACCTTAATCCCATGATGCTTGGTGTTAATAACCGCAACCTAAAAACCCTTAATGTTGACGTCCAGACTTCCTATGATCTTATGCATCACATGCCAGATAACACTTATAAAATCTCAGAAAGTGGCATCAGTGAAAACACAACAATCAGAGCATTGCAAAATGCCGGATATCAGGGCTTTCTCGTTGGTGAGAGCCTTATGCGCGAAAATGATATTGGCCTTGCTGTAAAAAATTTGCTAAATTAAATCCCACATACTTGACACAGACAGTGAACTAAAGTAGAACAAATAGTGACTATAGGTGCAAGAATTCACAAATAGAGAGAGATATATTATGCTTACCAAAAAGCAAAAAGACCTGCTGCTGCTCATACATGATAAAATGGCGCAAGACGATATCCCACCATCATTCGAGGAAATGAAAGACGCTCTTGGCCTGAAATCAAAATCGGGCATTCATCGCCTTATTTCTGCACTCGTTGAACGCGGATATCTTGAGCGCCTACCGCACCGCGCCCGCGCACTTCAAATTAAACGCCTGCCCGGTGGCATGCGCCTGGATGAGCAATCCCAGACTACAGCGGTCAATATCCCTCACCCTGCAAATTTCAGTTTTGATGAAATACCATTGTTGGGAAAAATCGCCGCCGGAACCCCTATAGAAGCTGTTCGTGATGACGGACAAACAATATCCCTCCCCCAAGGCTTTATTGGTAAGGGTGAGCATTACGCCCTTACCGTTGAAGGTGATTCCATGATCAAGGCCGGTATACACGATCAGGATACAGTGATCATCAAACGCTGCGATAACGCAGAAAACGGTGAAATAGTTGTCGCTCTGGTGGATGATCTGGAAGTCACCCTGAAACGCCTGCGCCGCGCAGGTGGTAAAATTGTACTGGAGCCGGAAAATGATGATTACGAGCCCCGCATCCTTGAGCCTCACCGCGTCAAAATTCAGGGTCTTCTCGCGAGTCTCATCAGGACATACCATTAACTAGTGTCTGGTTTTTGTACTCTCTGACCACGCCCGCCCCGATATACTTTGCGCAACATTTTGAACGTGCACCGCACCATCCTCAACAATCGTCAAAGCGTGTGCACCGCTGCGCCAAGTATCAAATTTATCAATTACCACCTGCGCCCCGCATTGACGTTTATTTACAGGCTCCTCAGACAAAACCACATCCGCCCATGCACACTCAGACCCGATATAATAGGCATCACGAACAAAGGAAATTTTCTGGCCTCGCATCACGAAACGGCACCCCTCCGCCCCACAAGTATAAAGCGGTGATACATCACGCACTCCACCCTTATACGGCAACAGTTTGGCGCTCCCCTCCGCCAAACCATAAAATTCTTCCCAATTTTCCAAAACGAATCTATCACTTCGCCGCGAAGACGCAAAAATATGATCCCCGAATTTAAACAAAAACAGCTTATGCGATGATGCAACCAGAATATTGGGCTGTGTTTGTGCATGAAGAAGGGCAAATGAAACCATTAAAAAGGGCAAGCTCAAGGCCTTTCCCCATCCTTTCCACAAAATAATCCACAAAATGCTCAAAACCATCATCACAAACCCCGAAAAACTCCAGGCCGGAGTGCGGATAATTGCATGAGGCAATGCCGCCGCCCAATGCGCGATCTGCAAAATCCCCTCTACTCCAAAGCCTACAATTTGTAAGGGCCAATACTCCAGTCCCAGGGGCAGAAATATCATCGACACCAGAGCAAAAGGCATTATCACAAACGCCAAGAGCGGCACAGCCACAAGATTGGCAAGCGAACCAATAAAAGAAACCTGACCAAAATGATAAAGTGCAAATGGCGCCGTTGCCAAACTCGCAATCACAGTCGTCATACAAACGGCAATAAAATACAGCATAACTTTACGTACAAAACCTGTTTTCTGGTAACTCTCCCGCCAGAAAGTACGTGAAAGCTCGTAAAAATAAATCAGGCATGTCACTGCTGCAAACGACATGTGAAAGCTTGCTGAAAGCAAACTATTGGGACTTACAATCAATACAATCAATGCTGAAAATGCAACAAGCCTGAGAGATATGGGGGATCGATCAAGAATAACAGCAAGAAAAACAATCGCGCTCATCAGAACTGCGCGTTGCGTTGGTACGGTCGCCCCCGCCAACACCATATAAAAAATCGCCCCTAATAAAGCACAAACCGCAGCTACTTTTTTTACAGGGTACCGAAGTGCAAAAGAAGAAAAAGACGCCATCACAAGGCGCAAAAAGAAAAATAATGCGCCCGACACCAGCCCCACATGAAGTCCCGAAATCGCAAGCATATGTGCAAGCCCTGCATCACGCAAAGCTTGCCTGTCCTCATCGGTCAGTGCATTTTTTTGCCCTGTAATCAAAGCCATTGCAACCCCTGCATGTTCTGGATGAAGGGCAGCCTTAATCCGCTTGGCTATGCTTTGGCGCATACGCTCAATGTTAAAAAAGCTCCGCGGTGCATCGTCAAGAATGACCGGCGCATTAAAGATAAAACCAACCGCCCCAATTCCCTGAAAATACATGTAGCGCCGAAAATCAAAACCACCCGGCACAACAGGCGATGAAGGAGGGTTAAGTGATGCCAAAACACTAATGCGTTGGCCCACAACAACATTGTCATCTTTTCGCAACCTGAGCCGGATCAGGCGCGGGGTTTCCTCCGAACTCAAGCGTTCAATACTCAACTCCCTCATGATTATACGGCTTCCACCGCCCTCTTCCAGCGGCTCAACAGAATGCACTATGCCCTCAACATCAACCGTTCCAAGCCGTTTATCAAGCACCGGCGTATGAATGACTGCCGTATGAACACAAGCTGCGAAAAAGCCGGAAATAACCAAAAACAGCGCAAATGAAGTCATCCTCAGCCGGTACCCGTTCACAAAAAAATGTACTGACAACCAAAACGCCCAAAGGATAAAGCTCAAAATCAGAGGTGGCTCAAAAGGCAAAGAAAAATAAAAGGCGATACCAAAAGCAAAAAAAACAGGTACCCAGAGAAAAAGATAATCCTTCTGCGCAAAAAGCTGCTCCAAAATCCACGAAGAAAAGGGCAAGACTGGCCGCAAAAACCACCTATCTATGTCAATACGATCTAGGCGCAAAACATTTTGCATGATATTGTCCGCTCAACATATGAAATGAAATACCAGAATAAGGCATACCATACTATGACCGTTGTAACACGTTTTCCACCCTCCCCTACAGGATTTATGCATATCGGAAATGCGCGTACCGCCCTGTTCAACTGGCTATATGCACGTCATAACAACGGAAAATTCGTTGTGCGCATAGAAGACACCGATCGCAAGCGCCACTCAGAGGCCGCCGTAGAGGCCATCATGGACGGCCTAAAATGGCTGAATCTGGATTACGACGGAGAGGTTATCTCGCAATTCTCTCGCCTTGAACGCCACAGAGAAATTGCCATGCAAATGATTGAAAAGGGTCAAGCTTATTATTGTTACTGCTCACCCGAAGAGCTTGAAGAGATGCGCGAAAATGCAAAAGCTAAGGGCCTGAAAACCTTCTACGATCGGCGCTGGCGGGACGCAGACCCGTCAGCCGCCCCCAAAGACATCAGGCCCGTCGTGAGAATTAAAGCGCCAATCAACGGTAAAACAACAGTCTCGGATCGCGTTCAGGGCGAAGTCACGGTATCAAACGATCAGCTCGATGATTTCATCATCCTGCGTAGTGACGGCACGCCTACTTATATGCTCTCGGTCGTCGTGGATGACCATGATATGGGCGTTACGCATATCCTGCGCGGAGACGATCATCTCAATAACCTTTTCCGCCAGAAAATTATTTTTGATGCCATGGGCTGGCCAGTTCCGGAATTCGCGCACATGCCCCTGATTCACGGTAGCGACGGTGGTAAATTTTCAAAGCGCCACGGCGCTGAAAGCCTTCAGGATTATCGCGATCAGGGTTTTCTGCCGGAGGCTATGTTTAACTACCTCCTGCGCTTGGGCTGGTCGCATGGCGATGAAGAAATTATCTCGCGCGAGGATGCTGTGAAATGGTTTGACCTTAGAGCCATCGGCAAATCTCCTGCAAAATTTGATTTGGCGAAGCTGGAAAATGTAAATGCGCATTACATCAAACACGCTGAGACGCAATATTTAATCAAACAGGCCGCACCATTCTATCAAAAGCGCCATAATATAGAGCTTGAAGATCTGGCAATACAAAGAATCACGCAAGGGATTGAGGAACTTAAATCCCGCGCCAAAACCCTGATCCAATTTACTGATGAATCAGCATTTTATGCAAAAACCATCCCTTTGAGCTTTGACGAAAAGGCAAAGGAAACCCTAAGCGGTGCACAGGATATTTTAAAAACCCTTCTCGCAGAGCTTAAAAATATAGATGATTTTACTTCAGAGGCCATCCAATCTGTGTGCAAAGCGATTGCAGACAGACAAGTGGACAGCAAGCTTGGCAAAGTTGCCATGCCCCTGCGCGCAGCATTAACGGGAACAACCGTTTCACCATCCATATTCCATGCTGCAGAAATACTGGGGAAAAACGAAACATGCGCCCGCATTCAAGCAGCTATTGAGTGAAAGAACATTTATATCAGATTGAAATATATATCATTCTGGTGTAGTATTTTCACACGTCAACTCTGACGAGTCTATTCCGACATCCCACTTCCTACCCTAGGATAATTATAATGCCTCCTGAAAATGCTTCTGAAAAAACCTTTACACTTACTAATGACCAAACAGGTGAAAGTGTAAAACTCCCAGTTTTAGAAGGAACGGAAGGCCCGCCTGTAATTGATGTTCAAAAATTATACGCTCAGACTGGGCATTTTACATTTGATCCCAGCTTTACCGCAACAGGAAGCTGTAAATCAAGGCTGACATTCATTGACGGCGAAAAAGGCATATTAATGCATCGCGGATACACAATTCAGGATCTTGCACAAAAAAGTACGTTCCTTGAGGTCGCCTACCTGCTTCTTTACGGAGATCTACCAAGTAAAGCGCAAAAAGAAGAGTTTGATCATAACATTACCTATCATACGATGGTTCATGAACAGCTCAATTTCTTCTTCCGTGGCTTTCGCCGTGATGCCCATCCAATGGCAGTTATGTGCGGCGTTGTTGGTGCCCTTTCTGCCTTCTATCACGACTCCCTTGATATTTACGATCCACAGCAGAGAGATATATCCTCGCATCGCTTGATTGCAAAAGTCGGAACACTTGCCGCAATGACACATAAATATTCAATCGGACAGCCCTTTATGTATCCGCGCAATGACCTGAGCTTTTCTGAAAACTTCCTCTATATGTGCTTTGCCGTCCCAGCAGAGCCCTATAAGGTTAACCCCGTTCTTGCACGTGCAATGGACAAAATCTTCATCTTGCACGCAGATCATGAACAAAATGCCTCGACATCAACCGTGCGTCTTGCAGGCTCATCTCAGGCCAATCCTTTTGCTTGCATCGCCGCCGGCATTGCATCTCTCTGGGGGCCAAGCCATGGCGGAGCCAATCAGGCCGTGCTTGAAATGCTCGACGAGATCGGTAGCGTTGATCGCATTCCTGAATTCCTCGCCCGCGCCAAAGATAAGGATGACCCCTTCAAACTGATGGGCTTTGGTCACCGCGTCTATAAAAACTTTGACCCTCGCGCAAACGTTCTGAAAAGCTCATGCGACGAAGTATTAGAAGAACTGGGTGTAAGCGATCCCCGTCTTAAACTCGCAATGGAGCTTGAGCGTATTGCACTCGAAGATGATTACTTTATTGAACGTAAGCTTTTCCCGAATGTTGATTTCTATTCAGGCATAATCTTAAAAGCCATGGGCTTTCCGGTCAGCATGTTTACCGTGCTATTCGCAGTAGCAAGGACTGTTGGCTGGATATCGCAATGGAAAGAGATGATCGAAGAACCATCTCTTCGCATCGGCCGCCCGCGTCAATTATATACCGGACCAAAAGAGCGCCCATACGTAGATATTGACGATCGTTAATCAGATTTTTGATGAGCAATTTCTGTAACAAACTGAGCAGCTTTGACAGACGGACGAATGCCCTCATCATTTGACAAATATTTTTCAAGCTCAGCTGAAACTTCTTTCTGCTGATTACGCAACTCTTCACTTTGCATCAAATCTAAAACAGCTTGAGCAATTAACTCAGGCACACATTTATGTTGCAGAAACTCAGGGATAGCAGGCCTGTCGAGCAAAATATTTGCAAGATGCGCATATTTAACCTTGACCATCAATTTAAGGAAAAATGCCGTAATAGGGTTAACTTTGTAAACAATAATATGGGGCACCCCGGCATAAGCAAGCTCTAACGCAACTGTGCCTGAACACGCAATAGCCACATCACAGGCTTTAAAAGCCTTCCATTTCATTGATGGATTACAGCTTACATATACAGGCACCTGAATACCGTGAAGAATTTTTTGCACCTCAAATTCAAGCCTTGGGAGCGTAGGAGAGATTACACGTATCTTCTTTTCAATATCACGAACAAGAATAGTTGCATCCTTCATAATAGGACTCAGATTTTTAAACTCACTCTCACGGCTACCAAAAAACAAGCCAACCGTTTTAGTCTCCTGCGGAATATCATTTGCATCTCTAAATTCCGTACCCAATGCGTTTTTTGCACCACTTGCAACGAGAGGGTGCCCAACATGTACAGCCTTAATATTATGCTGCGAAAAATAAGATACCTCCATTGGAAAAAGACACATAATACCATCAAGAAACTCTGAAACTGCCTTCGCCCTCCCCGCTCGCCAAGCCCAGACACTTGGCGCGACATAATGAATTAACTTACCCTTGTATACACCTCGCCTTTTAAGTTTTTTCGCGAGAAGAAAGTTAAAGTCAGGAAAATCAACCGTAACAACGACATCCGGTTGGTCTTTTTCAATCTCATCAATCAATGCCGTATGAATTTTCATGAGGCGAGGAATTTTGGGTAAAACCTCCCACAAACCAATCACAGAAATTTGGTCCATAGGCAACAATTCCTTAAAACCAGCAGCTTTCATCGCAGGCCCACCAATACCAAAACATTCTAGAGCATCACCATGTTGCTCTCGTAATGCACGTATAAGGGGGGCTGCAAGCAAATCACCAGAATCTTCACCAACAACCATAAATACTTTCATTTAAATCCTACTATTCTGAAGTTAGAAAAAACCCATACACAAACATTTTATAGCGATCCGCATATTCTGCAACGGTTTTCGGATCAGAGAGAATAACTTGATTGGCCTGTACAGCAATCCCTACTAAACCCGCTTTTTGAGCGCTGATCAGTGTCTGCAAACCAATAGTAGGAAGGTCCAAATTTATATCTTGCTGTGGCTTACAGGTCTTAACCAATATAGCGCCTCGCCCCCTACTTTGTAAATCTTTACAACGTGTAATAAGGGCATCCGTACCCTCAACACCCTCCAAGCCAAGAACAACACCATTTTGAACAACCACAGATTGCCCAATATCCAGTGCTCCAAGAACTTGCGATGCCTTCGCCCCAACTAAAATACTCTCATGATCCCGGGCGTTTGGCTCATAACACCCTACAGCCCCGCTTGATATAAGTAACCCCTCGCAAAAATCTTGTATCCCATGCAATGTAAACCCCTCACCCTCCAACTCCTTTCTAAGAAGAGTTAGTAAGCTATTATCACCCATGGACTTTAAGCCAATACGTGAGAGAATTTGTAGGCCCTTCCAGTCCGGCATGACATCCGATAAGGCAGGGCGTTTGATATGACCAATCATAACAAGATCGTGAACGTCATGTGATTTAAAAAATGACATAATCTTCCCTGCGGCCCCAAGAGTAGTCCATATATGGGAAAAATCTCTAACAAAATCTGGATCTGTATTACCTTCAAAACAAACCAAAAATGGCTCAATACCAAGCGATAAACAGGAATCCGCAAGCTGCCGAGGAAGTGATCCTCCTCCAGCAATAATCCCTAAACGTGAAATCTTCATTTTTTGGGGGGCTGGCATAACGGAAATTTTGTTTTCGCACGTGCAAAATCGACAATAGACATAATTAAGTTATCGTGAGCAAAATCTGTAGATATAATATCCAGACGCTGCTCAAATGTGCCTTCTTCCCCAAAAAGTTGATTAAATGCTCTTTGAAGCTGTCTGATATCATCTTTATTAAAACCACGGCGCTCCAGTCCGATCAGATTAAGCCCAGCCAAAAACGCCCGCTCCCCTTTGACACGGCCATAAGGTATAACATCACTCTCAACGCCCGACATACCGCCAATAACAGCATGCTCACCAATTCGAACAAATTGATGAACAGCACTAAGCCCTCCTAAAACCGCAAAATTTCCAACTGTAACATGCCCAGCTAATGTTGCGTTATTCGCCATAATAACATTATTTCCAACAACACAATCATGAGCAACATGAGCGCCCATCATAAACAATCCATTATCACCAATCACAGTTTTCATAGCACCATGCTGAGTGCCCGGGTTCATAGTAACATGCTCACGTATTGTATTATTTTTTCCGATTATAAGCTCAGATTTCTCTCCCGAAAACTTCAAATCCTGAGGTTGTGTGCCCAGAGAAGCAAAAGGAAAAACAGTACTTCCCGAACCAATATGCGTAATACCACTAATATTAACATGAGAATGAAGGGTAACATTTTCTCCAAGCACAGCCTCGGCAGAAATAATACAATATGGACCAACACGAGCAGATGCTGCTATTTTCGCACCGTCCTCAATAATTGCTGTTGGATGAATATAATTTGACATATAAAAACTTTCTCGGCGATAACGCTATATTGACTCAAAAAATAACATCTGGAAGTCAAAGGCTCAAATCACACTTTAAAACGCAATATTTCAAGAGGTAGAAGAAGATGTTTCAGTAATCATAGCGCTAAATGTGGCCTCCGCACACACGACATCGCCAACTTTGGCCGTACCTTTAAACTTCCAAACAGCTCCGCGTGACTGAACCTTTTCAACATGAACATGCATTGTATCTCCTGGTGTGACAGGTTTTCGAAACCGTGCATTATCAATGGTCATGAAATACACAACCTTCCCTTCTGCTTCTGCACCCATAAAATCAACAACAACCAAAGCAGCCGTTTGAGCCATTGATTCTACGATCAAAACACCCGGCATAACTGGATAGCCCGGAAAATGCCCCATGAATTGAGGCTCATTCATAGTCACATTCTTGATACCAACGGCGCTTTGTCCGCGCACAAGATCAACAACCCTGTCCACAAGCAAAATAGGGTAACGGTGCGGTATCATGCTCATGATTTTCTGAGTATTAAGATCAATTGTTTTTTCGCTCATATTTTAATCCTTAATGAAAAAGCGCCATTAACGACAGTTAAACGTCTTTTTTACGCTTGATCAAGCGATTTAGTGCGGCAACTTGACGAAAATATTGTGTTTTAGGGAACGCAGGGGATCCAAGATATTCCTGTCCAGAGCTAATGTCAGCCATCACACCAGATTGCGCCCCAATACGAACACCTGACCCAATTTTCAGATGACCGGCAAGGCCTGCCTGACCGCCAATAACAACATAATCACCTAACGTTGCAGAACCTGAAATGCCAACTTGCGCAACAATAACACACCCTCGACCAATAACCACATTGTGACCAATTTGAACAAGATTATCAATCCATGTACCCTGGCCGATAACTGTATCAGGGCCCGCCCCACGATCAATAGTTGTGCCAGAACCAACCTGAACATGATCATGAATTATAACCCGACCAAGCTGGGGAACCTTAACATGACCTGTGGGATCAATTGCAAAACCAAACCCGTCTTGTCCTACGCACACGCCCGGATAAAGGCGAACATAGTCATGCAATATTGCATGAGAAACCGAAGAATTTGCTCCAATACGACAATAATTGCCCATTTGAACCCCGTCTTGAATGACTACATTTGGTTCAATCCATGCATGGCTTCCAATTTTCACGTTCGCGCCAATATATACGCCAGCACCAATAGTGACCCCATCACCGATCACTGCAGAAGGATCAATAGTAGCACTTGCGCTAATATTATCAGCAGGTTTAACTTCCGGATAAAAGGCCTGAGCAACCAGCGCATAGGCTTTATAGGGCGCTTGAGAAACAAGACAAATCAGCCCTTCAGGTGCCAGTTCAGCCATCTGAGAGGAAACAAAGCAAGCCCCAGCTTTTGTTTTTAAAAACTCATTTTTGTATTTTATATTATCTAGAAAGCTCACATCACTGGGCCCAGCAGTGCTTAAAGGGGAAACATCACTCAGTTTGAAGGATGAATTATAACGACCTAAAACTTCACATCCAGAGATTTGAACTATTTCATCAAGTGTAAAATTTTGGCTTTTCTTAAAAAACGCAGGGTCAGCCATAAAAGAACTAATCCTTAATTTTCAATTCTGGTAATTTTTTATCCATGCGCTCAAGAACTTCTTTCGTAATATCTAAAGAGAGATTCCCAACTATGATATTTTGACGCGTAATAACAAGATCAATTTTCTTTTCATCCGCAATGGCCTGACAAATCTCATAAATTGTATTCGTCAAAGTATTCATCGCAACGCTATAAGCCTTATCTAGAGAGCCCTTTTTATCTTGTATGCTCTTTCGTGCTTCAATGCGGCGTTTATCAAAATCCTGTGCTTTTTTAATAAGCTCATCCTGACTCATCTCTTCACGCTTTGACTCAATAGCCTGCTGCTCCGCACGAAGCTTATCTTCTTCTTTTTTTACAGAAGCAATAAAACTTTTACGCTTTTCGTCGACTTGCTTAGAAATAGACTTAGCCGCCTTGGAGTTCTTCAATATAGAATCAACATCCACCACAGCAATATTTAATTCCGCCGCCGCAGGTCGAGGAAGAACCAAAACGAACAGAAACACAACAAACACAACATTCCGCATAATACGAAAACACATAAAACCATCCTTACTTATGAAATATTCTACCCAGTTGTATTAGAAGCGCGTGCCAAAATCAAACCGGAAATTCTGTTCCTCATCAAAATCCTCTTTAAGGTAAGGAATCGCAACATCAAGACGCAACGGTCCAAAGGGTGAGCGCCAGGATAATCCAAGGCCAGCAGATGCACGAAGTGAATCTTCTTCCTGAATATCGGTACCGCTTTGGTCGATATCAACTAACGAACCCAAATCATTAAACGCATGTCCTCGTATACCAAGCTCCTCAGGCACACCTAAAGGGAAAGACATCTCAACAGTATTGCGATAAAAATAGTTTCCACCAAGAGCATCCCCTGTAGCCTCATCACGCGGACCAATACCTGATCTTTCAAAACCGCGAAGTGTTGAATCGCCAATAAAGAAACGCTCGTTAATCTGAACTTCATCATCACCATAAGACTCGATTGCCCCAACTTCACCAAGCACGTTAAGAACCCACTTGTCCGCAATGGGGTAATAATAAGATGCCCCGCTTCGCCCAGAAATATAATTAGCGTCACCGCCCAGACCAGCCAACTCTGTATCAAGCCAGTAAGTCACCCCATTAGTTGGGAATGTATTGCTATCACGAGTATCATATGCTAAGCGCTGCGAGATAGATGATGTCGTGCGCACACCTTCCTGAGCAGAAATAAATAAGGAAGCATCATCATCAACATTTGTAATCTCATTGCGCTCAAGCTGATAACGGAGTGTCTGACGCCAGTTCTGAGACAACGGATACCCTAGACGCAAAGCGCCACCCACACGATCCTGATCAAACGAGCTTTCATCCTGAAAATCACGTGTTGTTTTAAACAAATCAGCCCCAGCAGAAAGATCACGCCCCAGAAAGTAGGGTTCGGTGAAAGAGAGATCAACCTGTGAACGCTCTCCGGCAAGCAAAGCGCCCAGGGACAAGTCCTGCCCACGCCCAAGAAGGTTCCGCTCGCGAATTCTGAAATCTGCAAGAGGACCATCCGCCGATGAGAACCCTGCCCCAACAGAAATCTCACCTGTTGATTTTTCCTGAACATTAATATCAACAACCGTTTTATCTGGCGCCGAACCGGGAGAAACCTCTACATCGACCGTTTCAAAGAAATTTAAGTTACGGATATTTCGCTCTGACTGTGCAAGTTTAGAACGGTTAAATGGATCTGCCTCTACAATTTCCATCTCGCGGCGTAGAACCTTATCCAAGGTGCGAATGTTACCATTGACATTGACACGCTCAACAAAAACACGCGGCGTTTCATTAATTACAAAAGTAATATCAACCGTGCGTGCCTCCTTATTTTTGCGAACATCTGGGCTAATATCAACAAAGGCATATTGCATATCACCAAGCTCGTCTGTCATATTGGAAACAGTGCTTTTGACCTTATCTGCATCATACCATTTTCCTTTTTTAAAGGTGATAGTATCCTTCAAAGCAGAAACATCAAGATTGCGGATCCGTGAATCAATTTCCGTATCCTGAAATTTGTAGCGTGGACCTTCTTCAACAGTTATTGTTATAAAAAAACTATCCTGATCTTTGGAAAGTTCAGCAACAGCAGACAAAATCTGAAAATCCGCATATCCTTGGGACAGATAAAACTCACGCAATAATTCCTGATCAAAAGATAAACGGTCTGGATCATAACGGTCATTACTGCTTAAAAAGCGATACCAAGCACTGTTCTTTGTGCTAATCACTGTCCGCAGCTTACTATCGTCATAATGTTTATTACCGACAAAGCGAATAGCTTTAACCTTCGTCACATCACCTTCTTGAATTTCAAAAACCAGATTAACCCGGTTTTGATCCAGCTGAATAATTTTAGGCTCGACAAAAGCACCAAAACGCCCCTGCCTGCGGTAAATCTGGTTAATACGCGCAACATCAGATTGAACTTTAGTCCGCGTAAAAACCTGGCGCTGGCGAAGCTGAATTTCGGAAAGAAGCTCTTCATCTTTAATCTTTTTGTTACCCTCAAAGGCAATATCGTTAATAATCGGATTTTCCACGACATCCACATATACCACCGACCCACGCTGCTCTACTCTAACATCAGCAAAAAGCCCTGTTGAGAACAAGCTTTTTAATGCACGATCGGTCGATGAATTATCTACAACATCGCCAACTTTCAAATCCATGTAAGACAAAATTGTTGCTTGCTCAACACGCTGAGACCCTTTAATTTCAATACGCTGAAGCCGTTCAGCCGCAACAACATCAAATGAATACGTCATCAAAAAAACCATTAAGGCACAAAGACATATAAAAGGAATGCGTGAGATAAAAATCATGTGTACAACCTATTTTTGGTAAAGAATGAGCGAAATGCACCCGGCACTTACTCTACAGGATTTATAAGAGAGATTAAATCACTTATATTTGCAAAAATCATGATTACCAACAAAATTGCAAGCCCAACGATTAAAAAAACATCTTGAACACGGCTAGGCAGGGCCTTTCCAGTAACCATCTCATAAAGCAAAAATACCAAATATCCCCCATCCAGAACCGGAATAGGCAAAAGATTTATGATTGCAATCATCAGGGAAAAAATTGCAATAAAAGTCATATAGCTATAAAAACCAGCCTGAAAAGCCTCTCCTGTTTTTTCACTAATTTTTGCAACGCCGCCCACCACAGGGTCTGAATTACGCCCCATAAATGTTGCTTTTACAACCTTATAGGAATTCACGATCCCTTCATAAATAAGGAGATTTATACTATTCCAGGCTTCGAAGGGATTGAGTTTAACATAAAAACCATAATCCGGATTATTAAGAAAAGCACGATCATAATACTCAGCCTGTGGATCGAACAAATGCTGGTTAACTACAGAGGGAAAATCAACAAGAAAGAGGTCGGTGCGCCCTTCTTCCTTATTTTTATAATTCAACCCCACACGCACAATGCCATCAAGACTCTTCGTCACCTCATCCCTGGCCTTATCGGGCATATCAAGAGTATTAGTGTCATTGATAAAATTTATATCCTTAAACATAATTGCGCCGATATGTACCATGCCGGTTTGCCCATGAGACATCTCCACACCTTTATCATTAAAATAATTAACGTGCCGGGCCGTAAGAGAGAGGCGAAGAATATCATCACCACGCTTAATCGTATATTCATGCTCCACGGGTGGAAGTTCTCGCCATGTAATATCATGAACATCATTTAGCCTGCGAATAGGTTTACCATCCATCTCCAGAATCACATCTCCAATCTGAACACCCGCCTCATAAGCAGCAGAATCATAGAGAATTGTATTGATAACAGGTAAGCGTGAGGCCTGACCATAGGTCGTAAACATGACCATAAAAATACCATACGCAAGAATTATATTAAGCATTGGCCCCGCAAGAACAATAAACATGCGTTGCGCGACTGTTTTCGTGCAATAGGCAACGCGCATCTCAGCATCACTGAGTGTGCGCTTACAGTTATTGTCATGATCCCACACAACCGGATTATCTTTGTCCACATCCCCAAATAACTTAACATAGCCACCAATAGGGAAAAGCCTAACCGACCAGCGCGTTTTAAACGCTCCACCACCCAGACCAAAGACCTCGCGCCCAAACCCGAATGCAAAGGTCTCCACATGAACACCGCACAAACGCGCCGCAATATAATGCCCATATTCATGTACAGTAATAACGACGGCCAGGGTGATGATAACCATCACGCCAAAAGCAAAAAAATCAGACAACAAATCCATAATAGATCTATGTCAAAAGCTGGTATATATCATTCAAATTTGCAAAAGCCATAATGCCGATCAGGAACACAAAACCCGCACGAAATGCATATTCTTGAACCTGTTCTGGAATTGGTCGTCCTATAACTGATTCAACGGCATAAAAGGTCAAATGCCCCCCATCCAGCATCGGAATAGGCAGCAAATTAATAAACCCAAGATTAATCGAAAGCAGCGCCGTAAGCAAAATTAAGGGAACAATGCCCTGCTGCGCCATATCACCGGCAATCGCGCCAATACGCACAATACCGCCGAGCTCGGTTGCACTGCGTACACCGACAACCATCTGCCAAAGCGCTTCAGCGGAGCTAACGGTCATATTATAAACCTCACTCAATGAACTTTGCAAAGCCGTCATAAATGTGTGCTGCGTGAATTGCTGCGCCGGAGTATCTGCAAGATACAGAGCCTCAGCCAAAACGTCGTCCTCACGCCCAAGACCCTCATTGCGTGAAAAAATAGGGTTAACGATCAACTCCTTAACCGATCCCTCGCCCTTAAGCGTAATTTCATAAGTTGTACCCATACGCTCCTTCAGCGCAGAAATAACCTCTTGAGCATCAGTATATTCAACACCTTCAATGGCCTCGATACTACTCACCAAAATGCCGCGATCTGCACCCAAAAGACCAAGAACGCCTATGGTACTCTTAAACCCAAAACGATCTTCCATCGGAACACGCTCAGGCTTGGCATAAATATCAACGATTTCTTCTCCTCGGCGCACAACAAAATGCTTCTCCTGATCCAGCGCAACCAGCATCTCGCGGCGAATATCGCTAAAATCATTAATTGATTTACCGCCAATTGAAAGAATAAAATCATGCGGCTTGAATCCATACTGATCCGCACTACTGCCTTTAATAATCGCCGCCGCTGTTGGCGGTGAGACTGGCTGCCCCATAAATCCATATAACCCGGCCAACAAAATAATAGCAAAAACATAATTAATTGCCGGCCCAGCAAAGACAATCGCCGCGCGCTTCCAAACGGGCTTGGTAAAAAACGCAACATCGCGTTCAGCCTGAGTCATCTCCCGCACCTGGCCGTCATCGCCCTCTACAGAGTCAGAATGCCGCGCACTAGCGGGATCCGTATCCCCATAGAGCTGTACATAGCCACCAAGCGGAAAAAGAGAAATTTTCCAGCGCGTACCCGCTCGATCATTAAAGCCCCATATTTCCTTACCAAAACCGATAGAAAATTGTTCAACGCGCACACCACACATCCGCGCAACAATATAGTGCCCCCATTCATGCACAAACACCAAAATACTAAGGACGAGAATAAAAGATCCGCCATAAATCCAGATATTTTGCCCCAGCATTTGTATGAGATCATAAAAATTCATGCGTGTTTTCTTTCTTTTTTGAGATCAGCAATATAGTCATGCGTCTTCGCACGCACTATCGTATCCAATTCAATAATATCTTCAACCGTTTTCAATTCTTTTTTCGCATAATCCGGTGCAATCGTTACTACGGCAAATTGTACGCACTCGATAATATCACCAAAACACATACGCCCGGACAAAAATTCATCAACCGCCACCTCGTTCGCCGCGTTAAGAGCAATACAAGCATATTGCCCAAGCTGAAGGCACGTGTAAGCCAAGCTAAGCGCAGGAAATCTCTGCTCATCTGCAGGCAAAAAACTCAGCGCGCCAAGTTTTGTAAAATCCAGCCCCTGCCCTAAACTATCCATGCGGTCCGGCCACGCAAGCGCAGAAGCAATCGGTATGCGCATATCACTAGCCCCCATTTGCGCAAGAACAGAGCCATCAAGATAAGACACCATCGAATGGACAACAGATTGCGGATGAATTAAAACATCAATCCTCTCCGCTGGTAAACCAAACAAATAATGCGCCTCAATCACCTCCAGCGCCTTATTCATCATGCTGGCACTATCTACTGAAATCTTACGGCCCATCGACCAGTTTGGATGCAAACACGCCTGCTCAGGTGTCGCAGCACGAATATCGCTCTCTGCCCAGTTTAAAAAAGGCCCACCCGAAGCCGTGAGGATAATTTTATCAATCGCCCCACGATTATGCTCCTCAAACACTTGAAAAATCGCATTATGCTCACTATCAACAGGCAAAATCTGTGCATTATTCTGACGCGCCAGCGCCATAATTTGCGCACCCGCTGCCACAAGGGGCTCCTTATTGGCAATCGCAACATTAATCCCCTGCCCAAGCGCCGCCATAATTGGCTTCAATCCTGCAAAGCCCATAATCGCCGCCATAACAAGATCAACGTGCTCCCTGCAGAGCGCCTCAATCGCCGCCTCCCCGCTCAGCGCCTCAATAGCCGTCCCCTCCAGTAACCCCTCAAGCACAGGCCCGAGAGATTCATCCGAAATTACAGCCTTACGCGCCTTAAGAGCAACCGCAAGTCTTGCCAGATCTTCAGCATTCCTATTCGCCGTTATACCATGTACGCAAAACCGCTCTGGGCAGGATAAAATGACATCTACCGTACTAAGCCCCACAGAGCCAGTAACGCCCAAAATAGTAATCGATTTAGGTTTAGAAGACATAAGACAACAACGTTATTAAAACCAGAAACACAGGCGCACCAAGCAGCATTGAATCAATCCGGTCAAGAAGCCCGCCATGCCCAGGAATAATAGTACCTGTATCCTTAACATTCGCCTGACGCTTAACTGCAGACACCAATAAATCGCCTGCTTGCCCTATACTGCCTGTAACAACCCCCAAAATCGCGGCAATCAACATAATGATAATCACTGAATGATCACTAAATTCCGCATGAAACCCAAACACACCTACCCAGATAACCCCAAATACAGCAGGGCAAATAAGCGCCCCACCAAATCCAGACCATGTCTTATTAGGACTGATCTGAACAATCAATTTAGGCCCACCAAAAGTCTTACCGGTCACAAACGCGCCAATATCGCTCATCCAGATCATACCCAAAAAGAGCAGCAAAACATTAAGAGAATAGACCTCTCTAAGCGCCAGAAAGCTGCTGTAGGAAATCGCCATATAAATGACGCCAAGCACCATAACAGGCACAAAATGTCCGGTTTTTTTCGAAAGCTCGTACCATTCAAAAACAGAAAGGAAATAAGCTATAAACAACCAGAATATGAGAGGAATATCACCAACCACTAATACAATAAGAAAGCATGGAGCTAGAATGAGTGCAGATAAAATACGTTTTTTTAAGCCTGGCGACATCATTATTACTGTTTTTGTACCCGTGAGGAAGAGAGCGCACCAAAACGCCGCTCACGTGAAGCATACTCATATAATGCACTTTTAAAATCATCTTCTGAAAAATCAGGCCATAATGTTCGCGTAAAAACCATTTCGGAATAGGCGCATTGCCACAGAAGAAAATTGCTAATGCGCTGCTCACCGCTCGTACGGATCAAAAGGTCGGGATCTGGAATTCCTGCACCCGACAAAGATAGAGCCCCATTCATGGCCCCCTCAAGATCATCAGGACGCCGACCGCTTTTAAGAGCCTCATCAATCAAGGTACCCACGGCTTGTACAATATCCTGCCGCCCACCATAATTTAGCGCGATGATAACGTGAATAGCCGTATTGTCCCGCGTTAAATTCTCGGCATTTTCAATAAGTTCAACAATATCTGAATCAAAAGCAGACCGGTCGCCAATCACAGAAAGCCTTGCATTCTTCTGATGAAACTCCGCCGTTTGAGAACGTAAATAATGCCGTAAAAGCTTCATCAACTCCTGAATTTCATCAGCGGGACGCGACCAGTTTTCGGAAGAAAAGCCAAACAAAGTAAGGTACTGAACTCCGGCCTCCGCCGCATATTCAACAACGCGGCGCGCTGCGTCCGCTCCCTTTTTATGACCCATAGTCCGCGGCAAACCTCGTTTTCGTGCCCAACGACCATTACCATCCATAATGACAGCAACATGCCTGGGTATCTCAAGATTTTTAAGTTCAGATGATTGTGTCATAAGGCCATATTCACGCGTTCAGACCTTCATGATATCCTTTTCTTTATCCGAGAGCAACGCATCGATTTTCTTAACGATATCGTCTGTCATTTTTTGCACCTCGTCAGAAAAGCGTTTTACATCATCTTCCGATATCCCATCCATTTTTTTAATCGCGTCCATACCGTCTTTGCGCACATTACGAACAGCAATTCTTGCGCTTTCTGAATATTTACCGGCAACCTTGACAAGCTCCTTTCGGCGCTCCTCAGTCAGATCAGGCACAGGAATGCGGATATTATTACCGTCAGGCATTGGGTTTAAGCCAAGGCCCGAGTTACGTATAGCTTTTTCAACAGAGGAAACAGCAGAGGAATCCCAAACCTGCACATTCAACATTCTGGATTCAGGCGCGCTCACTGTGCCCACCTGATTAAGCGGCATCTTACTGCCGTAAAGCTCAACAACAACTGGGTCTAGTAAACTCACCGAAGCGCGCCCCGTACGCAGACCTGCAAATTCTTTTTGCAAGGAATCAAGCGCTCCATCCATCCGCCTTTTTATGTCATTTTTATCATATGCCATGATTAAACCTCACTTTTTATACTATGTGTTTGTAACAACTGTATATTTACCCTTAGATTGTGCCACCTGCGCAAAATTTCCGCGCTCCATAACAGAAAAGACAACAATCGGAATGTTATTTTCCCGCGCCAGTGAAATTGCCGTCGCATCCATAACTCTTAAATCCTTGGTCAAAACATCAATATAGGAGATGCGCTCATAATGTTCGGCATCCGGGTGTGTTTTAGGATCAGCAGAATAGACACCATCAACCTTCGTGCCCTTCATAATAACATCGCAATCCATCTCGGAGGCGCGTAAAGCCGCCGCCGTATCCGTAGTAAAATAAGGATTTCCCGTGCCAGCAGCAAAAATTACAACGCGCCCTTTGCTCATATGACGCATGGCCTTTCGCCGGATATAGGGCTCACAAATAGAATCCATACGAATAGCTGACTGCACCCGCGTATAGACATTCATATGCTCCAACGCATTCTGCAGCGCCAAGGCGTTAATCACAATCCCAAGCATCCCCATATAATCCGCCGTTGTGCGGTCCATGCCATCCGCCGCCCCCGAAACACCGCGAAAAATGTTGCCTGCGCCAACAACCACACAGACCTCAATACCTAAATCAACAACTTCCTTGATATCTTCGGCAACTCTTTTAACAGTGGCAGGATCAAGCCCAAACTCATTAGGGCCCATAAGAACTTCGCCGGACATTTTGAGCATAACACGTTTATAGGGGAAAGGTGATGACGCTTCAGAATCCGCTTTTTTCGCACTCATAGTCATACCTTTCAAAGCCCCATAATTTTAATACACCAAAACCTACATAATATAGGCTGAGGATTAGCCATTTGCAACAGCAGCAACTTCAGCAGCGAAATCTGTTTCTTCTTTTTCGATGCCCTCACCAAGCTGAACGCGCGCAAACCCGGTCAGCTTAATGTCCTTGCCTGCTGCTTCAATAACTTGAGCAACAGTTTTATCCGTATCCATAATGAAACCCTGCTCAAGCAAGCAGATTTCTTCATAAAATTTACGAATGCGGCCATCAACCATTTTTTCTGCAATCTCAGGAGATTTTCCAGACGCAATCGCCTGCTCTTTAAGAACATTACGCTCACGCTCAAGAACGTCAGCAGAAACAGAATCCTTATCCAAAAACTGCGGATTTGCGGCTGCAACATGCATGGCAATTTGCTTACCCAACGCTTGCAAATCATCCGCCTTAGCATCAGAAGACTCGAGTGCAACCAGAACACCAATTTTACCAAGACCATCCGCAAGCGCGCTGTGCACATAACCAACAACAGCGCCTTTAGAAACGGACAAACGCGTCATCCGGCGCAAAGCCATATTTTCGCCAATCGTAGCGATCAGGTTGGTAAGTTTTTCAGAAACAGCCTTACCATCAATCTTTGCACCTGCAAGCGCCTCAATATTGTCAACGCCCTTTGCAGCCTCCGCAACTTTTTTAACAAAACCCTGAAACTCAGCGTTACGCGCGACAAAGTCAGTTTCGGAATTTACCTCAACCACTGCGCCGACAGTACCCTCAGTCACAACAGCGACCAAACCTTCCGCCGCAGTACGACCAGATTTTTTAGCTGCCTTTGAAAGGCCTTTTGCCCGCAGCCAATCAACTGCCGCCTCCATATTACCGTCATTCTCAACCAGAGCTTTTTTGGCATCCATCATACCAACGCCAGTACTTTCGCGCAGTTCTTTAACCATTGATGCTGTAATATCAGCCATGTTTCTAATCCTCTTTGTTTAAAAGTTTAATGATATGATTATGCAGAAGCTGCTTTTTTCTCTTGCGCTTCTTCACTTTCCTCAGCAGGCAAGGAAACCTCAACCTCTTCGGCTGCACCAAGATCCTTACCAGATGACTTCAGCTCAACCTTCAGACCATCAAGAACCGCTCCAACAACCAATTCGCAGTAAAGGTCAATCGCGCGCAAAGCATCATCATTACCTGGAATTACGTAATCAACACCGTCAAGGCTGCCATTGCTGTCCACAACGCCAAACACAGGAATACCTAGCTTGTTCGCCTCTTTAATGGCAATTTCTTCCTTGTTTGTATCAATCACAAACAACGCATCAGGCTGACCGCCCATATCTTTAATACCACCGATAGAAGACTCAAGCTTGTTACGCTCACGTGTCATCATCAACAGTTCTTTTTTCGTATAACCGGACTGATCCCCATTAAGGATAATCTCAACTTCCCGAAGACGGTTAATAGACGCCGTAATGGTCTTCCAGTTTGTCATCATTCCGCCCAACCAGCGCTCATTCACGTAATACTGACCACAACGCTTTGCGCTTTCTGCGATCGTCAATTGTGCCTGACGCTTTGTACCAACGAACAAAATACGACCGCCTTTTGAGACGATATTACGAATTTCAGTAAGTGCGATTTGCAGTAAAGGCTGTGTTTGTTGCAAATCAAGAATATGAACACCGTTACGCACACCAAAGATAAAGGGACGCATTTTAGGGTTCCAGCGGCGCGTGTGGTGACCAAAATGGACACCGGCCTCAAGAAGTTGACGCATAGTAAATTGTGGTACGGACATATTTTTCTCCTTATGTTCCAGTTCTTCTTCCGCAGGCTTTGGTCTTTCAAATGAAAAACACTGGTTTAGGAAACCTGCGTGTAAATTTAGTTCTGTGGGGTTATATAGTGAAAAAGGGAGATATTGCAAGGAAAAACTGCGCATCACAGCTCGGCAATTTCAATAACCCCCTCCTCGCCGCGAATAATGTTACGCGCTTGCGCACTCAAGCTCCAAAAACCGGGAATGTCAATTTGCGCAATCAGATTATCATTCACATGGGCAAACATCTTTATTTTTGACTTACCCCGCCCCTCAATCTCAAGGAATTCCTTGATTTTTGGTGCTGCTTTAGCTGTTTTAACATGAATATGGATTTCGCTGATTTTCCCATCCAGCGCCTGCTCCAACGGCTGTACTTTAGAGGACGTCAGGCGCATCTGATCTTCACGCACTTCGACATCCACCTTAAGCAAAAGCGCCACCCCCGGCTCAAGAAAATCCCTGGCCACGTTCAGAGTTTCCGAAAAAATAGTCACCTCAAATATGCCGCTCGGGTCAGAAAGTTGCAAAAACGCATACTTACTGCCCTTTTGCGACATTTTCTCCTGCTTTTTCAGCAAAACCCCCGCCATTTGATAGGCAGCCGCGCCTTTATTCTGAATATCCTGTTCGATATACGTAAAAGGTACAATATTCATGCGCTCAAACTGCGCAAGGCGCGTATCCAGCGGATGCGCCGATAGGTAAAACCCCACCGCCTCGAATTCATAAGCCAGCTTATCCAGCGGCATCCAGTTCTTAACCACCGGCAAGTCCGGTAAGCCCAAATCTTCCGCCTCGCCGCCAAAAAGACTAACTTGCCCAGTATCGCGATCCTCCTGAAGCGACTGCGCATAACGCAATATCAAATCCGCCCCTTCTTTCACCTGCGCCCGATTTTCATGCAAAGAATCAAAAACACCTGCACAAATCATTCGCTCAAACTGCCTGCGGTTCATGGTTTTAGGATCAAGTCGCTTGGCAAAATCAGCAAGATCCTTATAAGCACCCCCTGCCTCGCGCTCAGCAACCAGTCGCTCCATCGCATCATGCCCAACCCCTTTAAGCGCGCCAAGAGCATATCGCACAGCATCCCCCTCAACCATAAAATCTGGCCCCGATGAGTTGATATCAGGCGTCAAAAGCTTTAGCCCCATCTTATCCATATCTTGTTTAAAAACACTGAGCTTATCGGTATTACCGAGATCAAGGGTCATTGACGCCGCCATAAACTCAACCGGATAATTCGCCTTTAGCCAGGCCGTCCAATAGGCAATCAGTGCATACGCCGCTGCATGAGATTTATTAAACCCATACCCCGCAAATTTTGCAATTTGATCAAAAATATCTGAAGATTGCTTCTCCGGCACGTCATGATGCTCACGCGCGCCATCAACAAACATTTTGCGCTGCGCATCCATCTCGGCTTTAATCTTCTTACCCATCGCCCGGCGTAGCAAATCTGCCCCCCCAAGCGTATACCCCGCAAGGCTCTGCGCGGCCTGCATCACCTGCTCTTGATAAATCATAATGCCGTAAGTCTCCTCCAGATACGGCTGAAGCAAGGGATGCATATAATCAGCATCCTTGCGCCCCTCTTTCACATCAATATAGAGCGGAATATTATCCATAGGCCCTGGACGATAGAGAGAAACAAGCGCAATAATATCCTCAAACCGGTCCGGCTTGACCTTCTTCAGCGTATCACGCATCCCTGCGCTCTCAAGCTGGAACACTCCAACCGTATCCCCCCGCGCCATTAGCGCATAAGCCTTTTCATCATCCAAAGGAATATCCAGAAGCTCAATATCCTTTTTGCGGTGCTGCCTCACCAAATCCAGACTTTTCTGCACCACCGTCATGGTTTTCAAGCCCAGAAAGTCGAACTTAACAAGCCCCGCGCTCTCGACATATTTCATATTAAACTGCGTCACTGGCATATCAGATCGTGCATCACGGTATAAAGGTACAAGCTTATCCAGTGGCCGATCCGCAATCACAACCCCCGCCGCATGTGTCGAAGCATGACGATAAAGCCCCTCAAGCTGAAGCGCGATATCGATAAGCTTGCCCTGCGTTTCATCCTTCTTACGCTCCGCCCGTAAATCGGCATCCGCATTCAAAGCTTCCTGCAGCGTCATGGGACTGGCCGGATTATTCGGAATCATCTTGGCAATCCGGTCTACCTGACCATACGGCATTTGCAAAACCCGCCCCACATCGCGCACAACTGCCCGCGCTTGCAACTTACCGAACGTGATAATCTGCGCAACCCGATCATGCCCATATCGCTCCTGCACATACCGGATCACCTCATCCCGCCGGTCCTGACAAAAATCGATATCAAAGTCCGGCATCGAAACGCGCTCAGGGTTCAAAA
>CAYGNP010000019.1:0-51815 GCA_964351365.1 uncultured Micavibrio sp.
TTTTGCGCATGTCCTCACGATAACTTTCTTCTGTTATCTAGGACAGCCCCAAAAATTAAAACCTGTTGAAAATTTTTGCCACACTGCGCAAGCGTAGGGCAATATAAAACAATATAAATCAATAATTTAATCCATAAATATCAAGCTAAAAAAATATCTGCAGTAACCATAAATTTTATATATTTTTTTACAAAAATCAGATAAAGTGAATGAAGGCTTAAAGCTCCGGATTTTCCGGTGCTTTTTTTTACCAAAAGGAGATAGCCCATAAAATGACCATAAGCAGTGGAACCCAGGGTTTCGCAGCCTTCAAACAGTCAAAAGCTGCCCAAGAGGACGCGCAGAATTCGGACGAAGACCCCCCGAATCTAAAGAAAGTAGCAACAAAAACAGTAAATCTAAAAACGGAAGCGACTGAAATAAAAAGCAAGCCGCTTCGAGTTTATTCTTCAAATATTAGCTTTCCCGTAAGCCAAAACTCCAAAAAATTCATGAAAAAACATTATCCAGAAACGTCCATTGCAGAATGGAACGACTGGAAATGGCAGGTCAGAAACCGTATTCGCCGCGTCGAAATGGTCGAAAAAATGATGACCTTGACCGATGATGAGCGCGCCGCGGTCATCAAGCGTACCGGGAATCTCCCCATCGCCATCACACCTTATTATATGTCACTGCTCAGCCCCGATAATCCGGACCAGCCTCTGAGGAAGACGCATATGCCCGTTGGCGGTGAATTCATCAAGATGCCGGGCGAAGACCCCGACCCCCTTGGTGAAGATCACGATACCGCCGCACCT
Source organism: uncultured Micavibrio sp. (assembly GCA_964351365.1). Lineage (GTDB taxonomy): Bacteria > Pseudomonadota > Alphaproteobacteria > Micavibrionales > Micavibrionaceae > UBA1672. The sequence goes on from CAYGNP010000019.1 coordinate 801, forward strand.
GGACTTGTGCATCGCTACCCGGATCGGGTTTTATTCCTGACCACGGGCTTTTGCTCAACCTATTGCCGCTATTGCACACGCTCACGTATGGTAGGCGAAACAAACGGCGAGTATAGCTTCTCCACCAGCAACTGGGAAAAGGCCGCGCAATATATCGAGGCGCACCCCGAAATTCGGGACTGCCTGCTTTCTGGCGGTGATCCCTTGAGTATCGGGGATGACAAGCTGGAATGGCTGCTCAAACGTTTGCGCTCTATCCCGCATCTGGAATTCATTCGCATCGGCACCAAAATTCCGATTGTGATGCCTCAGCGCATTACAAAGGATTTGTGCAAGATGCTCAAGAAATTCCACCCGCTTTGGATGAGCGTTCACGTCACCCATCCTGATGAGCTGACCCCTGAAGCTATTGAGGCCTGTAACAGGCTTGCCGATGCGGGTATACCTCTGGGCAGCCAGACGGTGCTCCTGAAGGACATCAATGATGACGCAAACGTGCTCAAAACCATGTATCACGGCCTGTTAAAGATGCGGGTTAAACCTTATTATCTTTACCAGTGTGATCCGGTTTCCGGCTCCGCGCATTTCCGCACAACCGTTGAAAAGGGGCTTGAGATTATCCGCCAGCTCCGCGGCCATACAACCGGTTACGCCGTTCCGCAATTCGTGGTCGATGCACCCGGAGGCGGGGGCAAAATTCCCGTTCTGCCCGATTATGTCGTCGGCCGAGATGGCGATGATCTGCTGCTCACCAATTTCGAGGGTGGCACATACCGCTACCCTGATCCTGGCGGGCGCGTTGGGCTGGCGCAGCAGGCTTTGCGGGATCAGCACGCGGATTACAACACAACATCGGGGTTGTATACAGTATGATGACCACTGGTTTTACTTATGACCTGCGCGAAGGCTATATCGCGCGGGGCTTTATGTGGATGCCTGTCAATGCGCCTTGAAAAGCCCTCTTGGGACTATGTACCTGAAACGGAAAAGCTTTTCGTCAAAGCGACAAAAGGCAAAGGGCGCGGTGTTTTTGCAAAAACCCATATAAAAAAAGGAGAGATCATTGAATGTTGCCCGGTGATCCCTCTTGATCTAACAGCAGAACAACTCAAGCTGGTTGAGCAGACAGATCTCCAATATTATGTTTTTGATTGGCGTGATCCCAAGAAACTCGCATTAATAAAAGCTGAAGATCAGGATTTATCGGCAATTATCCTTGGTTACGGTATGCTCTATAACCATAGTGATAAACCGAACGCCAATTTCTACCGGGATTATGATGCCATGCTTCTGGTGTTTTCGGCTATATCCGATATTTTTACCGGTCAGGAAATATGTTATGACTATAACGTACCTATATGGTTTAAGAAGGAAAACGAATGAGTATATTGACCATCGGTTTTACCTATGATTTGCGTGACGATTATATCGCACAGGGGTTTTCCGCGGAAGAAACCGCAGAATTCGATAGCCGCGAGACAATCGAGTTTATTGTCTCAGCGCTTCAGGAAAACGGATACGCTGTTGAGAAAATCGGCAACATAAAAGCTTTGGTCACCGCGCTGGCCAGCGGAAAGAGATGGGATATGGTTTTTAATATCTGCGAAGGTGTAAAAGGTATTGGCCGCGAGGCGCAAGTACCCGCACTACTTGAAGCCTTTGACATTCCGGCGGCCTTCTCGCCCTCTGATGTCATGACGCTGACCATGGATAAATCGCTTGCAAAAATGCTCGTGCGTGAACACGCCATACCAACCGCCGCCTTTTCAGTGGTTACATCCGCGCAAGATATAGAGGCAATCACACTGCCCTTTCCTGTCTTTGCTAAACCACTTGCCGAAGGCACCGGCAAAGGCATTAGCGGAAAATCCCTCATTAAGGATAAGAAAGCCCTGAAGCAGGCTTGTATGGAACTTTTGAGCAAATTCAAGCAGCCCGTTCTCGTGGAAACCTATCTGCCGGGCAGGGATCTGACCGTGGGCATAATCGGCTCTGGTGCGCAGGCACGTGCCATTGGCGTTATGGAGACGTTACTAAAATCCGGCGCAGAATCAGGCGCGCAGTCCTATTTCAACAAGGAAAATTGCGAGCAAGTTCTTGAATATGTTCTGATCGAGGATGAAACAGCGAAAATGGCCGCTGATATTGCCCTGCGCAGCTGGCGCGCCCTTGGTTGTCTGGATGGCGGGCGCGTGGATTTACGCTGTGATGAAAACGGCGTGCCGAACTTTCTGGAAGTAAACCCTCTGGCAGGCCTTCACCCCACCCATTCCGACCTGCCTATTCTTGCCGCCAAAGCCGGAATAAGCCACACATGTCTAATCGGTGAAATCATTCAAAGCGCTTTAGCGCGATACGGCTTGAACCAAAAACAAAAAACGGCTGCTGCTAAAGGATGAAAGCCGCGATTATCTATAGTGGTGGTAACTCTGCCGATAATCAAGACACATTTATTCAGGCGCAGGAGGTTGAGCAAACCCTTAACAGCCTGCATATTGAAACCTGCAAAATAGCATTTCCGCATTCGCTTGGCGCGCTGGAGGAATCCATGCGCCGTATTAAACCCGATTTTATCTTTAATCTGGTTGAAACGGTGAATGGCACGGATGAATTATTTTATGTTGCTGCAGCATTTTTTGAGTATCTGAACATACCCTATACCGGCTGCCCCGCCTCGTCGCTTGCCGTTCTGTCCAGCAAAGTCAGGCAAAAAGAAATAATGCGCTTTACGGGTCTGCCAACCCCGGAAAATAATACCGGGCCATGGATTATAAAATCCGATACGGAACATGCCTCCGTGGGAATATCCGCGGATAATATCGTTGAAACCCGCGCGCAGGCAGATAAAAAAATAACCGAAAAACAGAAGGAATTTGGTGGGACATGGTTCGCCGAGCATTATATAGACGGGCGCGAATTTAATATCTCGATCCTCGATGACGGGCATGGAAACCCCCTCCTGCTGCCCCCTGCGGAAATAATATTTGAAAATTTCGCCGATGATATGCCCAAAATCGTCGATTATGCTGCAAAATGGGACCCGCAAAGCCATGCCTATAATGCCACACCGCGCCGCTTTGATTACCCTCATGAGGATAATGGACTTTTGGAAACGCTCAATGCGCTATGCATAAAATGCTGGGATGTATTCGACCTGAAAGGCGCCGCCCGCGTTGACTACAGGGTTGATGGTAACAATAATCCGTGGATATTGGAGGTCAATGCAAATCCGTGCCTGTCCTCCGATGCTGGCTTAATGGCCGCCGCTGCGCGCGCCGGAATGAGCCATCAAGATGTTATAGAAAGATTGCTTCCGCATTAACAACAATAAGTAGGTACAAAGACAACATGTTCTCAATTCGCCGTATCCTGGACGCCTCCGCCCCCGCCAACCGCGCTATTGTCGCGCAGGTGCAGGAGATTTTGCGGGCGCAATTTGATGCGCTTCAAGATCATGAAATTACCGACTTGCCAAAAAAACTTAATGATGCCTTGAAATACAAGTTTCAGAGCCGTCTGCTTGTGGCCCAAAAGAAAAATGACTCGGTGCAGGGCTTTGCCCTGATTATGCATGCGACGGATATCGGGTTTTGCTATCTCGATTTTATGGCTGCTGGGAAGGCCATGACCGGTCAAGGGTTAGGCGGTGCGCTTTATGAACGCGTGCGAGAAGAGGCGTTTGATATGGGCGCAAACTGCATCCTGATGGAGTGCCTGCCGGATGATCCTGCGCTGTCGCCCGATCCGGAAATTCGCAAACAAAATGCACGGCGGATTGCCTTTTACAAAAAATACGGCGCACGGGTGATTACCGGTACGCTCTATGAAATGCCCTTGAAACCCGATGATGCCGACCCGCCCTATCTTGTTATTGATACACTGGGCAATGCTTTGCCGGACGGAAAATTCATGCGCAAGGCCGTACGCGCCATTTTAGAACGCAAGTACGGAGACATGTGTGATCCGGCCTATATTGATAAAGTCGTGAAATCCTTTCCGCTGGGCGGGATATCTTTACGCGAGCCTAAAAATGTGAAAACTGAAAAGTCTTTCGCTACAAGGTATGCGCAATCCCAAGATATTGCGCTAATCGCCAATGAAGGCCATGAAATTCACCATGTCAAAGAGCATGGCTATGTCGAGAGCCCAGTTCGGATAAAGGTTATTTTGCGCGAGCTCGACAAGCTGACTTTTATCAAGCGTAAAAAGGCAAAGCACTGGCCGGATAAGTATATTCTGGCTGTTCACGACGCGGATTACTTATCTTTCTTGAAAAAAGCCTGCATGAGCGTGCCCGCCGGAAAATCAGTATATCCATACGTGTTCCCGATCCGCAATCAGGACCGCAAGCCTATCGATACGCCTCTTCTGGCCGGGTATTACTGCATTGATACCTTTACGCCCCTAAACGCAGATGCCTATAAAGCGGCGCGCTCGGCAGTGGATTGCGCCCTAACAGGTGCAGAGGAAATCGTCTCTGCCGCAGGCTCGAAAACTGTGTACGCCCTTGTGCGTCCTCCCGGCCATCATGCAGAAAGACGCGCGTTCGGGGGGTTCTGTTATTTCGCAAATGCCGCAATTGCCGCGAATTATCTCAGCCACTATGGTAAAGTAGCGATTCTGGATATTGACTATCACCATGGCAACAGTCAGCAGGATATATTCTATAAGCGCAACGATGTCCTTACGGTTTCTTTACACGGTCACCCAAAATTCGCTTACCCGTATTTTACTGGCTTTGCAGATGAGATAGGCGAGGGGTCCGGCTACGGCTATAATGTTAACATTCCTCTACCCGAAAAGCTGGAGCCTCAAGACTATATCAAACATCTCGCAAAGTCCATAAAACGGATCGAAGAATATGCGCCTGCTTACCTTGTTGTCGCACTCGGGCTGGATACGGCCAAAGCTGATCCAACCGGAACCTGGGCATTACGCGCTACAGATTTCGACAAGCTCGGCGCGGCAATTGGTGAGATGAATTTACCGACATTGGTGGTACAAGAGGGAGGTTATCGAACCCAAACTCTTGGTATGAACGCCCGCCATTTTTTTACCGGTATACATAGTGCATCAGAAAAAAGAAAAAAACCTAAGTTGCGCGCAGCAGCAAAGAGAACAGAGCTGGAAAGTCACCGCATCCGCCATACTATAAAATTATCGGACATAGAGGCAATCCGCGTACTCACAGAAAAAACCAAAGTCTTTAACACCGAAGAGGTCGAAGTCGCCGGTGAATTGGCTGCAGAATCCGCCTTAAAAGGGTCTGAAAAATCAGGTTACTCCTTCATTTTGCTTGAAAAAGACGGACAAATTTTGGGGTATACATGTTACGGACGCATCCCGCTTACGCAGAGCGGATACGATCTATATTGGCTGGTCGTGGACAAAAATTATCAGAAGCAGGGCCTTGCAAAACAACTCATGGATCTGACTGAGATGGCTATAAAACAACGGGGGGGAACTCAAATATACGCTGAAACATCCTCACGCGATGATTATATCCCCGCACGCAAATTCTATGAAAAATCTGGCTTTAGCGTCTCTGCTCATCAAAAGGATTTCTACTCAAATGGCGATGACCGCATAACATATATCAAGCTGGTTGAATAAAAAACAAGCCGCCGAAATCACTCCGGCGGCTCATTGAGAATAGTTAAAAAGCTCAATTATTGATTATAGCGCTCGGGCTCTGCATTTGGAAAAACTGTGCTTTCAATATAGGCCTCTTTCCACTCCTCTAGATTGATCATGTTATTATTATCATCATCAAGCTTATGGAAGTTCTCTCCGATAAATTCCTCTGCGGACAAGCCGTCATAGTTTTCATCGAACTTAGCTAATTTAGACGCTTTAAAAAAAACATCATATTCATATGTTGTTTTCTCTACCAAACCATCATCATCTGTATCCACAAATGTAAATGTCTGCTCTTCCATCGGCGTTATGGTCATCACCGTCTTTTTTGACCATTCGATATTGTCTATCACACCATTTCCATCCTGGTCGAAGCTTTTAAACAAACGCTCGCCAACTTCTTCCATGGAATATTCTCCATCACCATTCATGTCAAAAGCGGAAAAATTTATAGTATTTACGTTCTTCAAATCCTTTTGCTGCACATATGTTTTCGTTGTGACAGTTTCAGATTGAGCATTTGGTGCAAAAGCCATAAATGACATTAAAGCCAATGAAGATGTAAGTATCTTGTGTTTCATTTTTTTAAATCCTTCAGTTGTTTCGAATATATACTTACAAACGCTTATTTTGCTTGTTTAGTTCCATACAAAAATCCGCCCCCTATTCATTCAATAGAGGGCGGAGAATAAAGCTCTAAGCAATTATACTAGGCTGCTCTTTTCATTTGGTCCTTAAGGGCCTTCATGTAATCGTGACTTTGACGAAGAGCGATATATTGATTTTCTAAAAACGCTTTAGTTTCTGGCGAAATATTTTTGCTTGCGATTGCATCTTGAACTGAGTGAAGACATCTATCTTCTGCCTCTTCAAGATGACTGACAAGTGTTTCATCCACATCGTTACTAATTTTGCTCATGAGTACACCAAAAAACTCTTTTACCTGACCAGTAATTGTTTCATCAGCATCTGCTTCACCACCATTTGCTCTTACGCGGCTTTCTATTGCTGTCACAACATCGCCATGCAATTTTTCTAAGTGTTTAAAAGTGGATTTCATATCATCTGCTTTCGTTTCTTCCTGTGCAGAGTCATAAAATTCACACGCATCTTTATTAATACTAATTAGCTTTAACAGCTCTTTATTTTCTTCTACAGGCATAATTTATTTTCCTTTCTATAAGTTAGTGATACCTAGCCAACACATCGAAGCCGATATTGTTCCAATTTTTTATGGGGAACATTTTTTAAAATCACGCGTTAGACCAATACATCTATAATTAACGTTTAGGAGATTAAAAAATGAATAGATTATTATTAAGTGCTGTATCTGCTGCAGCAATTCTTGTTTCTACAGATGTTTTTGCAGATCATCATGCGAAACACTCGGCGGATAAAAATGCTGTCCCGGATCGCACGGCGGCTCAAAGTGACACTAATACTGTTACTCAAGAAGAGATTAAAAAAGGATGGGATAAGACTAAAGAGGCCGTATCTTCAACAGCAAAAGATGTCGGTGATGCCGCAGAAGATGCATATGAGGCAACCGCTGATAAGACTAAAGAAATCTATAATGACGTCAAAAGTGCTATTAAAGATGATAATGAAGTTGTAAATGTCGAAACGGTGCAGGTTAATCCTGAGGCAAAAGTATCAAGCCTTATAGACATGTCATTGCAAAATACCGATGGAAAGGAAATTGGTGTCGTGCAGGATTTGATCATTGATCAGGACGGCGCTGTTAAAATGGTTGTTCTTGATGAAGGACAATATTTCGGTCTTGGAAAAACTGTTGCTTTTGATTACTCCGTTATTCAAAACCGCACCAAGGACGGCGCAATAGTTGCTCCCTTGACGCAAGATGCCATCGATACCGCAGCACCATTCACTTATGAACGTAAAGATGCGAGTGCAGAGACGAAAGTTATGCCAGCTAATGGCTATAGCATGAATAAAATCTTGGATGGCGATATTACCGATCCCAAGAATACGGCTTTGGCCAGTATTGATGATGCCGTTATCACCAATGGTAAGATATCTCATTTTATCATCGGATACGGGAAAACACTTGGTTTGGGTGGTAAACAAGCTGTTCTCAGCTTTGATGATGTCTCGCCAACCGTCAATGATGGCGTGGTGAATTTTCAATTGAATGTTGAGAAAGCTGCACGTTTCGAAGTCTATAAGAAATCAAGCCTAAATTAAAAGAGAGATCTTTGATGTTCTTGTCCCTACAATTTCGGTTGTAGGGACTTTTTTTCGAGGAACTTTTATGCCTCTTGGGGCGTTTGAAATTTTATAACTTCAAAACATAACGTAAAGGCGAATTAAAATGCAAAAAGGACAAGGATCGGTATGGCTGGTTGTTTTAACACTTTTAATTGCTGCGGGCGCGCTGATTTATATATTATATGATACAGCGTTCACGCTCTCCCCACCCAACGGTGTTAAAGATGCGAACATCTATTCATCAGCAGGAACAGACTCAGCAACGGCGCGCGAAGATTTAAATCAAAGAACCGGCATATTGGGTCAGGTTGCCTTTACGCAAAATGCTGAAGTGCTCGGCACCCTTTATGATGTCTATGTTGATGAAACGACAGGTGAAATTAAATGGGTTTCAATCAACATAGAAGGGAACCTTGATGCTGCACTTGTTTTACTTCAAGCCGATAAATTTATTTCATTCGGCGACCAAGACCCCATAATAGTTGACATCACAAAAGAGGCTTTTTTAAATCTTCCTGTTCAAAATAAGGATGAGGAAGAATTGAAGAGCTATGTCAGTATTCGTGGTTTGCCAAATATGCCGATTATGAACACGCAAGGTCAAGAAATTGGACGTGTAAAAGCTGTAACTTATAATGATGGTGTAATTGATAAAGTTATTTTTTCAGCTGATGAACTTCAGGATGGGAGAAGCCCAGTTCAGATTTTTTCTGTTGCTTTTAAATATCTAAAATTTTTTAGAATTGGTTCTTATGATCAAGCAGTTTTTAGTGTCGGCTTGACTGAACGCCAGATCGGTGCGATAGAGGCCTATATGACATTAGAAAATTCTAATTAATGCTCTCTTGGCTTTATAATTATTGGCAGATTTTAAAAACAAGCTTATGGCTTGTTCCTGCAACCTTTTGCTTTTTTTATTTTCTATCTGTTGTTACTTTATATGAAATAGAAATTCGATATTTTGGATCGTTAAATCTTCCTGAAATTTTTTTTGCAGGGAGTGCGAGTGATGCAAAAATATTGTCGACGTCCTTGTTGTCTTCGATGATCACGATGGCAACGCTTGCGATATCCATTACGATTGTTGCCCTGACACTGGCGGCGTCTCAACTAGGGCCGCGCATTATAAAAATTTTCATGTCTAATCGCAGAACACAGATTTTTATGGGTCTGTTTTTTGGTGTCGTTGTTGCCTGTTTTACCCTGGTTTTGGCTTTGTATGATGTTGAGTCTGCCGACGTGAATCCAAAAATCACAATCAGTGTTGTGCTCGCGCTTTGCTTTGCGAATTTATTTGTTTTGTTGGCCTTTGTTAATCATGTTGCACAATCAATTATAGCGGACAATGTTATCACAAACGTATCACGCGATTTGAAATCAGCACTCTCAAGGTTGACGTATACAAAAGTTTCACACTTTAAAGATGATGATGAATCTGATGAAAATTGGCCTGAAAATTTTGATGAGGACGCCCTAAAGATAAATATTAATAAAAGTGGCTATATTCAAAATATTGATTATGAGCAAATTGCACGCTGTGCGAAAAAGGATGATGCTTTTGTTGATGTTGTCGTGCGCTCTGGGCATTTTTTGGTGAATGGTGAGGTTATTTATCGTGTTTTATGTGCACAGAATACAGTGCAAGAGAGCTTTCAAACATCGCTTAAAAACTCAGTTATCATTGGCAATACACGAACCCCCACTCAGGATATTGAATATTCTATCCGCCATTTAGTCGAAATCGCGACGCGTGCTTTGTCTCCAGGTATCAATGACACATTTACAGCCATTACCGTTTTGGATTATCTCTCACAAGCTCTTGCAGAGCTCTTTGAAAAAGAAATTCCCAATCCATGGATTAAGGATTGCGAGGGCATCGTGCGTGTGCGCGTTAAACGCATTAGTGAACGCGATATTATCATGAGTGCCTTTAATCAGATCCGTCATGAGGGTCGGCATAAGCCTGTCATTTTAGGTCATATTTTGAAAAAGCTCGATACTCTAAAAAATTTGATAAAATCAGAACAACAAAAAAACGCTATCAAATGTCTGCTGGATGATCTTTCTGTTGATATAGATCAGCTAAATGATCAAAGCCACGAGCATGAGCATTTAAAGGAGTATTTGGAAATGATTCTGCGCAGAGATTAAAAAATATCTATTTCTTTCTCAGATGTTTATACGCCTTAGAGAGTATGAATTTATGTCCTTCAAAGCTGTAGCTTTCCACATTCATTTCACGATTATCAAAATTTATTATATTGAAGCCGTTCTCATGAGACCTCTTTCGAGATGAAATCGCTGTTGATGCGCTCACATACACACCTTGATGGCCACATGGTGCTTCTCTCGTCATGATTGAGCTGTGGTGCACATGACCCGTTAAGACAAGATCAATCTTCGTTTCATCCATAATGGCGAGTGCTCTTTTTCGACCAAATACTGTGACATGTATCGGCATGTCGTCAATTTTGTGGATTGGATGATGAAGCACACAAATACGCCACACATCAGCGGGCTGATCTTTCATTTGTGTCTTTAAAAATTTCCGCTGCGTACTTGAGACTGACCCATTTGCCCAATTCCAATGTGGCAAAGCGCGCCGTGCAGAATTCAACCCTACAATATGCACATTTCCCTTGCGCAAAATCGGGCATAAATTTTCATTAATGTATGATTTATATCTATGATAGGGCCTGAAAAAACGTTCAAAAAGATTGAATGCGGGAATATCGTGATTACCAGGAACACAGAAAACTGGCGCGGGCAGACTATTCACAAAATCTTGAGCTATTAAAAATTCTTCTTTGCTTGCAACCTGCGTGAAATCTCCGCTAATGATAACAAGATCCGGTGACAAACGGATCATTTCGTCATTCAGCGCCTCAATAACTTTTGGTAACTCTTCGCCAAAATGTAGATCTGAAAGATGAATAATATTCATATCATCACTAAACCATGAAGGGTGCAATGATGCAAATAATAGCGGCCAGAACAAACCCGCTTAATATAAGCAAACCATCGCGCGCGGCAAAGCCTATTCCGAAAGCCAATATAGAGATAGAAAATATTGCAGGTAGCATTGGAATAAAGCCTATAGCAATCATTCCAACTGAGAGAAATATGCAAAAAATTGCTGCAATTTTTTGCGACGCTTCTTGCGTGAAAATCTCTATTCTAGGATAAAAGAAACGATCAATTTTTTTCACATACGGTTTAGCATTTTTTATCGCATCATTATATTTTTTGCGGCTAAAGGAAAATTCTTTTAGGTAAGTCGGAAGCCAGGGGTGTTTGCGCGAAAATAAAATTTGTAGCGCGATAAGAATAATAAAGAGACCGCATATAGCAGGAATTCCAGGTATCGCTCCGGTGGGTAAAATAGTTATAAGTGTCGGCGCAATTAAAAGTGCTCCAAATCCCTTATTTTTAAGCGCCTCCACAATATTTCCAATGGTAATTTTTTCACCATCCGTTTCTTCCTTGATGATCTCGAGGGTTTCGTGCATGGATAGGTTTTCACTCATGCAATTATCGTCCTTTACTGGAATTAGAGGACACTATAATTGCTAGCGCCTTTGGCTTAATACAAAATTTCAATGGCATTTCCATGGCTTTGGTTTCGCCGTCCAGAGATAAAATTTGCAGGTGCCTGTTACTTAACAACTCCACCTCCTTTGCTTTCCATGATTTAACGGTTTTATCACCAAGCCAGTTACCAAAAAACAGGCGCACCATCAGTCTCAACTGATCCCGGAGCGTCTCAGGTGCAATGGAATAAACCCCGAGCACTCCTCCTTTTAAGGACACACGGTTAAAGTTATCTGCACCTACTTTTGTGTCTGATTTGTACTGATTATTTGAGATGATTAGAGAGGGTGTTGATAATTTTTCTAAATGCCCATCAAGGCTGATATAAAACTTGTCCCGGCCTAAAGTACTCATTTTCTTCATTACGAAATGAACGAGGCGAGGGAGGAAAAGAAACTCATTTTTTGAACGATTCTTTTCACGAAAATTTGACGCATCAGGCATTGCCCCAATACCTGCGCAGCATAAAAATGGTTCGCCATTGATAATTCCAACATCAATATAAGCTAGTTTTATTTTCCCACAATAATAGATCAGCGCGCGATCTAGGTCGCATGGAATTCCGAGGTCTCGCGCCAATAAGTTCATAGTTCCAAAAGGCAAAATTCCAAATTTTACATTGTGTTTCAATGCGTAGTTGACGCATGAGCGAATTGTCCCATCTCCACCGCCAATGAGCATGGGATGCCCTGAGGTTGAGATCTCCTCCATAGCGCTAAAAAACTCTTTTGATGGCAAAATGTTTAGGCTTACTATACTCAGGCCACTTTGAATAATTTTTTGCTCAATATTGTTTTTTCCAAGAGATTCAACTGATCCAGCATCTGCATTAATTAAGATATGATAACTCAGATTTTTTTTCATGTTTGATCTCCTGTCTTAGAAAACGCAACACAGAACTTAAAGTTCCAAGTCTAATCCAGTTTTTTTGAATTCTCTTTATCCTTAACAAGAATTGGAGCAGGCGGGGCGTGGCCTTTTTTATCCTCACCAAAGTAAATCGTCTGATGAGGGAAGGGCATCTCAACTTTGTTCTTATCGAAAACTTGCTTCATACGCCGGTTGAATTCTCGCCCAACTGCCCATTGTTTGCCTGGTCGTGTTTTCACGCGTGCTTTGATTATGACTGCGCTGTCTGCGAAATGATCGACACCTAAAATCTCTATCGGTGCGAGTATCAAATCCTTATATTCTTCTGCATTGCGCATACCTTCATCAATTTCGCTGAGATATCCAATCACTTCATCTGTTTCTTCACGATATGCAATTCCAATATCCATGAGATAGTAGCTAAAATATTTCGTCATATTTTCAACGATGTTAATTTCGCTAAAAGGCACTGTATATACTGTTCCATCAAGGCCGCGCAGTTGAACTTTTCTAATGGTGATTTTCTCTACCAAGCCACTTCGTTCTGATAAAGTGACGACATCTCCGACCTGAATTAGATCCTCCATGATAATAACAAAGCCAGTTAGAAAATCTTTCACCATGGACTGAGCACCAAAACCTACGGCTATACCGAGTACACCCGCTCCTGCAAGGAAGGGCATGATATTTAAGCCAAGCTCCGAGAGCAGCATAAGGCCAAAAAATGCAATAAAAATCATGAGTAAAATTTTACGAGCGATAGGTAGAATAGTTTTTACGCGCGCAGAATTTTTTGCACCACTCTTGCGAACGGCATATTCAATAAAACCGTTTACAGCTTCCCACAAAATGACTGTGATCACGACTATGCTGAGCAGATTTACGGTACTTCCCAAAAGTATGAGCGTCAGCTCTCCCCGCATAAATCCTATATCAGCGATAGACCAAATTAGGGCCATTGAATACAGAAACAGCAATGATAAAATTATATTGAGACCGTACCTGATAACGCGCACATACGTATTAAACCGGCTGTGCGTGAGATCGTATTTCTGTTTGAGTGAACTTAGTTTTTTACGAAGTGCAAAGGTCAATTTTTTAATCAGATAAGCAACGAATAAAAAAACGAGAACCGCGCCAAGGCTAAGACCAATTTTTCCAATTGAGGAAGAATTCAAATTATTTTTTTCTAAAAACTGACTATAGCCTTTTATAAACTCCGATGTTTGATTCTCAATACCTAATGTCTTTGATATTGCTGGAATAGTTTTTTGAATGGAATCATCATCTTCTTCATTAGCCTCAATTAACGTTTTGAGATTTTGAATAAAATCCTCACGTGCACTTTCACTTTCTAGAGTTTCGATAAGCTCTTCTGCACTCTTCTTATTGACTTTAACCTCAGAATTGTCTTGTGCATGACCTTGAATGGGTATGACGAAAGCAAAGAAAAGAAAAATGTATCTTAGCATCATTTTACTTTGGAACATTTGATACTGCTCTCTGACACGCTTCTGCCGGTGAATTACAAGAACCGCTAGCGACTATTGATCCGTGATAGGAAACCAACCATTTCCAACTTTGACGTTTTTGCTGACATTGCCAATCTGTTTTCTGTTTTTCTATAACGAGCTCATAATCTTTTATATCCTTACAGATTTTTTGTATCTCCCACTCTTCGCCAGATATCTCAATCGCATTTGTCATCTATGCCTCGTAAAAATTAGACCAAAGTAAAAAACGAATATACTAATTGTACATAGCGGCTCACTAATGTAGCCGCTATGCAAACTAGAAGAAAATGTTGTAAAGAATAATTACTGGAATCGGAACCCCGACCAACCAAAGTAGTATTGAACGCATGATCCTATTCCCTTTCTGTTGTGTGATCATCAATTTCGTCACTAATTTCTTCACCGGCTTCGCTTAAGTCACTCGCTAAATTCTCAAGCTGAGTTGGTTCTTCTTGATTTAAAGCGAGAACAGCAATAACACCGATCAGTATAGCGATGATTAGAATGAGTAGGTTTTTGGTACTCATATGCCTTACCCTATTCTGCTGCGTCTTGGACAGCTTCACCAGCTTTTTCAATATCACGCCCTGCACCATCAAGTGTTTCACATGCAGTTAGCGCAAAACTCGCTGAAAGAAGCGTTAAGATAGTTAGAATCTTAATTTTATTGAACATGATTTTTTCCTTATGTTGTTTCATATAGGACAAACTCATGACGCTATAATTAAGTTCCAAAAAAGATAAAATAAATTATCTATGTGATTAATCTAATTGTCCGCAAAACATATAACCAATGCCGCGCACTGTTTTGATAATATCTTTTGAGTCCTCACCATCGTCGAGCTTTTTCCGCAGGCGGCCAATTTGAATGTCTATGGCACGGTCATAGGAGTCGTATTCACTATCACGTGTAAGCTCAAAGAGTCTCTCACGGCTTAGAACGCGGTTTGGCGCGCTTACAAGAGCATCAAGCAATTTAAATTCACCTGTTGTAAGCTCTCTGGATTCTCCTTGAGGATTGAAGAGTTGGTACTGAGAGCGATCTAAACGCCAACCCTTTTCAAATGAAATTATGGTGTTGTCTGAGGATGATTGATCTTCAACATTGTCATTCACATTTTCACCACGGCGCATAACAGCCTTAATACGTGCAGAAAGCTCACGCATTTCAAAAGGCTTGGTAATATAGTCATCTGCGCCCATTTCGAGACAGATGATCTTTTCTGTTGTATCGCTTTTTCCTGAAACAATAATAATCGGTGCATTTGTTTTGGCACGGAATTGTGAAATTAATGATAAACCCTCTCCATCGGGGAGAACGAGATCGAGCAAAATAACATCAGCCCGACTGCGATCGACCGTTTCCAGCGCGCTTTCAACATTATAGGCTGTTATAAAGTGATAGCCGTCGCTTTCCAGATATTGCCCAACAACGATCTGAAGATTTTGATCATCATCAACACTCAGGACGGTTCCTTTTTGCACTTTTGCCCTTTCTTGCGCAATATAAGTTCAGATATTATGTCGATTGATACAAAAAAGAAACAATCTTTTTCCAAAACGAAACAAAAACGACAAAACCCCGTTACGAAGCAGCCCTATGCTCTTTCATATTGAATAACCAAATTTAAAGGAGCATGAAATATGTTTTGTAACGAAGAACTCTTAAAAGAAACTGATCGACTGTCAAAATTTGCCTATAAGTTAACTCAAAACATTCACGATGCAGAAGATCTTTTGCATTCTACTATTGTTAAGGCACTTGATAAAAAGCATTTGTTTGAAGAAGGAACAAATCTGTTTAGCTGGATGTCAAAGATCATGTACAATTTGTTCGTATCAATGTACAGACGAAAAACAAAGTTTGAAACGCAGTATGACCCTGAAAGTTTCATCGAGCGTGAACGGGTTGAGGCTTCACAAGAGACAAAGTCAGAGCTTAACCAAGTTAGCCGTGCGATCAAAACATTGCCAAAAGATCACAGACAAATTCTGAGTATGATTTGCGTACGTGGTGATAAATACGCGGAAGTGTCAAATAAACTCAAAATTCCAATTGGTACTGTACGTTCTCGTTTATCGCGGGCCCGAGAGGGTTTAAATGATGCTCTGCTTTGTCCAAAGCTACATAGTGTTGCTGCATAATTCAAATTTATATTTTTTCAAAAAAGTCCGGCAAAAAAATTTGTCGGATCTTTTTTATGCTGCGTCACGCCTGTTTTTATTCATATGCTTAAGAATTTCGCGTTTCAGGTCTGATTCAACAATCGGTTTTGGAAGATAAGAATCCATTCCGGCCTGCGTGCATTTATCCTTATCTCCAACGAGTGCATGTGCCGTCATACCAATAATCGGTGTATGTTTTAAGTTCTGGTTTTTTTCGGCATCCCTAATGTGGCGCGTTGCTAGAAATCCATCCATTTCAGGCATTTGAACGTCCATCAGAATGAGATCGTAATGATTGTTAGACCACATTTGTGTAGCCTCAATGCCGTTACGTGCCACATCATAGTTAACGCCCGCTTCCTCAAGTATATGGCCAATGACGAGAATGTTACCCTCGTAATCTTCTACCAAAAGCACTTTTGTCTTTTCATTCAAAGATGATTGGACAATTGCGCTCAGTTTCTTGTTGATTGCGGCGCTGTCAGAATTGTTTTCTTGCGCTGATTCCATTTCTGGCATGGGCAGCAAAACAGAGAACGTTGATCCTTGACCCAACTCACTGCTTAAGAAAATATCCCCACCCATCAAACGCGCAAGATTTTTTGAAATTGGCAGCCCTAGACCCGTTCCACCGTATTTGCGTGACACAGAGGCATCTGCTTGTTTGAACCTTTCAAAAATAGCATCAAAATTTTCAGGTGAGATGCCCAGACCTGTGTCTGAAACATCGACCCGCAAGACATTAACCCCGGCACGGTCTTCATTTGCGGCTTTTACTTTTACTGCGCCTTCATCAGTAAACTTAATTGCATTTCCAATCAGATTAATTAAAATCTGACGTATTCGTGCTTTGTCGCCTTTGAATTGTTTACCCTTAAGCATATTGTAATCCAAAATAAAGCTGATCCCTTTTTCCGAGGCTTTTATGGACATCATGTCGATAACATCCTGAAAAAGAATGCCGAGCTCAAATTCGTTTTCTTCCAAGTCAATTTCACCACTCTCGATTTTTGAAAAATCCAGCACGTCGTTAATCAAATCTTTTAAAGCTGTTGTGCTGGAAGAAAGCGTAGATACTAGCTTTTTCTGTTTTTCATCAAGATTAGCCTGATTTTTGGTAAAAATTTCTGCAATACCGCTTATTGCCGTTAAGGGCGTGCGGATTTCGTGGCTCATATGTGCAAGAAAATCGCTTTTTGCCTGATTAGCATTAACAGCTTCTTTTTTCTCGCTTTCTAGTTTTTCCTGCATACGAATGATATGCGTGATATCCGTGTGTGCTCCAACTAGCCTGTAGGCTTTACCATTCTTATCAAGCAAACTTTTTGCGCGTGATTGAATCCAGACCCATCGCCCTGATTGATGTTTCAGACGAAATTTCTGATTATATTCTGATAATTCACCGTTCAAATACTGGCCTACATAATCCCAAACACGAGGGGCATCTTCGGGGTGAAGAATATCTCTGAAGTCTTCCGTAGTGCCTGTAAATGCAGAGCGCTCCTCGTAACCAAGCATTTTAAAAAACTGGCCTGAATAGAAAACCGAGCCACTTGCCAAATCCCAATCAAAAATTCCGTCCTGGGTCCCTTCAACAGCAAGCGTGAACCTACCTTTTGTGTCTTGTAGGCTAGCCTCAGCGTAGCTTCGTTTTTTTTGAGCATTTAGTAAAAACCAGTTGAATAACAGCAGTAAAAATGATGCTGATATGACCCCGATAAGAAGAGATTTAAAATATTGGCTTTTTTTATCCTCAAGAAGATCAATTCGAGCATTAAGAAGCTTATATTCCTCACTTAGGACGCCTGTGTTTATACGCATAATATCATCCCTCAATCCATCAATTATTTCGACATCTTGAAGTATTTGTGGGGATGCATCAGGTGAAACTTGCTGCGCTCGTTTTTCGAGCTCTTGAGAAAATCTATTAAAGTAATTTCGAATTTCATGGATACGGCTTGCTTGTGATGGATTATCATCAACCATCCCAATGAGCTCGGCTAGCAGGCCGGAAACCAGAGATTTTTTATTTTCGTACTCATCTAAAAAGCGATCATCGCCCGTGAGTAAATACCCTCTCTGCGAGGCAAGCATGCTCTCGGTAAGCTCTGAAAGGTGCTGCGCGCCTATAATGACATTATGCGTGTGTTGTATCCAATCATCTTTTTTATCAAGATCGGACTCATTCATCATGAGTATATAAATCATAAAACTGGCGAGCCCAATCAAAAGCACGCTGAACAAAACGTAATTTCGGATAAAAACCTTATCCATAGTTTTATTTAATTTTTTCATACGACTAGTATTTACAGTAATAACTGTATTTTGAAAATAAAAAAAGACGCCCGTGCCTGGCGTCTTTAAAGTGATTATTAAGCGTTAATCTATGATCTGGGCGCTCTTCCTCGTAATGCCCCCGCAAGGGCTGTAATGAGAAATAGAACGATAAACACAAAGAATAATACTTGAGCAATATTGGCTGAAACAGCTGCAATACCTCCAAATCCAAATACCGCTGCAATCAAAGCAAGTACTAAAAATGATATGGCCCATCTAAGCATAATGTTTTCCTTTCAATTGTTTCTACTAGATATACAAACGAAGAAATCTATTTTTAGTTCCAAACGCTTGCAAATTGAGTAAAGAACGATCTTGGAACTATTACAGCGCCCCAGCGTTAGTGAAGCATGACATTTACAAACACAAAAAGGAGATGAACAATGAATAGCGATATTTTTGCAGGAAATTGGAAGCAATTTAAAGGCGAGGTTCAAAAACAGTGGGGGAAGCTCACGGATGATCAATTTGATCAAATTGCCGGTGATCGTAACAAGCTTATTGGTCATATTCAAGAAAGCTACGGCCTTGCTAAAGATGAGGCAGAAAATCAAGTTAAAGAGTGGGAAAAAAAGACCAAAAAGGCGGCATAACCTTTTAACTCTTATTGAAAAAGGCGCCCTTTAATTCGGCGCCTTTTTTGAGTTGAACATGTCTTTATGTTATAATTTATCTTTCAGCTTGCCAATTAGCGAGAGCACATCATCAGCTTTGGCTTGCTCATCCGGTGCGGTCATATTTTCTTCTGCCGCACGCTGCTTTGCAATTTCGTCTTCTTCCCAGCAACGTAATATTTCTAGTTTGTCATGTTTACTAAGCTTTTGATCACTTAGGACATCTCTTGGGCTTTCAAAATGAGCTGAGGGATCTTTAAGAAAATTTTCAATCTTTTGGTTTTGTAAAGTCATAACTTTTCCTCCTGTTTATATCAAACAAACCAATCAAAGTGAAATTTGTTCCAAATTAATAATAAAATAAAAGCCGAAAAAACTCTCTCAAGGCATCTTAAAATTCAAACTTCAATCCAACTAATGCTGTTATTCATTTAAACTCTTCAATATCACTAGGCGATGATGCTGACCAAGCCTCAGATTTTTACGCGGTTGCTTATGACGTGCCTGGCGAGGGAACGATTATATCGTATCGCGGGACGGACAGCCCTTTGGATGTTGCAACAGGTTATGGTGTGGGTTTGGGTGTGCCAACGGGAGATCAGGCGGTCCTGGCGTTTGGGTTTTACAGTGCGGTGGGCACAAAGTTCCGATCCCTTTGAAACGATTACGGTAACGGGTCATTCTTTGGGTGGTGGCTTAGCTGGGCTTGTTGGCGCAATCTATGGTAAAAAAATGTGTCTTATTCGATAATCCACACTCACCGACAACGCACACCAAAATAGCCTCTAGAGAATTTGGGTGATTCTAGACAGGTTTTTGAAATTCTCCGCATGCGTTGCAGCTCCGTCATCAGCAAAGCCCACTGTGTGCGGACTTTGTAGAGAATAATTCTCGTTGTGCGGGGATTTGAAGACTAAATGGTGGAGGGGGCAGGATTCGAACCTGCGTACTCATAAGAGGGCGGAGTTACAATCCGCTGCCTTTAACCACTCGACCACCCCTCCAAGCAATTGGGAAAATACGAGTATCAAATGAAAAAATTTGATACCAGAACAAAAGACATTTTCCTTTTGCTGTCAAGTGTGTAATGGTCTTTTCAAGAGGAAAAGCATATGAAATTCAGAAAAAGCACAAATAAAAATCCTTTGCTCTATGGCTTTCATGCCGTGCGTGAGGCGTGGCTGAACGAAACGCGCCTAATCCAGACTCTATACCTGACACCGCAGGCGCAAAAGGGCTTCGAGGACACTATTCTCGAAGGGCGGGCAAAAGGGCTAAGGCGCACGGAACCCGTGATCATCGAGAAGCAAAAGCTTGAGAGAATGCTGCCCAGAGACGCTGTTCATCAAGGCGTTGCCTTGCAATGCAACCCGCTGGAGGAGATGGATGTTCGCGACCTCGTCATCAGAATGCTGAACAAGCCCCGCGCTGTTCTGGCCATCCTCGATCAGGTTACAGACCCCCATAATGTTGGCGCAATCCTGCGCAGTGCCTCCGCCTTTGGCCTTGACGGGGTTATCATGCAGAAGAAACACGCGCCTGCGCTGGACGGCGTGCTGGCAAAAACCGCATGCGGCGCGCTTGAGCATATCCCAATCGCACAGGCCACAAACCTTAGCCGCGCTATCGAAGAGCTAAAAGAAGCTGGCTATCACGTTATGGGCCTGGATGAGCGCGGTCGGGAGCGCCTAGGCGATGCCCCAAGCCCTGATAAGCTGGCCCTCGTGCTGGGTTCAGAAGGCGATGGAATCCGTCATTTAGTCAAAGAAAGCTGCGATTCTCTTATTTGTCTGCCCACACAAGGGGCAATTGCAAGCCTGAATGTGTCAAACGCCGCGGCTGTAGCGTTCTACGCCGTCATGAAAAAAGACAAATAATGCATTTTTAATCCATTTTGTAACTTCTCAATAAATTTTTTTGACATCGTGCTCTGGATACTGCTAGAATTAGAACAAGTTAGAAAATAAACCAAAGGGGTCAAAAAATAACGCAAAATCGCAAACTATTTTCTTGTTTTGATAGAGCAGCGTGTGCTATGAAGTTAAGAAGTAAGGACATTGAATTGAGCGTTTAAAAAAAGAATTCGGTCACAGGCACTAAAAATAAAAAAAAGCCTAAAATGACCACAACGGTTCAACCCGCTGCTGACAAAATTATCTGGTAATTTTGTCAGCTTATCACCCCAACCTCAAAGGCCCCGCGACTTGTTTCCGGGGTCTCTTTTTTTGTCTAACTTCGTGCTAACTTTGGTATCACGCAAAAATTTGCGCGATTTCCTCAAGGCTAAGCCCGCGAAATTCACCTTCCGGCAAATCACCTAGCCCAAGGCTGCCGGTCTGAAAACGATGGAGCGCCACAACTTCATTCTCCAATTGCTCAAACATCCGCCGGATCTGCCGGTATCGTCCTTCATGCAAAACCATAACCCCCACACACGCACTTTCCGGCGACCAGTCCGCAGGCTTCAGGGGCTTATCCTCGCCCTTCATCATAAAATCCCCCGCCCCAAACAGCACCGCCTCATCCCCGCGCAAATCATCTCGCAGGGTAACATGGTAATGCTTGGGCGCATGGCTTTTCGGGTGCGTAATGCGGTGGAGCAAATCCCCGTCATCACTCATCAGTAATTGTCCCGTGCTGTACTTATCCAGACGCCCCACCATCGAGAGCGCAGGCTTGCGCAGCGCGTAGCGCTCAGGCAGCAAATCATAAATAATCTGCCCCGGATCTTTGTGCGAACACGTGTATCCCGCTGGTTTATGAAGCATAATCGTATAAGGCGAGAGCGGATCAAGCACCTGCCCATCAAAACTCACGCGCGCCGCCCGCACCACATCCAGATCAACCGAAAGAGAGGGGTTCGTAACGCGCTCCCCGTCAATATCCAGCCACTCATTCTTGATCGCCATGGTCATTTCCTTGCGCCCCCCATAGCCCAAATTCGATAGCAACCGGTCTAATCTTATTGTCTTCATAATGCTCTAGACTTTCCTTTTTAATAGGCTACCTTAACACCCATGAACAACGAAGATGAACTGTTTTTAATCGACGGGTCGGGATTTATTTTCCGCGCTTATTTCGCCATGGCCTATTCCCGCCAAAGCGGCATGACCAATCCCGAAGGGATAGAGGTTGGCGCGGTATATGGGTTTACCAATATGCTGCTCAAAATGCTCAATGATTATCATGCCCCCTATCTGGCGGTGATTTTCGATGCCGCCCGCGCCAATTTCCGCAACAAGATTTACCCTGCCTATAAGGCCAACCGTGATGAAACCCCCGAAGACCTTATCCCGCAATTCGCCCTGATACGTGAGGCAACGCAGGCTTTTGATATCCCCGCCATAGAGCTTGATGGCTATGAAGCCGATGATTTGATCGCCGCCTACACCAAGCACGCTCTTGCCGCAGGCAAAAAAGTTGTCATCGTCTCCTCGGATAAAGACCTCATGCAGCTTGTACGCCCCGGTGTACGCATGCTCGATCCTATGAAAAGCAAATGGGTAGGCGAAGCCGATGTCTTTGAAAAATTTGGCGTGCCCCCCGATAAAGTCGTAGATGTTCAGTCCCTTGCCGGTGACAGCGTCGATAATGTCCCCGGTGTTCCCGGCATAGGCATTAAAACCGCCGCGCAGCTCATCAATGAATTCGGTAATCTGGATACCCTGCTCGAGCGTGCAAGCGAGATAAAACAAAATAAACGACGCGAGAGCCTGATCGAGCATGCACAAAACGCCCGTATCTCCCGCCAGCTCGTACGCCTGGATGACAGTGCCCCCGTGCCGCTCGCCCTTGAGAAGCTAAAAACCCATGACCCGGATAAGCCAGAGCTCATGGCGTTCCTGCAAAAACATGCGTTCAACTCGATCATCAAACGCCTTGGCGGGCAAACAGTGGCTCCTGCTGCCAAAGCTGCAAAAGAAGACATAGCAATCATTGCTGAAGAAACCATGCCGCCCGCCGCGCAAAATCAATACACCCTGATCAACGATTCCAAGACGCTGGAGGAATGGATCACCGCCGCCAAAGAAACAGGCATATTGGCCATCGACACCGAAACCACAGGCTTGACCCCCGCAAAATCATCACTGGTGGGCATTTCCATGGCCTCATCGATCGGCAAAGCTGCTTACATCCCCCTTGCCCATATCCAAGACACTGATTTATTTGGCGCCAGCACCGCCAATGACCAACCCACGCAAATGAACATGTCGGAGTGTTTGAAACAGCTCAAACCCCTGCTGGAAGATCCATCCGTTCTAAAAATTGGGCACAACATGAAATATGACTGGCAGATGTTCGCAAAGGAAGGCATCCACATTTCTCCATGCGATGATACAATGCTGATCTCGTACGTTCTGGATGGCGCAAGCCACAGCCACTCCATGGATAATCTCTCGATCATGCATTGCAACCACACCCCCATTAAATATGAAGAGGTTGCAGGCAAAGGCAAAGCGCAAGTGACCTTTGATAAGGTCGCAATCAAGGACGCCCTGACCTATGCTGCCGAAGACGCGGAAATCACGCTGCGCCTGCATAAAATACTCAAACCCCACCTTGCGCGTGAAAAAATGCTCAGCGTCTATGAAACCATCGAGCGCCCGCTCATCCCCATTATCGCGCTAATGGAGCTGGAGGGTATAAAAGTCGATCCCTCAAAACTCAGAGAAATGAGCCATGATTTTGGCAAAAAACTGGCAACCCTTGAAAAAGAAATCCATGATCTTGCCGGTCATCCCTTTAATGTAGCCTCCCCCAAACAGGTCGGTGAAGTCCTTTTTGATGAACTGGGACTGGATAGCGGTAAAAAAACCAAAACCGGAACGCACTCCACATCCATTGATGTGCTCGAAAAACTGAGCCTCGAAGGACATGAGATTGTCATCAAAATTCTGGAACACCGCAGTCTGTCTAAACTCAAATCCACCTATACGGATGCGCTGCAGGAACAAATCAACCCCGCAACTGGGCGCGTGCACACCTCGTACCATATGACCGGCACAAGCACCGGGCGGCTCTCTTCTTCTGATCCCAACCTTCAGAACATACCCATCCGCACCGAAGAGGGCCGAAAAATCCGCGAGGCTTTCATCGCCAAGGAAGGGCACGCATTAATTTCAGTGGATTATTCTCAGGTCGAACTCAGGCTCGCCGCAGAAATGGCCGGCGTCACTGCCCTCAAACAGGCCTTCAAAGACGGCGTGGATATTCATAAACTCACCGCCTCACGCGTGTTTGATGTCCCCCTCGATCAGGTCACTCCCGAAATTCGCCGCCAGGCCAAGGCCGTAAATTTCGGCATCATCTATGGCATATCGGGTTTTGGTTTGGCCAAACAACTCGGTTGCCCCGTGGGCGAGGCCTCTGAATTCATCAAACGCTACCTTGCACGCTTCCATGAAATCGAGAGCTTTATGGAGCGCACAAAAGAGCAGGCCAAAAAAGACGGGTACGTCAAAACGCTTTATGGTCGAAAATGCTTTATTCCCGGCATACAGGACAAGAACCCCATGCGCATCAAGGGCGCAGAGCGTCAGGCCATTAACGCCCCCCTGCAAGGCACCGCCGCCGATATCATGAAAATCGCGATGGGCCGCATGCCCGCCGCGCTTAAAAAAGCTGGATTATCGGCAAAAATGCTGCTGCAGGTGCATGACGAACTGATTTTTGAGGTCCCGGACAGTGAAATCGAAAAAACCAAGGAAATTGTCAAACACACAATGGAAAATGCCTATAAAATCAATGAAATAAACATATCCGTTCCCCTTGATGCCGAAGGCGGGCAGGGTACAAACTGGGCGCAGGCTCATTAGAAAAATCCCCAAAACCTATACTTTAGGCCATAAAAGTACATTTTTTTAGTATAAAAGTGCATTTTTTCTGTTGACATAAGCACATCGCTTACGTTATATCTCTCCCAACAATAACGATATGTGCTCTTCCTCCACACACACAAAGGGCACTATCTGTATAAAAAAATAAAGCGGTTGACCTGACTTTCCCCCACACACAATAGGGTCAGCCGCTTATACAGTTCCCCACACACGGAAAGTGTAGGTCGTTCTCCCTCCCCGGGAGGGCGGCCTCGCTGTATTTAAAACGAAATACCGAATTTTTTCATAACCCAGATCATCGCAAAATAGAGCAATGCGGTTAAAATGCAGGACAGCCCAAGCGAGATATAAAACGGCAACCCGTGGCGCAAAAGGGCGGGCAAAACCAGAAACATCGGCAGCGAGGGTAATACCAGCCAGAACGTGGCCTCGGCGTGGTTTGCAATGCGCGCAGCATCACGTGTTTCGTGCCACATCCAGATCATCGCCAGAACAGAGACAAGCGGCAAGGACGCAATGAGCGCCCCAAAAGCAGGGCTTCGTTTGGAAACCTCAGAAATTGCTGCAATTAAAATGCCGGAAATCGCGGCCTTTAAAATGGGAAACAGCATCACTTACCCCTCCTGATCACGTACAAAAACGAGAGTTTTTTCATCAGACATTTTGGGCTGAAACGCATATCCGTCCGCATTAAAACTCTTTAAGCCATGAGGCGTTTCAATGCGGTTTTGAATCATATATCGTGCCATTGCCCCGCGTGCACGCTTCGCAAACAGCCCGATCGTTTTGGGCGCGCCGTTTTTCATCTCTTTGAAATCACACGTAACAAAACCCCCATTCAACTTTTTAGGCTTCACCGCTTTTATATATTCATTCGAGGCAAGGCAAATCACGCTCTGGTCTTTATGCCCCTGAACGGCCTCATTCACTGCCGCCGTAATCAGGTTCCCCCAAAAATCATACAAATCCTCACCACGTTTATTCCCCAGCGTCGTTCCCATCTCAAGCCTGTAGGGCTGAATAAGATCAAGCGGGCGCAAAAAACCGTAAAGCCCGGAGAGTATACCCAAATGCTTTTGCGCAAAATCCACATCCTGCGCGCTCAAGCTATCTGCATCCAGCCCGACATATGTATCTCCCCGAAACGCGTATACTGCCTGCTTGGAGTTATCCGGCATAAAATCACTCTCAAAGCCCTGATACCGCTCGTAATTCAGCTGCCCTAAATTATCCGACAGGCTCATCAGGCTCTGGATGTCTTTCTTTGATTTTTTCTTTAATATACCCACAAGTACCTGCGTTTCTTCCTGAAAACGCAATTGTGTAGATTTGCTGATTGGCGCTTTGGCCTCAAAATCAAGCTTTTTAGCAGGGGAAATCAGCGCGAGCATAAATACATATCCTTTATCATCTTCAACTATGTAAGCTTAAATTGCTGAAATCGGAATACAAGATAATTTTATCGATTGTCTCCATCGCTTTTCCCGATATCATAACCTCATGAGCATGAAATACCGTTCCGAAATTGATGGATTACGCGCACTCGCTGTCATAGCGGTCATCCTCTATCATGCAAAATGGGGCATTCAGGGTGGATTTATCGGCGTGGATATATTCTTTGTCATCTCCGGCTATCTGATAACATCGATCATCCTGCGTGAGATGCAGGAGGGAACCTTCAGCCTCATCAGTTTCTATGAGCGCCGCGCGCGGCGCATTCTCCCCGCGCTCCTGATTGTAATGTTATTCACGCTACCCCCCGCGTGGTTCTTAATGCTGCCCGATTCCCTAAGCGAGTATGCAAAAAGCGTGCTTGCCGCCTTAGGGTTTGCTTCAAATGTCTGGTTTTCCCTCGAAGACACTTATACCGCGCAGCCAAGCCTGCTCAAGCCCATGCTCCATACGTGGACATTGGCGGTAGAGGAACAGTTTTACATCCTCTTCCCTTTACTCCTTATGATGCTCACCGCTTTTTTGCGCCGTTACATCCTAAGCCTGTTTGTTCTTGGACTTCTCGTCTCCCTTCAAATCGCTGAGAGCGCCGGTAGCCTCTACCCAAACGAGACATTCTATCTTCTGCACACCCGCGTTTGGGAACTTCTGGCCGGAGCGATGATCGCAAAAATCGAGATGGAGCGCCCGCGTGAGAACCATCCATTGCTAGAGGCGATCATGCCCGCCCTTGGAATTTGCCTCATCGCGCACGCTCTCATTTTCTTCGAAGACACAATGCGCCATCCATCTTTCATGACGGCCTTGCCGGTCATCGGAACCATGCTGCTGCTCTGGTTCTGCAAAAAGGGCGAGCTGATCACCGATCTCCTCTCCGCGCGTCCGCTTGTGATAATCGGCCTGATTTCCTATAGCCTCTATCTCTGGCATTTCCCGATTTTCGCCTTTGCCCGCATCGAGTGGGGGGATCTGACCACCACAGCAAAACTCGCCTGCATCATTCTGACCTTTATCCTATCCGCCCTGAGCTACTCCCTGATCGAGCGCCCGATCCGCTATAAAATGGCCCTCAAGCCCTTTCTCGCAGTAATCCTAATCGCAACCGTCATCCTCATTGGCGTAAATGCATTCATCATCAAAACTGGTGGCGCGAAATTCCGCATGGCGGCCTATAATCAGCTATTCGAGGTTGGTGATGCGGATATGCGCATTGATGGCATTGATTGTTTTGCGCGCAAAACCCTGGGCGAGCATTGCAAATTCACGCATGATGGCGCAAAAGGTACAATTATCGGTATCGGCGACAGCCACCTGGCCATGTTCGGCCCGGCGCTCAAATCATGGGCAGAAAAGCACAATATGAATTATGAGCAATTCCCGAACTGTGTTTTCATTTTGGGCACACAAATCCAAAAACCCGATGGCGCCCTCGCACCTAATCCTTGCCCGGAAGAACAACTCGCCGCACTCGCGAAATATAAGAACGCTATCATCGTCAAAGCCACGCGCCTGACTTGGCGAATTACAGGAACAGATGTAGGCGGGGGCATAGCTGATCACTGCGTGCGAGAGGGCGGGGACGACATCAAGGACGCCATCATCCAGACCAATGAACAGATTTTAGCCCATGGTCACACCCTCATCCAGATTTACCCCGTACCGGAATTAGACTTCAGCCCCGCCCATACCATAAAAACCATGCTGCGCGGCCATGAGATGGATTATAAATCGCGTCTGCCGGAGATCGCACAAAGCGCTAAGTTGAAATCCTCACTCGTGCAATATCACCAGCGCCACACCGACGCGTTTGAGGCACTGGACAAGATTGAAAACCCCAACTATATCAAAATTCACCCGCATAAAATTCTCTGCGATGAAACCCTGGGAACCTGCGACACCTTCCGAGGTGGCCATATCCTCTACCGCGATATGAATCACTTGACCCCGTATGCAGCAAAATTAATTGTAAGCAATATTAATCTCTAATCACTCCCACTCAATTGTCCCCGGGGGTTTAGAGGTAATATCATACACGACGCGGTTGATGCCGTGCACTTCGTTGATAATCCGCGTTGAAACGCGCCCCAAAAACTCATGGGTAAACGGATAGTAATCCGCCGTCATCCCGTCCGTCGACGTCACCGCCCGCAGCGCACAGACAAAATCATAGGTCCGCGCATCGCCCATCACACCAACGGTTTTCACCGGCAGCAACACGGCAAAAGCCTGCCAGATTTCATCGTATAATCCGGCCTTCCTGATCTCATCCAGATACACCGTATCGGCCTTGCGCAAAATATCAATCTTCTCCTGCGTAATCTCCCCCGGTATCCGGATCGCAAGACCCGGCCCTGGAAACGGATGGCGGCGAATGAAATCCTCCGGCATACCAAGCTCACGCCCTAAGCTACGCACCTCATCCTTAAACAGCTCACGCATCGGCTCGACAAGACCCATCTCCATATCATCGGGCAACCCGCCGACATTGTGATGAGATTTAATCGTCTCGCTCGGCCCCCCGCCAAAGCTCACCGACTCAATCACATCCGGATACAGCGTACCCTGCGCCAGAAATTTCGCCGGCTCACCGCCTTTGGCCACACGCGCCGCGCAGGCATCAAACACCTCGATAAACATAGAGCCAATAAGCTTGCGCTTAATCTCTGGATCACTAATCCCCTCAAGACCGCTCAGGAATTTTTCGCTCGCATCCTCGTGAATGAGCGGGATGTTGTAATGCCCACGGAACAAATCGACGACTTGCGTCGATTCCCCCGCCCGCATCAATCCCGTATCGACATAAATACACGTCAGCTGATCGCCGATCGCTTCATGAATAAGGACCGCCGTCACCGAGCTATCCACGCCCCCCGACAGCCCGCAAATCACCTTGGCATCACCCACTTGCGCGCGGATTTGCGCAATCTTCTCCGCGCGAAATGCCGCCATCGTCCAATCCCCCGAACATCCGCAAATCTCATGCGTAAAGGCGCGGTACAAATCCCGCCCATGCGTGGTGTGCACAACTTCCGGGTGGAACTGCACGCCGTAAAACTGGCGCGTCTCATCGGCAATAATCGCAAAAGGCGCACCCTCGGATTGACCAATTACCTTGAAGCCCTCGGGCAAAACAGCCACATGATCACCATGGCTCATCCAGACCTGCTCGCGCGCACCCGTTTTCCAAGGCCCGGAAAACAGCGCCGAACTCTCGCTCACATCCACAAAGGCCCGCCCAAATTCGCGGCTTTGCTCGCCTTCCACAACCCCGCCAAGCTGCTTGACCATAGTCTGCTGCCCGTAACAAATCCCCAGAATCGGAACGCCAAGCCTAAACACGCACTCCGGCGCGCGCGGCGCATCCTTCTCCAGCACAGAGCGCGGCCCGCCGGACAAGATAATCCCCTTGGGATCATACGCTTTAATTGCTTTTTCCATGTCATCCTGAAGCGCTTGCGCTGAAGGATCTTGCCGTGCTGCCATGGATCCTTCGCTACGCTCAGCATGACAATATAAACCCGGAGGTTTGTTAAACGGCCAGATCTCGCAATACACACCGCTCTCGCGCAAACGCCGCGCAATCAGCTGCGTCACCTGTGATCCGAAATCAAGGATAAGGATATGATCGTGTTTCAATTTTTGCGCCGTAGCGGCTTTTTCTTGTGCATGTGTCATACCCGCTTTTTACCTTTTAATTTAAAGCCTGCAAAGCCTAAAACTATTGCCCAGTGCAAAAAACAATGCTGTAATGCGCCTTAATTCAAAACAAGGAACATAAGAGGCTTATGCGCGCACCGACATTTTCATTCGAATTCTTCCCCCCAAAAACCGAAGAGCTGGCTGAAAAGCTATGGCCGGAAGTCACAAAGCTCATGAGCTTAAACCCAAAATATATGACCGTGACATACGGGGCAGGGGGCTCCACGAAGGAAGGAACCGTCTCCGCGCTCAGGCACATTATCGCCATGACAAAAATTCCAATGGCCTCGCACCTGACATTTCTCTCAACCACCAAGGCCGATCTGGATGATTATATCGCCCGCCTTTGGGATGCAGGTGTAAAACACATCATCGCCCTGCGCGGTGATTTGCCAAAGGGCACAAGCTTTGATGATTTCACCGGTGATGAGTATTATGATTACACCAGTAATTTCATCACCGCCCTGAAATCGAAACATGATTTTGAAATCTCTGTTGGCGCTTATCCCGAAAAACATCCCGACGCGCCCGATCTGAATGCGGACATTGCCGCGCTCAAACTCAAATGCGACGCCGGAGCTGACCGCGCTATCACGCAGTTTTTCTTCGAAAACGATGTTTACTACCGCTTTGTTGAACAATGCGAAAAAGCCGGAATTACAACCCCCATCTGCCCCGGCCTTCTGCCCGTGCATGACTTCAAGGGCATGTGCGGATTCGCCAAGAAATGCGAGGCCTCAGTGCCCGCCTGGATGCATGATAAATTCGCTCACCTCAGCGGCGAGGACGCCCGCAAGGCCGGGCTGGAGCTGCTGGTCTCCCAAACCGAGGATCTGAAGAAAAACGGCATTGATCATATCCACTTCTACACCATGAACAAAGCCGACATGACCACGCAGGCAGTGCAGGCACTGAAATAGTTAACATATTTCTTGCCCCCCCCCTTTTTATTTGCTAGAATCCATGGAAATTAGAAAAAATTTTAGGAGACAGAAATTGGCCGGTAATGATTTCAGCAGAAGAGATTTTATGAAAAGCATTTTTGGAGGTCCTTTTATTACATCTGCTGCTTTGAGCAGTGGTTTTATGTTAGCAGGGGCTGCCGGACGTTTTGTTCAAGTAAGAGATTTAAGAAGGCAGTTTGAAGAAACCTTTCCTAAAATTGAATATGAACCAACTGCTAGAGAATTGGAGCTTGTTGAAATCGACGAACGACAAGGTGGCTTGACGGGAGAGGAAGCACGAGAATATGCTGAACTGCGAATAAAGGCAGTTATGCGCTGTGAAGAAATGAGTGCTGAATGGCAAGCAAAATTTGATGAGTTTATATCTAAGAACCCACCTTCTGAGTGGAGTAAAGACTTATTTAGAATTGGTGCCGTGCTTACAATTCCTACTGCCGCTATGGGATGGATGTTATTCGGTTCCGAAGGCTCTGATGAAGAACCCCCCGCTCCAACTTAAAACCACACTCTTTTCAACTTAATATATTGACTTCCGCCTCAAATCCCGCTTTAGTCGAGACATCACGGAATTTGAGACCAAGCAGCTTGCACCGTGAAAAAAAATGCTAAAGCGCTTATCGATAGAGACTACAGTCAGACTGACGACAGTTTCACTTCCATGAGCCATAACTTTAACAACGTTGCCGCAGGGCTAAATGCGGTGGCACACACGTAAGGATGAAAAAACATGGTATCAGCAACAAATTTAGGATTTCCACGCATCGGTGATATGCGTCAACTCAAAAAAGCAGTTGAAAGCTATTGGAAGGGCAAAAGCTCACAAAACGATCTGCTCAACACTGGCCGCGAATTGCGCGCTCATAACTGGAAGCTGCAACAAAAAGCAGGGTTAAGCCATATTCCTTCAAACGATTTTTCTTTCTACGACCAGGTTCTGGATACAATTACAACGCTGGGTCTGATCCCGGAGCGCTATAACTGGGACGGCAAGGACATTGACCTTGATACCTATTTCGCAATGGCCCGCGGACGTCAGCAAGGCGGTATAGATGTAACGGCAATGGAAATGACCAAATGGTACGACACAAACTATCATTACATTGTTCCTGAATTCGAAAAAGGCATGGAGCCAAAACTCTCCAACACCAAAATCTTCGACCAATACAAGGAAGCTAAAGACATCGGCATTGAAACACGTCCGGTTCTGGTTGGCCCCGCCAGCTTCGTATTCCTTGGCAAGGCTCAATATGAAGGCTTCAGCCATGAAGAAACTGTCAAAAAACTCATCCCCGTTTATAACCAGATCTTGCAAAAACTGGCTGATCTTGGGGCGCAGTGGGTTCAAATCGACGAGCCGGTCTTCTGCCTCGACCTTTGCCCAATTGGTCAGGGCGTTGTCAAAGCCGCTTACGCTGGCCTGAAAAAACCCGCTGGCCTGAAGATCATCGTAACATCCTACTTCGACACTTTGCGTGGAAATGCAGACCAGTTCTACGGCCTTCCCGTTGATGCTCTGCACATTGATTTGTGCCGCGGCCCGAATCAGGCCAACACCGGCGCGAATAATGCCGAAAAAGCTTTGGACGAGGCTCTTGCAAAAATCGGTGATAAAATCCTTTCTGTCGGGATCGTCGATGGCCGCAATATCTGGAAGAATGACCTTTCCAAATCACTCGGTTTTGTAGAAAAAGCAGTCGCAAAACTGGGCAAGGACAAAGTCTTTGTAGCCGGTTCTTGCTCATTGCTGCATACACCCGTAGATCTGAATAGCGAAAAAGACATGGACTCTCAGCTCAAGAGCTGGATGGCCTACGCAACACAAAAGCTGGACGAAATTGCAACCATCACCAAGGGCGCAAATGAAGGACGCGGCTCCATAGCAGAGGCGATCTCCCGATCAGACGCCGTTCAGGAAGACCGCCGCACATCCAAACGCATTCATGATGATGCGGTCAAACAGCGCGTGAAAAACATCACGCCTGAGATGAAAAAGCGTAAATCACCTTTCGCCAAGCGCCAGAAAATCCAGCATGCTGCGATGGATCTGCCGCTTTATCCTACAACCTCCATCGGCTCTTTCCCGCAAACGCAGGAAATTCGCGCCGCCCGCGCGGCCTTCAAAGCTGGTGAGATTAACGAGGCGAAATACAAAGAAGCCATGCAAGCTGAAATCCGCAGCGTTGTTGAGTTCCAGCACGAAGTCGATATCGATATTCTCGTGCACGGCGAGCCAGAACGTAACGACATGGTGGAATATTTTGGTGAACAACTCTCCGGTTTTGCTTTCTCGAAATTCGGCTGGGTACAGTCTTACGGCTCACGCTGTGTGAAACCGCCGATCATTTTCGGCGATGTCTCAAGGCCAAATCCTATGACAGTGGAATGGAGCAAATATGCGCAAAGCCAGACGAAGAAAATCATGAAGGGTATGCTCACCGGCCCGATCACGATCCTGCAATGGTCTTTCGTGCGCGATGACCAGCCCCGCAGCCAGACCTCCAAGCAAATCGCGCTTGCGATTCGCGACGAAGTGGCTGACCTGGAAAAAGCCGGTATCAAAATGATCCAGATAGA
Source organism: uncultured Micavibrio sp. (assembly GCA_964351365.1). Classification (GTDB taxonomy): domain Bacteria; phylum Pseudomonadota; class Alphaproteobacteria; order Micavibrionales; family Micavibrionaceae; genus UBA1672. The sequence goes on from CAYGNP010000019.1 coordinate 34,286, forward strand.
CGAAGCCGCCTTCCGCGAAGGCTTGCCTTTGCGCAAGGATGACTGGAAAGCCTATCTCGACAATGCTGTTGAAGATTTCCGCATCACATCATGCTGCGTGGAGGATTCAACTCAAATCCATACCCATATGTGCTATTCCGAGTTCAACGACGTGATTAAAGAGGTCGCGGACATGGATGCGGACGTGATTTCAATTGAAACATCACGCTCACAAATGGAACTTCTGGATGCCTTCGTTGCGTTCAAATACCCGAACGAGATCGGGCCGGGCGTATACGATATCCACTCACCCCGCGTGCCAAGCACAAAGGAAATGGTGGATCTTCTGGACAAAGCCAAGCTCAATCTGGACGAACGCCAAATTTGGGTGAACCCGGATTGCGGTCTCAAGACTCGCGGCTGGCCGGAGGTCAAGCAATCACTGCAAAACATGGTTGAAGCCGCCAAGCAAATGCGCCAAAAATCAAAAGCGAGCGCCGCAGCGTAAAGAAAAACATTGAAAAAACCAAAATCCGCTCTTATGACAGGGGGCGGATTTTTTTTTATAATAAAAATAGCAAGGTGATAAAAATGGACGGATCAAATTTCAGCGCTGTGCAGGCCCTCAAAACCATAAAGTGGCATGATCCTTATAAGAATGAAGAATCGATAGCGCATGTAAACAGGATAAAGGCTGTTCATCTAAGCCATCCGAGACAACTCAAATATTATTATGCAAGAAGCGAAGATATCGCGGAGGCTCTTAAGATTGCTTTTACCCCTGACAACCCTATTCCAGCGCGTGATGCTCTTGAAAAGGAGCTTGAAACGTATGACATTATGTTCGCAAATCTGGATGATGCTGAAAGGACGCCCATAATGTATGTCAGTTGTGATGCACTTCACAAACATGGCATAAGTTTAGATGAATATCAGCAAGTAGGTATAGACTTGAATTAAATTAGGAACCGCTTTTTTCATAATTGACACAGCGAAAACTATTCTCCAAATTATTAAAAAAAAGGATGTGTGCTGATGGAAGAAACCGCTACTCGAGGATATATGATTCCAAGGGAACAGATACCAGAACTCTCGAAAAATTTTTCAAACAGAAACAGACTTGAGGGACTTAGGAAAATTTCCTGGCGTAACCCTTATCTTGATTTAGAAGGCGTTGCAATTGTCCAAAGAGCTGCACACGCAACAGATTTAATGGAAACAGACATCGCCTATTTTTTTGTACCCCTGGAAGAAATAGCAATTTCACTGGGCTATAACATGGAGAATATAAAAGATGATAAAGAAGCTATTTTTGAAATAAAAAGTAAAATTGAAGATACACTAACTGAAATGTTGTCCTGCGCAAATATATGTTGGTCATGCATAAAAAATCATGGCCATACATTGCTCGTCAGCGTTGATACGCTCTTACACCATGGCTACATCACACAGGATCAGGCTGGAAATTACGCATCAAATACGCATAAACAAAGTGCATATAATCCAACAGACAGACTAGACCCCTGACAAAAAAGAGTCTTTGCGCACAAGCACAGCCGTAAAAAACCCGTCCGTTCCGTGGCGATGAGGCGTTAGGCGCATATAAGGCGAACCAATCCCCAAAGCCTCATCCACAGGCTGCAGCGCAAATTCCGGATGCGCGGCTAAAAACCGCTCGACCTGCACCTCATTTTCACCGGGAAGCAGCGAGCACGTCGCATACACCAATCGCCCGCCAAGCTTAACGCATCGCGCTGCTTTCTCGATAATCTCGGCTTGCAGCGCGCATAACTCCTCCAGCCCAGGCCCGTAAACCTGCCAACGCATATCCGGATTGCGCCGCCATGTGCCCGTTCCGCTGCACGGCGCATCGACGAGAACAATATCGAACGTCTCGCGTTGTCGCTTCAGCCATTTACGGTGACGATCCTCGGACAGCGCGCGGATTTCAACAATATCTGCAATACCCGCCTTCTTATAGCGCTTGCGCCCGTTCTCAAGGCGCCGCTCATCATTATCTGCGGCCACAATCCGGCCTTTACGCTGCATCGCCGCCGCCAACGCCAGCGTTTTTCCACCGCCCCCTGCGCAAAAATCCAGAACCTGCATCCCCGGCTTGGCCTCACACAGATAGGCAATCATCTGCGATCCCTCATCCTGTATCTCAATCCATCCCTTAGTGAGCGCCTTGGTCTTGGAGAGATAAACTTTATCGACGCACCGCAAAGCCCAAGGACATAGCGCGCCATCTACCACCTGAACCCCTTCATCGCTCAGCGATTTAACAACTTTATCTTTATCCGCCGTGAACATATTCACCCGCAAATCAAGCGTTGCAGGGTCCATCATCGCGGCCATTTCGGCCTCAAACGCATCCCCAAACACCGCGCGCAATTCTTCTTCATACGCCGCCGGGCACTCAACGCGCACGCCCTCAGGCATATCCTTTCGCTCCAGCGGCTGTTCGGCAACTTTCCCCAGCATCACAAGCTCTTCATCGCTCAAATGTTCCGGTGCATATTGCGTGCCGTCAAACAGATCAGTGACGCGTTTGGCCAGCGCCGCCTCACTGGTCGCAAGCCATATAATCATGCGGTTGCGCGGCGTATCCTCGGCCTTAAGCTTATTGAGCCACCAGCCAATGCGCGCATGGGCCCGGGTCATATTGTAAATGCGCTCGGCAATATTGCTGCGGTCTTTCGCGCCAATATAGCGGCGCACGCGCATGTAATCTCCAATGCACTTATCCAGCGGCACACGCGAGCGGTGATTGCTCTCAAGAATTTCTAAACAGGCTTTTATTCGGGATGCAGGTTTCATGGGGGCTAGTCATACAGCAAAAGAATCTTTAAAGCACTATTTTTCCGATGAGCAACACAGCAGAAACACCGAGCAAGACCTCAACGGCCTTAAAAAACCGCTCCTGAGGTATCTTACCATGCAGCGTTTGCCCAAGATAAAGCGCAATTAAAAAGGCGGGATAGGCATAAAGAGATGTCATGAAAAGATCGAAGCTCATTAGACCCGTGCCAAGTGTTCCAATGGAGCGCGGAATATTCGAGACCATGAGCGTCGCAATAATGCTCGCGCGAAACAGTGCCGATTCATGTATATGATCCCGAAGATACAAAATAAAGGCTGGCCCGCCCCCGCCCATCAAGGCGTTCAAAATACCGCCAATAAATCCGGCAAAATGGGCATCCCCCCATTTAATCAACCGTCCCATCGGGTCAAACGAGCTATATTTGCGCAGCAAATGCAGAATAATATACCCCGCCAGCAATCCGCGCATTATATCTCCGTTAAGAGTATTAAGAAAAACAATCCCGATCACAACGCCGATGAACATAGACGGCATCATATTCACAATTGGCCGCCACTGAATATCGCGATACGTTTTGAAAATCAGCAGACCCATAGAGAATTGATAGACCATAACCATCGTCACAACATCCTGCACCGGCATGAACAGACTGAGCAGGGGGACGGAAATTAACCCCCCGCCAAAGCCAATCAAACTATGCGCAAAAAAAGAAAAAAAGACGATAAGAATTGTTATTAAGATCACGTCATCATAGTAAATAAAGAGATAAAAAAATCAACACTAAATCACTGATATAAAATATTTTTATTTATTAATCCGATCATGTAACGCCGATCTCGCATAAAGCGAATAATCACACATAATCAGAAATTTTAAATTTTTCAAAAAGGATAATCCCATGACGAAATTCACCCTATACGACAAAAACACCGCTCCCGAAAAATCAAGAGAGCTACTCGCTGATCTGGAAAAGAAATATGGAAACAATATGAATATTTTCGCCCATATGAGCGAGAGCCCGCTGCCAATCAAACTCTACACGTTTGGGCAAAATATGGCCAATCAAGAAGCAACACTGAGCAACGAAGAGGTAAACATTGTTCAGCTTGCAACAAGCGTTGCAAACAGCTGTGAATTCTGTGTGCCCGCGCATTCATTTTTGGGTCGCAATGTCATTAAAACCGATGATGCGATTATCGATGCCATTCGCGATGGCAAAGAGGGCCCCGACAAAAAGATCAATGCCCTTGTTATGTTCACACAAAGCGTTACTTCAAAACGCGGCCACGTTGACAGCGCTGAGATTGAGGCTTTTTTGAGCGCCGGATATACAAAAGAGCAAATCTTCGAGGTGATTACGATTGTATCTTATAAGGTCATCACCAATTATACCTCTGCAATTGCAGGGACAAAGCCCAACGAGATGTTTGCCTCAGAAGTCTGGACGCCTGCAAAAAGCAAGAAAGCGGCATAGAAATCGCACAATAAGAACCCTCAGGAAATCCCCGCCTCAAAAGCGGGGATTTTTCAATCCGCCTCGCTACGGTAATTGGGCGCCTCGCGGGTGATTGTAACATCATGCACATGCGATTCCTTATAACCAGCGCCGGTCATACGTACAAATTCCGCGCGCTCACGCATTTCTCTCACCGTGCCGCAGCCCGTATAGCCCATGGCCGCCCGCAACCCCCCCACCATCTGGTGAAGAACATTGCCAATCGGGCCCTTATAAGGAACGCGCCCCTCAATCCCCTCAGGCACAAGCTTGTTGCTCTGATTAACATTACCCTGGAAATACCGGTCCGCCGATCCCTTGACCATCGCCCCGACCGAGCCCATACCCCGATAGGATTTGTAAGATCGTCCCTGATAAAGGATAACTTCGCCCGGTGCCTCGTCCGTTCCGGCGAACACCCCGCCCATCATGGCCGCGCTTGCTCCGGCGGCAATCGCCTTGGCAAAATCACCTGAATATTTGATCCCCCCATCCGCAATCACCGGAATACCTTTTTTCTCGCACACCAAAGCGACATCCATAATCGCCGTCAGCTGCGGCACACCAACACCGGCAACAACCCGCGTTGTACAGATAGAGCCTGGGCCGATCCCGACCTTAATCGCATTGGCCCCGGCCTTAATCAGCGCCAGCGCCGCATCAGCCGTAGCAACATTCCCGGCCATTATCTGTAAATCCTTGTTTTCCCTGCGGATCTGCGCAACTGTATCAATCACCGCCCGTGAATGCCCGTGCGCCGTATCCACAACGACAATATCCAGTCCGGCCTCCGCCAGAGCGCTCGCGCGCTGCACACCGTTAAAATCCCCTGTGCCAACGGCAGCCGCTGCACGCAAACGGTCTTGAGAATCCTTGCTCGCCACCGGAAACAGCTTGGATTTTTCAATATCCTTCACGGTCATTAATCCAACACACCGCCCGTGCTCATCCACAATCAACAATTTCTCAATCCGGTGCTTATGCAGCAGCTTTTTAGCCTCTTCCTTGGTGATATCCGTTCGCGCCGTGACCAGATTATCCCGCGCCATCAGCTCCTTGATCGGCTGATCGGGATCATCCGCAAAACGTACATCCCGGTTCGTAAGTATACCCACCAGACGGCCATTTTCCTCTGTCACAGGAAAACCGGAAATATTGTGAATACTCATCAGCTCCCACGCATCAGACAGCCGTGCATTCGGACGAATAGTAATCGGATCAAGCACCATTCCCGATTCAAAACGCTTGACCTTGCGCACCATCATGGCCTGCGCCTCGATGTCCATATTTCTATGCATAACCCCGATGCCGCCATTTTGCGCCATGGCAATCGCCAGATCCGCTTCGGTCACCGTGTCCATCGCCGCCGAGAGAACAGGGATATTGAGCTTTATATCCTGCGTCAGAAAAGTGGATGTATCGACCTGATTGGGCTGAACTTCGGACTCGCCGGGGATAAGGAGAACGTCATCAAAGGTCAATGCTTCACGGATTTTGGTGGAATCTTTGATACGTGCCATATGCAAGCTCCTGCTCTGTTTAGGAAGTGGAATTTGCATGAGAGTTATACGCGTTTTTATAAAGAAGTAAAGTTAATAAATTCTTATCATTTTTCACATATTATCAATTAGGACACAAATAAAACGCACTTTACAGGTATAAAAACATGATTCCAGGAAACACAATTATAACGTCAATGTATGTCAGACTTGCGGGCGAACAATCTGTTCTAAGCATGGCACAAAGCAACGTTCTCGCAAACATTGAGCGCATCAGCAAACAAAGAACCTACACCTATTTGGCCAATAATGCGCAAAATGAGCATGGCATTAGCCGGAATTTTGGATGTGACCGTTATTATTCGTGGGAAGACACCACAATTGACTGCCGCAACTGTCCGGGCTTGATCGAAAGCGACGTTTTACGCGATTTTACCTATGGTTTGGCAGAAAACCCGAAATTTATGCGCTTAAAAACCGATCTTGAAACACGTTTTGGCGGTTTTATCGAAGTTCTGCCCTTCTACAGCATTCTTCTGGGCGAAGAAAATATGCGCTACAACATCAAACGCCAGTCAAAAATCGAAGATTTTGACATCGTGCGCACCGGTCTTCGCTTGAAAGCAAAAGATGACGAAACCTTCAAACAGGGTTTTGACGTTATAAAAGATCTTGAAAACCCCTTTAAACTCAAGGCTGTCCACCCGCTGGAGCGCGTTTAACCCTTAAACCCGGTTGCCACCAGATATTGCTCCGCGCTTTCCTTGCGGCTAGCGGGGGGCTTCAGATGTTTCACCGTTTTGAACCGCGTTTTCATTTCCTTGAGCAAATCTCCCTGTGCGCCGCCCTGGAAAACCTTGGCGATAAACACGCCATCAGGCTTTAAAACCTCCAATGCAAAAGCGTACGCCGCCTCAACCACGCCCATAATGCGCAAATGATCCGTCTGTTTGTGCCCGGTCGTGTTGGGCGCCATATCGCTAAGAACTGCATCAGCTAGACCGTTCAGCGCTTTTTTCAGAATATCCGGCGCGTCATCATCCATAAAATCCATCTGAAAAGATGTCACACCCGCCAGCTCATCCATCGCCAGAAGATCAATGGCAATAACCTCACAGCCGAATTCCGTAGCGATTTGACACCACCCCCCCGGCGCCGCGCCCAGATCAATCACGCGCATACCGGGCTTAAGAAAATCAAGCTTTTCATTGATTTCCTTAAGCTTGAAAGCGGCGCGGCCACGATAACCATAGTCTTCTGCCTTTTTAACATAAGGGTCATTAAGCTGGCGGTTAAGCCACCTGGTTGAAGAGGTTTTTCGCCGCTTCGCAGTTTTGACTTTGGTTTTTGGTTTATTTCTCGACATTTCATACTTCTACAGCAGCATCGTCAAAGAACCAACGAGAAAAATCATAAAGAAAATAGAAAGAGCTGCCGCCAGAAACACAATGCCTTCCGTTTTGGATGAAAAATGCGCAATAATCAGAAAAAACGAATAAAAGAAACTTGAAACCACCAATGCTCTAGTGTGGACATGGGCCTCCAAAATGCCCATAATACCGTACGGATAGCCTATGTGAGTCATGAACTCGGAAAGAAGTCGCACAAGGATCATACACGCAATAACAAAGCCCAAAGCCCACCAGCGATGGACTTTATGCACCCCGAAAAACAGAATGGGCACCCATATAAGATCAATCCAGTAATATATTGCGCTAAACATACGAATAAGCCTAAGACATGAACATGATGAAACATAGAATAAAAATACTTTTCTGCGCAGTTTTCCTGTTTCTCTCCAGCGCGCCCACAAACGCACAGAGCCTTATCCGTGACACGGAAATTGAAACCGTCATGAAGGAATGGGGTGCGCCCATCTTTAAAGCCGCAGAGCTGAACCCTGATGCGGTCAACCTCATTCTTATACAAAATGATGCGATTAACGCCTTTGTGGCGGGGGGTTCAAACATATTTTTCTACACCGGCCTCATCAGCAAAACTGAAAATCCGGGCGAGGTCATCGGCGTTATGGCTCACGAAACCGGACACATCACCGGTGGACACTTAATCACAACCCGCGACGCCCTCGAGCGCGCCTCTTACGAGAGCATCATAAGCGCAATCCTGGGGGTTGGCATCGCCATCGCAAGCGGTGACACAAATGCCATCCCCGCAGTCGGCCTTGGCGGCACATCCATCGCGCAGCGCAGATTCCTCGCGCATAGTCGCGTCCAGGAATCCAGCGCCGATCAGGCCGCTCTGAGCCTTTTGGAAAAGGCAGAAATTAATCCAACGGGCCTTGCCACCTTCATGGATAAATTAAAAGCTGAAATTTACGTCCCCGAAAGCCAGCAAAGCGAATATATTCAGACCCACCCGCTGGTCTCAGGCCGTATAGAGGTTCTGCTGCGCGGCGTAGAGCAATCTGCGTATAAAAATAAACCCTATCCACAAAAATGGGTTGAGCAACATGCCCGCATAAAGGCAAAACTGATCGCCTTCACAAATCCGGGCCAAATCCCCTGGATTTTCAGCGACACTGATACCAGCATCGCCGCCGATTACGCCCGCGCAATTGCAAGCTATCGTAACAATAACGTTCAGCTCGCCCTCGAACAGATGGATAATCTCCTCCGGCGAGAGCCGAAAAACCCGTATTTCCTTGAGCTAAAAGGCCAGATGCTCGTCGATTTTGGCCGCGTCTCAGAGGCTGTGCCCTATTACCGCCAAGCGCTTGATATTCTGCCAAAAGCCCCGCTTCTGAGGATAGCCCTGGCCCATGCCTTGATCGAATCCGCAAAAAATAATGAGCCCGCACTCTTGAACGAAGCCATAGATAACCTAGAGCGCGCCGTGCGCAAGGAAACCCGCTCAACAAAAATTCACAGGCTTCTCGCAACGGCCTATGGCCGAACAGGCCAAGAATCATTTGCAAAAATCCACCTCGCAGAAGAAGCCCTCTTGCAGCGCCGTATGGACTATGCCCGCCAGAATGCGGAAGGCGTGCTCGCCCAGGAAGAAGAGGGCAGCAATCTCTGGATAAAGGCAAAAGATATCATTTCCTTTATCGAAACCATGTGAAAAGGTAACTTTTTGTAAAGACGCGGCGAAGATAAATATGCTATAAACCAAAAATAATGAATCAAGGAGTAAGGCTATTGCAAACCAGCATTAAGAAAAAACTGACATACACCCTCTTAACAATTGCCGCATGTTCGGCTGCGCTCTGTGTGACAACAACCAGCGCAAAGGCACAAAGCTTCACAGAGGATCAAAAAAAAGAGCTAGAAGTTCTGTTTAAAGAGTTCTTAGCCAACCACCCGCAGGAAATTCTTGATTCCGTTGATAATTACCGCGAAGAGCAGGAAAGAAAAACCCAGCAATCCGCAGAAGAAAACCTAAAAGGATATATGGACTTCTTCAAGGATAACTCACTTCCCATGGCGGGCAATCCTGATGGCGATGTAACAGTCGTAGAATATTTTGACTATAATTGCGGCTACTGCCACAAAGCTTTTGACGACATCCAAAAAATCCTTGAGCAAGATAAAAACGTTCGCATTATCTTTCAGGAAATGCCGATCCTCAGCCCATCCTCAAAGCTCATGTCAACATATGCCTTGGCCGCATTGAAGCAGGATAAATATTTTGAAATGCATACGGCTCTTATGGATTACCGTGGCTCTCAAAGCGAACAGGCTTACGCAGATCTTGCCCAAAAAATCGGTCTCGACATGGAAAAGCTAAAAGTAGATCTAAAAAGCCCAGAGATTGAAGCGGCTATCTCAAAAGCGCAGGAAATGGCTAGAAACCTAGGAATTCGCGGTACTCCGGGATTTATCATAGGAGAGAAAATATACCCCGGCTACATAGGCCTGCAAGGTATGACCGCTGCAATTAATGACGCTCGGGAAGCTAAAAAACAATAGTCTGCCTCCAAATGACGGCATTTTAAACGCATGAAAACGAAGCATAAAATCTTAATAGGCTTACTTGCGCTCGCCGTAATTTATCTGGCCTACGGTTTCGTTAAGCTGCGCGGCGAACTTTTTGGCGTATTTGATGCCCCTGATAAATATACACAAAAAACATCACCAGACGCCGATCTGGTGATTGTCGATTTCAACAGCTATAGCTGCGATCATTGCCGCATCTTTCATCCCCTTCTTAAGCAAGCGATAGAAAAAGACGGCAAAGTAAAATACATCCCCCGTATTGTGACTTTGAACGATGACTGGTCAAGAACACTGACCATCGCGACCTATGCCGCTGCGGAGCAGGGAAAATTTATAGAAATGTTTGATGCCATTTATGATAAGTGGCCAATCAGCAGCCGTGAAAAATTATTCGACATCGCCCGCGATATCGGCATCGATACCCAGCAGTTGAGCCGTGATATGGAAGATCCGGAAATTGCAAATTACATTGATGAAAATATGCAATGGATGACCGCTTGGCGCTTTAACAGAACACCAACTTTATTAGTGGGAAGCAAGATATTCACATATAAAGAGCAACCAACCCTCGAAGAGCTTTTGCAAAAATTCCAAGAAGCGCGCTAAGGTTGGACATGAAAAAAATTCTGATCCTGAACGGCCCCAATCTGAATATGCTCGGTCTGCGCGAGCCCGAAATATATGGCACGCAAACCTTGAAAGACATCAAAACACTCTGCAAAAAAAAAGCGCGAGCCTTAAGGCTTTCAATTGATTTCAAACAGTCCAACCACGAAGGGCGTCTTGTGGGGCGCATTCAAAGGGCCCGAGATAGATATGACGGCCTGATTATAAATGCCGCCGCCTATACCCACACCTCCATTGCCATTCATGATGCCCTCAAGCTGCTCAATTGCCCCATCATAGAGGTCCACCTCTCCGATCCCAAAACCCGCGAGCCTTTCCGCCATATCTCTTACATTGAACCCGTTGCAGTGCATGGTTTTGCCGGTCACGGCGCAAAAGGCTACGAGATGGCACTTGATAAACTTGCAGAACTTTTGTATTCAAGGGGTTAACTTAAAAAATGAAAACCAACAAGCAAGACATATTCAAATGAAAATTGACTCTGCCGCGATTAAAAAACTCGCTGATCTGCTGAATGAAACAGGTTTAACCGAAATCGAATGCTCTGAAGGCGACCAGTCTATCCGCGTCAGCAAGGGCGGCGTTGTGTATGCTGGCGGCCCTGCCGGACCAGTGTCCATGCCCTCAGACCCGGCTGCGCCCCAAATGGCAAGCATGAGCGCACCTTCTTCGGATATCGCATCCTCTCACCCCGGCGCGGTTAAATCGCCCATGGTGGGCACATGCTACCTCCAGCCAGAGCCCGATGCCCCTTCATTTGTGAAAAAAGGGACAAGCGTGAATGCCGGCGACACACTCGTCATCATCGAAGCCATGAAGGTCATGAACCCGATCAAGGCAGAAAAATCAGGAACAGTAACACAAATTTTGATCGAAAACGGCCAGCCTGTTGAATTTGGTCATGTTTTGATGGTTATTGAGTAACCTTTTAGCAAGGCGCAAAATGTTTAAAAAAATACTGATCGCCAACCGCGGAGAAATAGCCCTTCGGATTATTCGCGCCTGCCGTGAAATGGGCATACAGACGGTTGCCGTACACTCCACTGCGGACTCAAGCTCAATGGCCGTACGACTGGCCGATGAATCTGTCTGTATCGGCCCACCGCCGGGCAAGGACAGTTACCTGAACATCCCTTCCATACTCACTGCTGCCGCGCTGACGGGGGCAGATGCTATTCACCCGGGCTATGGTTTTCTCTCTGAAAATGCCCAGTTTGCCCGCATGGTAGAGGAACATGGCTTTACCTTTATTGGCCCCTCAGCCGAGCTGATCGATAAAATGGGTGACAAAGTCACCGCGAAGCAAACCGTTGCGGCTCTGGGGCTGCCCGTTGTTCCCGGCTCACCGGGCGGGGTGGAAACCGCCAAGCAAGGCCAGAAACTCTCCGAAGACATGGGCTTCCCCGTGCTCATCAAGGCCGCCAGCGGCGGCGGCGGCAAAGGCATGCAGGTTGTGCGCTCGGCAGGTGAATTTGCTGAAAAATTCAACACCGCGCGCTCCGAGGCCAAAGCAAACTTTGGCGATGATACGGTTTACATCGAAAAATATCTCGAAAAGCCGCGCCATATCGAAATTCAGGTCTTTGGAGACAGCCACGGCAATGCCATTCATTTGGGTGAGCGTGATTGCTCCATCCAGCGCCGCCACCAAAAACTCGTGGAGGAGGGGCCATCCCCGATCCTGACGCAAAAAGAGCGCGAATATATCGGAACACTAGCCGCGGATACCGTGCGCGGCCTTGGATATCAGGGCGCGGGCACGATTGAATTCCTCTACGAAAATGGCGAGTTCTATTTCATGGAGATGAACACACGCATTCAGGTCGAGCACCCCGTAACGGAGATGATCACAGGCATTGACCTGATTGCCGAGCAAATCCGCGTCGCTGCGGGTGAAAAACTCAGCATCGTCAAGGATGCCTTCCGCTTCCGAGGCCATGCCATTGAAATCCGCATCAACGCCGAAGACCCAAAAACCTTCACCCCATCACCCGGAAAAATAACGCAGTTCCACGCACCCGGCGGCCTGGGCGTGCGTTTCGACAGCGCAATTTACGCCGGCTACAGCATTCCTCCATATTACGACTCCATGATCGGCAAGCTGATCGTGCATGGCCGTAACCGCGAGGAATGCATCAACCGCCTGCTGCGCGCCATCCGCGAAACCGTGATAGAGGGCGTCAAAACAACACTGCCCCTACATGAGTGGATTTTAAATCAGCCCGAATTTGTATCCGGTGATTACACCATCCACTGGCTGGAGAAAAAACTCGCCGAAAGAAAATAATGAAAGGAAATACCATGCACATAGCCATTATATCGGGCTCACACCGTGAAAACGCTCAATCTTCAAAAGTTTCAAATTGGCTGGCCGAGGCACTAAAATCCAAAGGCCAAGAGACAGACCTGATCGACCTCTCCGGCAACCCATACCCACTCTGGGACGAAAGCGCATGGGATGCAAAATCGGATCTGTCCAAACAAATGGCTGCACCACTTGATAAAATCAAAAAATCAGATGCCCTCATCATCGTTGCCCCTGAATGGGGTGGCATGGTTCCCGGTGGTCTGAAGAACTTTCTGCTCTACGTTTCCTCCGCTCACGCAGCCCACAAACCGGCTATGCTGGTCGGTGTTTCAGCCAGCCGCGGTGGTACCTACCCCATAGCCGAGCTGCGCATGAGCGGCTTCAAAAACAACCGCATGGTCTACATACCCGATCATTTGATCGTCCAGAGCGTGAACAACGTCATGAACGATCACAACATGGACACCGAAGATCAAAATGATCTCTATATCAAGAAACGCGCGCATTACTCCCTTGATGTCCTCATCGCCTACGCCAAAGCCCTCAAGACAATGCGCGGCGAAAAAGACCTGCTGCGCGAAGAATATCCCTTTGGAATGTAGTGGCTTTTAGGGCTCGTTTTGATGCATAATTCAAATTATGCAGATTGTTCTCACGCCTGAAATTTTACTGGCGGCCTACAAACAGGGCCTGTTTCCAATGGCTCGTAGCGCCGACAGCCATTATGTTGAATGGATATGCCCCGAGCGCCGCGGCCAGCTCCCCATCAAAAACATGCACATCCCCAAACGCCTGAAAAAAACGCTGCGCAGTACAAAAATCGGCGGCAAGCTCTATGAAATCCGTATCAACACCGCCTTCGAGGACATAATCTCCTTATGCGCCGAACACACCAAAAACCGCCCGGAAACATGGATCAACGATCAAATCCACAAGGCCTACTGCACCCTTCATCGCCGCGGATCTGCGCATTCGGTGGAATGCTGGCAGGAAGAAAATCTGATTGGCGGATTATACGGAATTGCAATAGGCGGCGCATTTTTCGGCGAGAGTATGGTCTCCCGCGCAACCGACGCCAGCAAAGTTGCCCTTGTGCATCTTGCCGCGCGCCTTGACCACGCGGGATTTCAATTACTCGACACACAATTCACAAATGCACATTTAGAGCAATTTGGCGTTTATGAACTCGCGCACAAGGATTACATCAAAAAACTTCAGACAGCCATAACACTGGAATGTATATTTGATTTCAAAACACCGGATGAGGCAACGCTCATATCCAATTACCTCGATAAACGCTAATCATCCGACGGCGGGAAGGGCGTCTCATCGGGCGGCTCAATATCCTCACCAGTATCTTCTTCACCGGGCAAAATCTTTGCATCGTAATCAAGGCAATTCAAAACCCACACATCATAAATCGGATGATCCATTGAGGATAAACCGGGCGAAGAGGCAAACATCCATCCGCTGAACACCCACTTGGACTCTTCGCTCGGCGTAACCTCCCATATTTCAAGGAAGGAAGCAGATTCAGGCTCTTCAAGTGGCGATGATTTTTTACATGATCGAGGGCGAATAAAAAGCGGCCCGAACTTGACCGTACTGCCCACCTTGACATTAAATGTTTGAGTGCGCGCCGTTGCTTTATCAAGTGTTTGCAGGCGAACGCGCGGATATTCGGTCATCTCTTCCTGCGCAACGCACTCGCGCCCCACCGCTAAAGCAGCAAGGGCAACCAGCAAAAAGAAAACCTTATTCTTTCTTTTCATCTTGGATACTAAAGATAAATTGACCAAGCAACTGCTCCAGATTTTGCGGCGCCTGTGTATATTGAATAAGCCCGCCCGGCGCGAGTTTTTCCTCATCTGCTCCCGGCTCCAGGGCAAGATACTGCCCCCCCAATAGGCTTTCACTGCTGATCAGCGCCGCTGTGTCGGTCGGAATGTTATACCCATCACGGATCGTCATATGAACACGTGCCAAATACGTATCAGCCATCAGCTCCACATCCGAAACACTGCCCACTTTTACGCCGCTAATCTGCACATCGTCACCGGGCTTAAGGCCCCCGACACTTGAGAAATCCGCCATAATCTGATACCCGCCATTATTACCGACATCGGCGGTTTTCAGGCTGTAAATCAGGAACGCTGCGGCCACGAGAACGACCAAAGCCCCTAAAACTGTTTCTGCGATACTACGTTTCATATATCTTATCTCTCAAAGCTATCAGGCCACTAATATGAAGGTTTACAAGCGCGAAGTCTATACGGTTTTTGCTTTTACTCACTAGGCCTCCAGGCCTCGTAATCACCTGTTGCAGGCGGGCGTTTGCCACCGGACAGGATATGGCCGGGCGGGCGGTATGCATGGTTCGTCCCCGTCATATTCGGAACATGCGGCTTCTGCCAAACCCTGCGGTATGACGGCGCGCTGCCATCGGGCACAACATCAGTTTGGTAATGCAGCCATCCATGCCACTCAGGTGGTACTTTACTCGCCTCTGGCACGCCCTTATACATCACCCAACGGCGCGGGCGGTTATACCCTGCGCGCGCAGGAGCCTCGTAATATCTATTTCCCGTCTGATCCACGCCAATTTTCTTCCCCCGCGATGTCAGCGTGAACAAAGAAATATGCGCGGGCGATAAAACGCCCAGAAAACTAAAAAATCCCATAGCCTTTAAAAATACCTTTTATTGATCACCGTAATTCTGTAAGCAAGTATGGCAGAGGATAAAGCAATCGAAAAGGGCAAAACGCATGACACTGGAAACAAAACTCAAAGAACTCGGATTATCCCTCCCCAAAGTTGCCGCCCCTGCTGCCAATTACGTACCCTACGTCATCAGCGGCAAGATGGTCTTTGTCTCCGGCCAGATCCCGTTCTTAAATGGCGAAAAAATGCATATTGGCCGCGTTGGTGAAAATCTGGACGTGGAGGAGGGCGCCGCCGCCGCACAGGCCTGCGCACTCAATATCCTGGCACAAGTCAACGAAGCCGCTGGCGGAGATTGGTCGCGGGTTAAACGCTGCGTAAAACTTGGTGGCTTCGTCAATTCAACGCCCGATTTCACCGCCCAGCCCACAGTCATTAATGGCGCCTCAAACTTGATTGCAGATGTCATGGGTGATGCCGGAAAACACGCGCGCTTCGCCGTCAGCGCGCCGTCTCTGCCTTTGGGCGTGGCTGTTGAAATTGATGCGATATTTGAACTGAACTGATGCACGCGCTCCTTGCTCTCATAATGCTAATCATCTGCGCGCCCGCGAGTGCTCAAACCCCGAATCTCACCGTTGAACAAAAAGAATTCATCACACTCTACAAAAAAATTGCTGCAGCAAAAGATAAGAAAAACTACCTTAACCTCATCCACCCAGAGGTCAGAGCCTGTATGTCACAAAGCCACCAGATTTACGTACAGGATGATTTCTGGGAAAAAGCCGTCAGTCTTGAAAACATCGACATAAACACGATCACCATCCACGAAATCGACCTCCCGACATTAGAGTCAGAAATTCAACATTTTTACCGGGATAAGGCCTTTTTATCCGTGCAGCCCCAGCACGAGCTGAGTGCCTATATCGATCCGCCAAAAACTCCCGATACTTGCGCCCGCAAACCACCCGCAAAGCATGTCAAAATCCCCATTGCCTTTTATAACGGCAAATGGTACGAGGTTTTGCCCTGCGGTAAAAATGATCTTGAATCTTTTCTCGCCAAACAGCTCGCCGCAAAACAGGAACAGGAAACCCGCGTAGTTAGTCTCTATAACGCCTTGGATAAAACCATTTGGAACGATATCGACCCGCTGCTCACCAAAGATCATAATCTCGAAAAAGCGGCAATCACTTTGCAGCAAAAAGAAAAATTATCGCGCACCATGGCGGGAATCTTGATCGAGAAACGTTGCGATAATCTCTAACGCTTATACCGCGCAAGAATTTTAGCTACAATCTCAATCAATCGCTCCGGCTCAACCGGTTTTTTCAACAATTGCACAACCCCAAGCTCGTTTGCTTTGACAAGAACATCACTCGCATCATCTCCTGTGATAATCGCAACCGGAATTTTTAAGCTCTTTAAAGTTAAACGTTGCACAAACTCAAACCCGCCCATCGGCTCCATATTCAAATCCACAAGCGCAAGATCAATCTTGTTCTCACCGATAACCCGCAGCGCATCTTCACCATCAATAGCAGTAAGAACCTTATATCCCTTTGTCTCCAAAATACTGCACATCAATTTGCGACTCATATCATTATCTTCGACAATTAAAATCTGAGCAGGTTTTTGTGTACTCATAAGACTATACCTCTGTTACCAAGTAAAAACTTCATGCTAGACTATCATACATGAACAGTAAAAAGACCATAATGAAAAAACCTTATAAGCTGAATGCACAAAGCGGAAACGTGATGGTATATATTTTGATTGCCGTTGCCTTGTTTGCGGCACTCGGTGGGGTTGTCGCCAATATGATGCGCCAGTCCGGCAGCTCAATCGGCGGAGAAAAACAGGGGATTTATGCTGGCGAAATTATCTCTTACGCACAAAATATCCGCAACACGGTTCAGAATTTGCGCATCTCAAATGGCTGTGCCGATACAGACATCAGCTTCGAAAACCCTATCGTTGACGGCTACGAACATACCCCATCTGGCAATGAGAATTGTCAGGTCTTTGGCAGCGCAGGAGGTAACGCGTATGTCATCCCCAATCCCGACTGGCTGGATGACAGCCATACCGGACAGAGCACATACGGCGACTATGTTTTTACCCAAAACACCCCGATCAGCGGAATAGCGCAAGATACAAATGGCGGTGACGGCAACGAT
>CAYGNP010000020.1:0-17606 GCA_964351365.1 uncultured Micavibrio sp.
CCCCCACCCCCGCCCCCCGCGCCGGGCTGCGGCGGGGCCGCCGCCCCCCGGCCCCACGCGCGTGGTCGTTGGGGCGCGCTCGGCTTTGTTTTTGCCATATAAGGAGCTTGGGTTTATTGTAGTGGATGAGGAGCATGATCCGGCCTATAAGCAGGAAGATGGTGTGATCTATCATGCGCGGGATATGGCGATTGTGCGGGCGCATCTGGGCGGGTTTCCCGTCTGTCTCGTTTCGGCGACGCCGTCGCTGGAGACGATGATTAATGTCTGGGAGGGGCGCTATGCGCATCTTGTTCTGCCTGCGCGGTTTGGCGGGGCGTTGTTGCCGGAGGTTTCGGTTGTGGATTTGCGCAGCGATAAGCCGGAGCGCCAGTGTTTCCTGTCTTCTGCGCTGATCAGCGCTGTGCGTGAGACATTGGAGCGCGGCGAGCAGGCACTTTTGTTTTTGAACCGGCGGGGCTATGCGCCGCTGACGCTTTGCCGGACGTGCGGGCACAGGATGGAGTGTCCGCGATGTACGGCGTGGCTGGTGGAGCATAAACGATCAGGTAAGCTTCATTGTCATCATTGCGGGTATGAGGCGGGTGTGCCGAAGGCGTGTCCGGGATGTAATGATTTTGACAGTTTTGCGGCGTGCGGGCCGGGGGTTGAGCGGATATTTGAGGAAGCCAAGACGCATTTTCCTGATGCGCGGGTCATGGTTCTGGCGAGTGATACGGCGGAGAGCCCGGAGGAGCTGAAGGCAATGCTTGCGCGGATTATTGCGGGGGAGGTTGATATTATTATCGGGACGCAGATTATTGCCAAGGGGCATCATTTTCCGAATTTGACTTTTGTTGGCGTTGTTGATGCGGATCTGGGTTTAAATGGCGGGGAGCTGCGGGCGGCGGAGCGCACATATCAGATGCTGCATCAAGTGGCGGGGCGCGCAGGAAGGGCGCAGAAAAAGGGGCATGTGATGTTGCAGAGTTATAATCCGGAGCACAGGATTATGCAGGCAATGGTGGCGTCTTCGCATGAGGGTGGGCGCGATGAATTTTTGGGCGTTGAGGCGGCGGAGCGCGAGGTTGCGGGGATGCCGCCCTATAGCCGGCTTGCGGGGATTATTGTTGCCGGGCGTGAGGAAGCGCAGGTGATTGCGGTGGCCAAGGCGCTTGGGAAGATCGCGCCGCAGGGCATAAGTAAGGAGGGGCATAGTATTCAAACGCTTGGCCCGGCTTCTGCGCCGCTGGCGCGGCTAAGGGGGCGGTATCGCTACCGGTTGCTGGTGCGGGCAGATAAGAAGGTGAATATGCAGAAAACCGTGGCGGCGTGGGTGGCGCAGGTGAAGGTTCCATCGAATGTGCGGGTATATATTGATATTGATCCACAGAATTTTATGTAGCCTAAGCCTTTGATTTATAATGTAAAATCACAGTCCTTCATTTTGTTCGTCATGACATGAAAAAGGCGGGCTTCAGAGGGGTGTATTTTGGGTGATTGCAGAATAAATTATAGGATTATAAGCACAATTTGTCAAGGATCAGGTTTTGATCCAAAATATTTAGCGTAATTTTTTTTGCAAATTTCCCAATCGCGCTTTAAGGGGTATGTAAGCCAGCCCAGTGTATTAAATTCTGGAAATTTTTTTTGTTCCGCTGCGGACAGGCCATAATTTGGCGGAAGGTCTTCGGGATGATAATATGTTCCAAATAAAATATCGTAAAAGGGGAATATGCCGCAAAAATTTTTGTCGTAAGCGTCCTTGACTGTTGCATGATGCCAGCGGTGGAGCACAGGGGAGCAAATAATATAGCGCAGGGGCTTGCTGAATTTCAGGTTGAGATTCATATGGGTGAAATAATTCATCACTTTCGAAAAAATGAGTGCGCCTATAAATCCTTCGCCGGAGAAACCAAAAATATAGAGAAGGAAGGTGGTCAGAAGAGCACTGGCAAAAATATCTACAGGGTGCAGGCGCAGGCCGGAAATCCAGGTTAGTTGCTTAGCGCTATGGTGTATGGAGTGGTATGACCACATGTAGTGGTGCGTAAAGCGGTGGCGCCAATAGGTGGAAAAATCGATCAGGAGTGCGCCGAACAATATTTGAATGGCGAGTGGCAAGGATTCAATCTGGGGTGCAAAGAGCTGGTAGTTTATCAGGGGGCTGAGCGTGGTTTTGACGAAAAGGTCGGCCAAAAATATAAAAAGCGGAATGAATATAACCAGGTTAATCAGGGCGAGGGTAATTTCATTATGCATATCTTTTTTGAAAAACTTTGTGTCACGCTCTGCGGGGTTTATGCGCTCCAGGGCCATAAAAATCAGGCCAAAAATAATGATTTCAAGAATTTCAAAGCCGTAATTTTTAAACAGGTCTGTCATTCATTTATCTTAACATGTTTGTAAATATACATAAAGTTTGCGCTTTGCGTGCGGCTTGGGGTCCATAGATTGTATTCGTCTTCTGTGTTGTGGCGCGAGATATAGGGGAAGACGCTGCGCAGGGTATTATCGATATTTTTTGAGAATATGTTGTTAAAATTTGGAGATACAATGAAATTGGCGACCAGAACTCCGTTTGTGGTCAGGTGTTCTTTCACTTCGCGGAAGAATTCCTGTGTGACGAGATGCTCGGGAATGGATAGCCCGCCAAGATAAGCGTCGAGCAAAATCACATCAAATTTTTTGTCTGTTGAAGCCAGATATGCCCGTGCAGGAACGGGGTAAAAAGTTTTGTTTGGCTGAAGGGGTTCTTTGAGGAGATATTGCTCAGAAATTGGTTTAAGATCTTTGTCTATATCTATGTAAATAAAATTATTTTTTAAGTCGTTGTGTCCATATGTGAAACCGCCCGCACCGATAACTAATATGTCTTTTGGTGGTGCGTTTTCCGGGATGGAGTCCAAGGTTATGTGTTCTGCGAATTCGATGTAATTATGCTTGCGTCCATCAAGTCCGTATTTTGAGGAGTCGTTATTGTTTATGAATAGATGCGGATCGCCATTGGGGTCGCGCTCGTTTTTATCATTGAGGGTAAAGACCATCATGGTGCTGTATTTATTATTTTTGACGATGTTGAGGGCATCCATTACAGCGTTAGAATTTAGAATCATGCAAAAGCCAAAAATTCCAAACATTGTCAGAGTGAGTTGGCGGGTTTGTTTTTTGGATAGAACTAGAATGAGAATCAGCATGACCCCGAAGAGCAAGCTTATTGTGTGATGCAGGCCGATATATTGCATGAGCACGATAGTTGTTAGTATGGAGCCGCTGAAGGAGCCTGCGGTAGAGTAAAACAGCATTTTTCCGGTGGTGCGGGCGCGCTGCTCTTCGGTGAGGTAATTGCAGATCAAGGGCACGGTCTGGCCCAGAAGATAGACGGGGTAGACCAAAAATATGCTGCAATAGATGATGATTTGGATCAGGGTATTTTCGATACCGTTTTGGGCAAGAGTGTAGAAAAAAAACTGCAGTATGAAATAGCTGAGCCCGGGCAGGAAAATGGCTGCGGCGATGATGATGTTGAGTTGTAATTTTTTCCGGATTGTTAAGCCGTTTTTTCTATAGCTGAATTTTGCGCCTGCCTGATAGCCAAAAGCCAGGGGCAAGAGCACGGCGGCGATAATTACAGAGATAATATCTGTGCCTGTTCCAACGAAGGGGATTGTGATGCGCATGGCGATCAGCTCGGCGGAAAGGACGACATATCCCTCCAGCGCGATAATTAAAAACAGGAAGGATGTGTTTTCAAGTTTTTTCATCGTCTTATCAAGGCGTGAGTTTTTTTGGTTTATCAAAAAAGACCGTGTTTTTGTTGTCGGTGTAAATGTGGCCGGGTTTGTAGTTTTCCTCGTGTTTATAAATGTATATTACGTTGGCGGATGATGTTTTCTGATCTGACCAGAGATTGTAATATTCATCAATGACTTCACGCGATACATGGGGAAATACCGCGCGTAAAGTGTTGTCCAAGGTGCGTGAAAACGTATTGTTAAATTGCGGTGCAGCAATAAAATTTCCGATAAGAATGGCGCGATCTTTCAGATGGGCGCGGACAGATTGAAAGAACTCTTCAGTCACCAGATGTTCAGGTATGCTGGCGCCGCCAAGATAGGCATCCAGGAAGATGACATCGAATTTTTTATCGGTGCTGCTGAGGTAAGCGCGCGCAGGCTTTGGAACGAATTCCTTATTTTTGCCTATGGGTTCTCCAAGGATGTATTTTTCTGCAACATCTTTGAGCGCGGGGTCTATATCAACGTAAGTATAGTTGTTGTTCATGTCCTCGTGGCCGAAGGTAAAACCGCCTGCGCCGATTACAAGGATGTCTTTTGGCTCTGGGCTGTCGATTATTGGCAGTATGGAAACGCGCTCGGCAAATTCGATGTATGCATGTTTGCGTCCCTGATCATTGTAGCGCGAGGAGAAGTTACCATTGATGATCATGTCACGATGGCCATCAGTGGTTGTGCCCGCCTGCACGGTGTTGTACTGGTTGTTTGAGCGTATAAAGTTTCTATTCATGATAAAGTCAGAATTAAAATAGATGGAGACTAATGCCAGCATTCCCATATAAAGAACAGTCCGGGCTTTTTTATTTTTTTCCAGCATGAAAACAAGGATGGTCATGAGGACGAAATTCAGACTGACGGTATGGTGAACGCCCAAAGTTGCCATTAGCACGAGGGTTGAGAAGACGGCGCCCAGGAAAGAGCCAACTGTTGAGAAAAACAGGATTTTGCCGGTGATCTGAGCGAGCTTTTCCTTTGAGAAATAGTTGCTGATGAGGGGGACTGTCTGGCCCAGAAGGTATACGGGAAAGGCCATGAAGATTAGACAATAAACTGCGGTTTGACTGATGTTATTTTCAATGCCGAGGCTTTGGATCCACCCAAAAAAATGTTTGATAAAGACATAGGACAAGCCAAAAGCCAGAATGGTTGATGCGACGATCATGTTTATAATCAACTTGCGGCGCAGTGTTATGAAATATCCAAAAATTTTGTGCGGTTTGAAGCGCCCGCCATATTGATAACCGAAGGCGAGGGGCATAAGCACTGATGCTATAATAATCGAAATTGTGTCTGTGCCGCTACCGACATAGGGGATGGTTTGGCGGATTGCGAGGAGTTCTGAGGAGAGAACCACGTATCCCTCTATGATAATAATCGTAAATAATATAATGGTTTGATGCAGTGATTTCATAAAAGTCGTATCCAAATTATGCTGGAGGCAGTATAGTCAATTTTGTTTTGAAAACCAGAGCATAAAGAAATATTTATGACTAAAGCCTTGCCAAAAGATTTAACCTCCTATGATCTTATAAAAGCGCTGGCTCTGGTTTTGATGGTTTTGGATCATGTCGGGCACCATTTTTTTCCTGATGAGATGTGGTTTCGCGTTCTGGGTCGTTTGTGTCTCCCGATCTGGTTTTTCCTTATTGGTTATGCCAATACAGCGCAGCTTTCGAAAGGGCTTTGGATTGGTGGGGGTGTTGTTCTGGCCTCGGCCGCTGTTGCGGGGCAGTTTTTACTGCCGATCAATATTCTCTTTACGATTCTGGCGCTCCGGTATTTTCGGGAATGGACGGTTTTGCGGACGTTTCACTCGGCGGAGACAATGCGTGGCATGTTCTTTATTTTGTTGTTCCTGTATGTGCCGACATCGGTTTTGTTGGAGTATGGCTCGCTTGGGATGATGATGGCGCTGTTCGGATTTATGGTGCGACACCGCGATAAATTGGCAGAGCGTATAGAAATGAAGTATCTGAAATTGTTTGCAGCGGCAGTATTTGTGACATTTTATATTGTGCTCGGGGTTGCGTTTCCAGCAATATCGCCGGAGCAAGCAATATTTATGGGGGTTGGTTTTGCCGTTATTGGCATAGTTCTCTGGTTTTTTAAACCGGTTACATTTGCATCTGCGCCGAATTTTATGGCGCGATCTTTCATTACACTTTTTCAGTTTATGGGGCGGCGTACGCTGGAGATTTATGTCGCGCACATTGTTATCTTCCGCGGTGTGGCGATGGTTTTGTATCCTGAGGAATATACATTTATGAACGTGCAGATTGCGCCGCCGGGGATGCTTGCGTTTTTTGGTCTTCAGTAAATCGAAAAAAGCGGGCTGTTAGGGCTTGTCAGCGCGGGATGTGTGTGCTAATTCTCCGTGCAAGATATACTAGTATGGGGTAAAACGTGAGTTCATCTGCGCCAGTTTCGTCCGTTGTTCTTTCCCGCTATGCGGGAGCGCTTGCAGATTTGGCAGAAAAAGATAAGGCTGTGGATGCTGTTCAGGCTGATTTTCAGGTATTGCAGGATATCATTAAAAGCTCGAATGATTTTCGTGCTTTTTTAGCTGCGCCGTCTTTAGGTGTTTCACAACAATCAGGTGTGGTTGAAGATGTATGCACCAAAGCAAAATTTCATAAACTGACAACTAATTTTCTGGGTGTTCTTGCGCATAATCGCCGGCTGAATGCGCTTGAGGGAATCATAAAAACTTTTCAAAAATTAATTGCCAAGCGTGCAGGTCATGTCGAGGTGCGTGTTGAGACGGCTCAGGCGCTTTCTGATGCGCAGAAAAAGGATCTTCAATCGAAAATCGAAGGTGCTGTTGGTTCCGGTGTTACGCTGGAGGCACGTGTTACACCAGAGATTTTGGGCGGGATGATTGTGACAATCGGATCAAATATGGTTGATGATTCTGTGCGCCGTAAAATCGAGCGTCTTGGCGCAGTCATGAAATCTAATGCTAATCAAAATACTAATCAAAACTTGAAAGAGGTCGTATAATGGACATTAAAGCTGCTGAAATTTCAGATATTCTCAAGAAGCAAATTGCTAATTTTGGGGCGCAGGCCGATGTTGCCGAGATCGGACAGGTTTTGTCCATTGGTGATGGTGTTGCACGTGTTTATGGCCTGGACAAGGTGCAGGCCGGAGAAATGGTGGAATTTGCCAGCGGTGTTAAAGGCATGGCACTGAACCTTGAGGCGGATAATGTCGGTGTGGTTGTTTTTGGTGATGACCAGAAAATCAAGGAAGGCGATATTGTGCGCCGTACGGGTAAAATTGTTGAAGTGCCTGTCGGACGTGAGCTTCTTGGCCGCGTTGTTGATGCGCTGGGTAATCCGATTGATGGCAAGGGGCCGATTAAAGCCTCTGGCTCCAGCCGGATTGAAGTAAAAGCGCCGGGTATTATTCCGCGCCAGTCCGTGCATGAGCCGATGCAGACAGGCCTGAAGGCGATTGACTCGCTCGTGCCGATTGGCCGTGGGCAGCGTGAGTTGATTATTGGTGACCGCCAGACCGGGAAAACAGCTGTTGCTGTGGATGCGATTATTAATCAGAAGAGCATTAATGCGTCTGAGAATGAAAAAGAGCATCTTTATTGTGTTTATGTCTCTATCGGGCAGAAGCGCTCTACTGTGGCGCAGCTTGTGAAGGAGCTGGAGGAGCAAGGCGCGATGGAGTATTCCATCGTCGTTGCTGCGACGGCTTCTGATCCTGCGCCGTTGCAGTTTTTGGCGCCATATTGCGGGGCATGTATGGGTGAGTATTTCCGTGATAACGGGATGCATTCATTGGTGGTTTATGATGATTTATCGAAACAGGCTGTTGCGTATCGACAGATGTCCTTGTTGCTTCGTCGTCCGCCGGGTCGTGAAGCATATCCTGGGGATGTATTCTATATTCACTCACGCTTGTTGGAGCGTGCATGTAAATTGTCCGAGGAACATGGATCGGGGTCAATGACGGCGCTGCCGATTATTGAAACGCAAGGGGGCGATATTTCCGCCTATATTCCGACGAACGTGATTTCGATTACGGATGGTCAGATTTTCCTTGAGACCGGATTGTTTTTCAAGGGTATCCGTCCGGCGATTGACGTTGGTGCGTCTGTTTCGCGTGTTGGATCTGCGGCGCAGATCAAGGCGATGAAGCAGGTTTCCGGTTCGATGAAATTGGAGTTGGCGCAGTTCCGCGAGATGGAGGCGTTTGCGCAGTTTGCCTCTGATCTTGATCCGGCGACGCAGAAATTGCTGGCGCGCGGGGCGCGTTTGACCCGGTTGCTGAAGCAGCCGCAATATAGGCCGCTCAAGGTTGAAGAGCAGGTTTGTGTGATTTATGCAGGAACGCGTGGATTTTTGGATAATGTTCCTCTGGATCAGGTTGAGCTGTATGAGCAGCGATTGCTGGAGGCACTGCGTGCGTCTGGTGATGGCATCTTGGCGAAAATCCGTAAGGACAAGAAGCTGGATGAGGAATCTGAAGGCAGCCTGAAGTCGTTCCTTGGTGATTTTACCAAGGGCTTTGCCGGAACCAAAGCAGCGTAGTAGAATATAGGAAATGTTGGATACATATTTTGATCGTGACGTCATCATCTTGAAGACCTTTAGGTCTGAACGATCTATAGATTCTTCAGCGCAAGCGCTTCAGAATGACAAAGGGAAACGATCTATAGAGTCTTCAGCGCAAGCGCTTCAGAATGACAAAGGGAATTGTGAATGCCTAGTTTAAGAGATTATCGCGATAGAATTAAGTCGGTGAAATCGACGCGCAAGATTACCTCGGCCATGAAAATGGTTGCGGCGAGCAAGCTGCGCCGGGCGCAAGAGCAGGCGGAAGCTTCTCAGCCCTATGCCAAGGCGATGGCGGAGATGCTGGCGCGCTTGGCGGCGAATGTCACGATTAATGCGGCGAGTCCTAAATTGCTTGCGGGGACAGGATCGGATCAGCGGCATTTATTGATTGTTGTTACGGCTGATCGCGGGCTTTGTGGTGGGTTTAATGCGAATGTTATCAAAGAAGCGCGGATGCGCATTCGTGATCTGAAGGCGCAGGGTAAGGATGTGTCTCTTGTTTGTGTGGGGCGCAAAGGACATGATCTGCTGAAGCGGGAATATGGAAGCGTTATTTTACATGCGTTCCGCGATGTGTTCGGCAAAAACAAGGTTGATTATGCGCAGGCGCATGCGGTTTCCGAATTTGTGAACGAAAAATTTGAGGCCGGGGCATTTGATGTTTGTAGCCTGATTTACAACGAGTTCCGCTCTGTGCTTGTTCAAAAGCCAGTCGTTCCGCAGCTTATTCCGTTTCAGATGGGGCAAGGAGAGGATGATGGCGAGGATAAGGCGCCAGCAGTAAAATCGCCCTATGAATTTGAGCCAACCGAGGAAGAGATTTTGGCGAAGTTGTTGCCGCGTAATCTGGGTATTCAGGTTTTCCGCGCGTTGCTGGACAGCGCGGCAGGTGAGCATGCGGCGCGAATGACGGCGATGGATAATGCGACGCGTAATGCGGGTGAGATGATCAAGGATTTGACATTGCAGTATAACCGGGCCCGTCAGGCCTATATCACCAAGGAATTGATCGAGATTATCTCTGGTGCGGAGGCGGTGTAGGGATGAGAGTTTTTGCTTTCATTGTTGCCTTGCTGATGAGCGCGCCTGTTTATGCGCAGGGCGATGTTGGAGCGATGCGTTATCCCGAGGGCATGTGGTCTCCCGCGCTTTTGGGGCAGATAAAGGCAGGCCCGGGTATTTTGCCGCGTGACACGATTTTTGAAGTTGCGCCACCGCCAGCCAATGACAGTTTGCAGGTGAAGGCCGAATTGGAGCAGCTTCATAATTTTGAGGCGGAGCGCACGGATGCTACCGTTGCGCGTATTGAGGTGGAAGACCAGGCCCAAGATGTTTGGGGTATCTTTGCGGCTGCAGGATTAATTGCGCCGGATAATTTCAAGACGATGGAGCTGCTTGCGTTGATCGATAGGGATAATTCGTATTTTGTTCTGGAGCGCAAGATGCATTTTGCGCGCCCGCGCCCGTCTATGATTGATAATACGATGGATCTTGTTATCCCTGATCCGCCGCATGCGTCTTATCCATCTGGTCATGCTGCGCAGAGCTATATGACGGCGCTGGTGCTGTCTGATTTTGATCCTGAGCATGCGGATGAGTATAAGCAGTTTGCAATGGATATTGCGCACAGGCGAGAAGTTGCAGGGATTCATTATCCGAGTGATAGTGAGGCGGGCCGCAAGCTTGCGCAGGATGTTTACGCGGCCTTGCGTGCCGTTCCCGTGTTTGAGACGAAGTATCAGGATGCGAAAGCGTCTTATATTAAACCCAGTTTATAAAATTTAAGATTTACACAAAAGAAGGAATTGAAAAATGGCAAAAAAAGATGCAAGCGGTAAAATTCTTCAGGTTTTGGGGGCGGTTGTCGATGTACAGTTTGAAGAGGGGGCTGTGCCTGCGATTTTGAGCGCGCTGGAGACGGATAATAACGGGCAAACGCTGGTTCTGGAAGTTGCGCAGCATCTGGGTGAGAACACCGTGCGCGCCATTGCGATGGACATGACAGATGGTTTAACACGCGGTCAGGCTGTGGCTGATACAGGAGCGCAGATTTCTGTACCGGTTGGGCCAGAGACATTGGGCCGGATTTTTGATGTGATCGGGGCGCCGATTGATGAGGGTGCGCCGGTGACGACTAAGGCAAGATGGCCAATTCACCGCGAAGCGCCGTCTTTTGCTGATCAGGCGACGGAGACGGAGCAGCTTGTGACCGGTATTAAGGTTGTTGATTTGCTGTGTCCTTATGCTAAGGGCGGTAAGATTGGTTTGTTCGGTGGTGCGGGCGTTGGCAAGACGGTTACGATCATGGAGCTGATTAACAATATTGCCAAGGGGCACGGCGGTGTGTCTGTGTTTGGCGGCGTTGGTGAGCGCACGCGCGAAGGAAATGATCTGTATCACGAGATGATTGAATCGGGCGTTATCAAGCCGGGGTCGCATGAAGATTCTAAAGTTGCGCTGGTTTACGGGCAGATGAATGAGCCCCCGGGTGCGCGGGCGCGAGTTGCGCTCTCAGCCTTGACGATGGCGGAGTATTTTCGTGATGAAGAGGGGCAGGATGTTTTGTTCTTCCTTGATAATATTTTCCGTTTTACGCAGGCGGGCGCGGAAGTTTCGGCGCTTCTTGGCCGTATTCCATCGGCGGTGGGTTATCAGCCAACATTATCAACCGAAATGGGGGCGATGCAGGAGCGGATTACATCAACCAATAAGGGATCGATTACATCGGTTCAGGCGGTTTATGTTCCTGCGGATGACTTGACTGACCCGGCGCCGGCGACGACGTTCTCTCACCTTGATGCGACAACGGTTCTTTCGCGCTCTATTGCCGAGCAGGGGATTTATCCGGCGGTGGATCCGCTTGACTCCACCTCTCGTATCCTTGACCCGCGTGTGATTGGCGAGGAGCATTATGCGGTTGCGAACGCTGTGCAGCAAACACTTCAGAGCTATAAGAACCTGCAGGATATTATTGCTATTCTGGGGATGGATGAATTGTCGGAGGAAGACAAGTTGACGGTTGCGCGGGCGCGTAAGATTCAGCGCTTCCTCTCGCAGCCGTTCCATGTTGCCGAAGTGTTTACCGGCTCACCCGGGGTTTTTGTGGATCTGGCAGATACGATCAAGGGCTTTAAGGCGATTGTTGCAGGTGAATATGATCACCTTCCCGAAAGCGCGTTCTATATGACCGGCACGATTGAGCAAGTGGTGCAGAAGGCGACCAAAATGGCGCAGGAGGCGGCCTAGGTTTTTAAACTACAGAGGGCGCAGAGTGCGCAGAGGAAAAGAAAAATAGTGGCAAATATTTTTAAGTTTAGCTTTTTTGCTTTAGTTTTTATTTTTCCTAGCTTCGCATATGCCGAGGACGTAGCAGTATGTGGAGGTTCTGACGGCTACTCATACTATTCTTATCGTAAAATGGGTGAGAGCAATAATACTGGATGGCAAGAGGATAAAATGTCTGATGGCCGTTTTACTTTTACGATTGATGATAACGGTCTGTTGGATTTGTTGGTTTCTGATGCAACTGGTAAAGTTTTTTCTTCAGTATCCCAGGGCGCAAAAATTTTTCCTGCCAGTTTATCTGATGATGCGGTGAGTATTATTGTTTTATATGAAAATATACTTATAGAAACCTATGTTTTTCAAAAACTTAAAAATGGTCTATATTAGGCTATGTGGACAAACACAAAAGTAGAGACACCATTTCCTAAAGTATCGGCCATGGTTTCTGACTGTAGCTATCTGAATTTGAGTGCGCTTAAAAAATAACTCTGTGTGCTCTGTAGTTTAAATCAAGGATTTGAAATGACTGATGATAATATAACAAATTTCCCGGATTTAGGCCCCGAACTGACACGGGATATCATTGGATGTGCGATTGAGGTGCATAAATATTTCGGGCCGGGGTTGCTAGAGAATGTGTATGAGCAGTGTTTGGCGCTGGAGCTGTTGAGGAAGGGGTTTGATGTTCAAAAGCAAATTTCTATGCCGGTTCAATATGATGGGCATATTTTTGAGAATGCGTACAGGATTGATCTTTGGGTAAATAAGAAGGTCGTTATAGAGCTGAAGACGGTTGAAAAGGTTTTACCTGTTCACGAGGCGCAGATTTTGAGCTATATGAGGCTTTCTAAAAGTCCTTTGGGGCTTTTGATTAATTTTAATGAGACATTATTAAAAAATGGTGTTAAACGTTTTGCTTATACTGAGTTTGCAGATTAATGTTCTCTGCGGTCTCTTGTGGGCTCTGTAGTTAAATTTTTTAGGAGATAAAAATGAGTGAAGACAGAGATATTGAAAAAAAGTACACGAATAAAGAGTTTGTAGAGAAGTTGCGTCGTTTGGCGGATTGTGTTGAGTCAGGTGAGAATTTCGAAATTCAGATTGCGGGGGAGCGTATTTACGTGCCTGACCGCGCGGAATTCTCAATTGAGCATGAGCGCGAAGATGGTGAGGAAGAAATTGAGTTCCAGATTAAGTGGAAACCGGAATAACATTAAGGACATATTATGAGCAGTACTATCCATTTCGAGCTGGTATCCCCTGAGAAGAAGTTGATTTCCGAGAGCGTTCATATTGTTCAGATTCCCGGTGATGAGGGCGAATTTGGCGTTATGGCTGGGCATTGTGCGCTTGTATCTTCGCTGAAGGCAGGGGTTGTGAAGCTTCGCAAGGAAGAAGGCGGCGCGGTGCGCAGTATTTTTATAGCCGGTGGATTTGCCGATGTCACCGGGCAGAATTGTACTGTTCTGGCGGAGGAGGCTATGCCTGTTGAGGATCTTGATCGGAAATATCTGGAAGAGCACCTTAAGGACCTTACCGAGGATCTGGGGCTTGTGAAGGAAGAGGCTGATTTACGGCGTGTTCGTTCCAAGATTACGCTTGTGAAGGCGAAATTGTCGGCGGCACTAGCCGCTTAGATTTTTACGGAAATTCTTTGACTTTTTGTTTTGTCCGGACTAAGTTTTCTTTATGTCTACTGTTGTGCAATCAGTTTTAGGTCATTTCAAAAAGGCAGTTATTCCGCTGCTGATTTTTGCGGGCTCAGCCGATGCACGGGAGAGTCCTGCTGCTGCTCCAGAGTTATTTTCTGAGAGAGATCTTTGTTATGCTGGATTGCATAAGCGTATTGTAAAAGATGCCATTCGCCGTGCGCAGGAAAATGGAGCCCAATCGGGCGTAGACAGTATATTTTTAAAAAAATTAGAGAGTAAACCAAGATTTGTAGATGACTTTCTAGCACATCTCAACAGAGTTTTTGGATGTGATACAGATCAAAGTAGAGCAATTAATAACCTTGCGCAGAGTGCTTATGATGAACAAAAACCTGAGCGTAAGTATTTACTGCTTCAGCGGCTTGTCAAAAAATTTATTTCCGATGGCCCAGAGAGCCTCAATCATAATTATGTCTATCAGAAGTTCCTGTCTTCTGCTCGTATTATCCTATTTAAACACTTAAACTCTCTACCTATCGAACAGGCTGTTTTGTTAGACGTGGATGAGGTTTTGAAAATTTTCAGTGACTTTTTAGAAGAAGATTTTGACAGGTTCGCTTACGACACCTTTTTGTTGGATTTTTCTGTTTATTTTGATTTGCCTGATGATCTTATTACGAAAATATATAATGAACATGTTCGAGAAACTATATCATTGCTTGAGCGCTCGATAAAAGAATATCGCGGAACTTTGAATAGTCCGCAGGCGGGAAACCTTTCTCAGGTGCCCGTGGCGGAGTGATTTTTTAGCGGATTTCTTTTATTTCAATATGAGTTTTGGTTTCGCTAGGGCCCCATTTCTCAGTATCTAGATCGATGTCGATTTTTTTTTGGTGGCTGAGTTTTTCTGCCAGGCTCTGTTGAGTTTCAGCCACGCTGTAGAGTTTTGTGCAGCGGTCGGTGATGAAATGTTCTTTCTGTGCACGTTCAATCCAATGCAGCAATGGCGTGAAGGCCTCGTTTTTATTTAAAATTCCGATCGGGCGGTTGTGTTTGCCCAGTTGTTTGAGGCCCAGAGCGGTTGCGAGTTTATAGCTGCTCGCGATTGTGGGCGTATCGAAGATTAGAGGCGTATCGGTTGTTTCTAGGATGTCGTCTTCGAAATTTGGGAATTGATCTGTTGTTGGTGGAGGTGGTGTGCTCCAGTCCTCCAGCGTTGTGAAGATATCCTGTATTGTAGGTACGATCAGCAGGTGGCCTTTGGGCATATCGGGTAAGATATTTATGAAGGTAATGAAATCATCCCAATAATTTTCTGTGTTGACCAGAATGATGGGTTTTGTGTGTGCGCCCAAGTTCGCCCAGTAAAGTGCTTCGAGGAATTCATCGATTGTACCAAAGCCGCCCGGCAGGGTGACGATGATATCGGCGCGCTGGAACATTTTTAATTTGCGCTCCCAGAGGTCGGGGACAAGGATGGTCTGGCTGAGGTCGGGGTGTATGCGCTCGCTGTCTTTTAGTTTTTTGGGGATGATGCCGGTGACGCGTGCACCTGAGGCGAGGGCCTCATTTGCGATGATGCCCATGAGACCGGAATCCATTCCGCCATAGACGAGTGTTTTTTTGTGCGTGCCTATCATGATGCCCAGTTCTTTTGCCGTGTCCTTGAAGATTTTGCGGCATCGCCCGGAGGAGCCGAGATACACGGTGAGAGTCTGATCTGGTTGTTTCTTACTCATAGATTATTACTGTTTATGCTGTTCCAATCCCGCGCAAGGTACAGGAAGTTTTTGATTACGTCTATGCCGTAGGGCGTTAATATTGACTCAGGGTGAAACTGTACGCCATAGACGGGGTGCTCCTGGTGGTGCATAGCCATGATTTCCCCGCTTTGTGAGGCTGCGTTGACGATGAGGGGGCTGTGCTCGGGGAGTTCCGTTACGAGGGAGTGATAGCGCCCCGCCGTGAAGGGGCTGGGGAGGTTATGGAACAGGGCGCTGGCGTCATGCTCGATCTCGCTGGCTTTGCCGTGGACGGGCTTTTCACTGCGGATTGTCTGGCCGCCATAGGCCTCACCGATGGCCTGATGGCCAAGGCACACGCCCAGAATGGGAATACGGGAGCCTAATTCTTTGATAAGGGCGATGCAAATGCCGGCCTCTTGGGGGGTGCATGGCCCCGGGGAGAGGATGATGGCGGAGGGTTTGATGATTTGCTCTATCTCACCCAGCGTGATGGCGTTGTTGCGTTTTACGCTCGTCTTGAAGCCTAGCTTCTGAACGTATCCAGCCAGTGTGTAAACAAAGGAATCAAAATTATCGATGATTAAAATCATGGGATGGGATCATAGAGCCATCAAAGCTTTTGGACAATTTAAATATAATTCATGCTGTTTTTGAAACGGAGTCTTCTTTGGGCGCGGTTTCGAAAGAGAGCATGATGGAGCGGGCTTTGTCGAGGGTTTCATCATATTCATCTGCGGGGTTTGAATCCGCAGTTATACCGCCACCAACACTGATGTGGGTTTTGTTGTTTTCGTAAATCAATGTGCGGATCAGGATGTTTGTGTCCATGGTGTCATCAAAGCCGATGAAGCCAATACAGCCGCAATAGGGGCCGCGGCGGGTGATTTCTAGCTCTTCGATGATTTCCATGGCGCGGATTTTCGGCGCGCCGGTGATTGAGCCGCCGGGGAAGCAACCGCCCAGCAAATCTACGGCAGTTTTGCCGGGGGTGAGCATGGCGGTTATGGTTGAGACAAGGTGGTGCACGCCGGGGAAGCTCTCAAGCTCGCAGAGTTTTTCAACGTTAATAGAATTGGGGATGCAGGTTTTCGAGAGGTCGTTGCGCAGCAAATCCACAATCATTGTGTTTTCGGCGCGGTCCTTCTGGTTAGTTTGTAAGTCTTCTCTGAGCGCACGATCCTGCACGATATTGTTGCTGCGGGGGCGCGTTCCCTTGATGGGGCAGGTGGTGACTTTGCCGTTATTAACGCTGATGAAGCGTTCGGGGGAGGCGGAGGCAATTTTGATTTCTCCCAGATTCATGTAAGCGCCAAAGGGTACGGGGTTGGTCTTGCGCATATGCATGTAATGAACAAACGGATCAAAGCCTAGGGGTAACTCTGCGGTAAAACGCTGGGAGAGGTTTGCCTGGAAGATATCTCCGGCGTGGATGTAGTCGATCACCTTCTGGACGTTGTCCTCATAGTCTTTGCGGCTGATTTGGGCGCGCCATTCGAGTGAGCTCGGTGTGTAGGGGGGCGCCATACGGTTTTGGGAGAAGAGGTTTATAAGGTGGTTGCGTTTTTTCTCAGCTTCTTTGGCGTTGCGCGCGTGGGTGAAGATGCAGGTTTTTTTCAGCAGATTATCGTGCGCGAGCACTTGGTCGTATATGCCGATTGCCATATCGGGCACTAAGGCGTTGTTTTGTGTTTTTTTGGGTAAATCTTCTATGTATCTGCCCAGATCATACCCGAACAGGCCTGCTGCTCCACCTTGAAAGGGGGGAAGGCCCGTAATGTGGGATGTATGGGGTATCCATGATTCAATGCGGGATTTGAGGATTTTAAAGGGCGCGTCCCTGAAGGAGAGGCGTTGTTCCCAGTTTGTGACCGTGATCAGGCCGTCTTTGGCCTCTATTGTCTCGATTGGCTGGCAGACAACGTAGCTGTAGCGGCTGGCATCATGTTTTTCATCCGCGCTGTCGAGAAGGAGGCTGTAGGGCATATGTTTTACAGCAAGAAAGGCTTGCAGCGGGGTAATTCCAGTTATGTCATAGACAAATGGTTTCATACGCTCTTTTGTATTTTCTTTTGAGTATAAAACGCGTTTGTAAATTCACGCAAACTTTATTATTAATTTGTTGAACTATTTGACAGAATAATGGGTGATGTTTAGAATAAAGTGCATAATAGCGGGTGATAAATGAAAGCTAATGATTTAGCACATACTCTGTTTGATTTGGATATTAAGGATGTTGCGCGTGTCGACCCCCATGCTGCGGCTATTTTGGCGCATGCGACGGGTTTTCTGGCGGAGGTGTTCAGGCGGCGGAGAGAATTGGATGAGAGGGGGGGGCACGATTTACCGCTGCAGGTTGTGGTTGGTGAAAAGCACGATAATCCGGCCTCAAAGTTATTCAATACTCTGTTGGTTAAGGGGGTTAATCGAGAAGAAAGGCGTCTTGCCGTTGGTCTTGAGATGAGATCTTATAGCAGTTTTGCATGTGTTACAGATGTTCTTGATCCAAAAAGAATTTTGAAAGCGGGCCCTGTCCGTCATTGTTTTAATAGGCATAACCGTGATGGGTCTTTGGGATTA
>CAYGNP010000020.1:17706-43122 GCA_964351365.1 uncultured Micavibrio sp.
GGAAAGGGATACCTCCAGGGTTTTGATGTTTATACACCCTATGCGAGTAAAGTTTAGGAAAGGGATACCTCCAGGGTTTTGATGTTTATACACCCTATGCGAGTAAAGTTTTGGAGGGAGTAATTCTTTCCGATAAAATTGCAGTTAATTTTTCTGATGCTGCGAATAGATTGAGGCGCAATGATAGTGGCTATATTGTTGATATTCCAGTTCTTAACCCGGATGATCCCGCGACGCGCAGCGCTATGGAGCGTCTACAGGTTCCTGTACGTGATAATATCGACGTGAGAACTGCGGAGGGTATCTGGATTCGAAATGAACATGGTGCAGAAGCTATCGGTTCTTTTTCACGCGAGCACAAGGCGCGTTTTGTTTTTTCCTTTTGGGGCAGTGAACATGCTTTTGGTCATAATGGCTTTCAAGGGGAAGAGAAAAAGCCTTTTGAGCAGAGTTTGCCTGTATGTTTGAGGAAGCGTGGTTTTCCCGTTGTGGCGGTGGCATCGGTTAATGATGCTTATGGGAAGAGAATTCCTGAGGGCATTAATCGTGTGAATGGTTTATGGGCTTATAGGATTTCGGATTTTCCGGATATCACTTATAGGCATCTAACTGGTGCTGAGGGTATTTATAATTCGGCTGAGACAGTCTGGGTTGACCAGTGGTTGGAGAGTCTGGGAATGGCAAAATATAAGGTTACCCCTAAGGTTCTGGATGCGTTTAGACCTGGGTGGTTGGCGCAAAGGGATGCTTATTTGAACGAGGCAAAAGCTATTCAAGAAAACCCCTCACTTGGGTGATGGTATCTTTCAAGCCGGTTTTAATGATTTGTACATCTTGCGGGAAGGCGCTTTGCAGGCGCGTGGGAAGCATCGGATCGAGCATTACAAACACGCCTTTATCGCTGGCGCGGCGGGTCAGGCGGCCAAAGGCCTGTTTGAGTTTGAGGCGGGTGAGCATTTCATCATAGGCGCGGCCGCCAAATTCCTTGCGGCGGGCTTTGTGGAGTAAATTGGGGCGCGGCCAAGGCACGCGGTCAAAGACGAGCAGGCGCAGGGAGCGTCCGGGCACGTCAACGCCGTCGCGAACTGCATCCGTGCCGAGGAGGCAGGCGTTTTCTTCTTCGCGGAACATATCAATGAGGGTGCCTGTATCGATGGTTTCGATGTGCTGGCCATAGAGGGGGATGCCGGATTGTTCGAGTGGGAGGCTAATTTTGTCATAGACGGCGCGCAGGCGCTGGATGGCGGTGAACAGGCCGAGCGCGCCGCCGCCGCTGGCTTCGAAGAGTGCCTGATAGGCGCCGGAGACCTGGGCGAGGTCGTTTTTATTTACATCATTGATGATAAATACGCGGGTGTTTTGCGCGTAATCAAAGGGGGAGGCGAAGCTGCTTTGGTGGGGGGCTGCGCTCAGGTAGTTTGCGCCGGTTTGGGTTTGGGCGGCGCTCCAGTTATGGACGTCGTCATCAGTGCGGTCCTGGAGGGTGGCGGAGGTGACGCCCATGCCATGCACATGCGGGCGGATGGAGGAGGCGAAGGGCTTCATGGGGTCGACATAATGACGGTAGAGGCCGACATCCACGCCTTTGCCGTCTATGCGCTCGACCTCTAGCCAATCGACAAAACCGGGGCTGGGGGTTGCGGTTTTGAGGGTTTCGAGCATGGCGATCCAGCTGGTCAGGGTCATTGTACCGCGTTGTTCCAGTGTATTTGAGAGGGTGTCGAGGCGTTTGCGCATATCGCTTTCCATCTCGCCTTTGTCGTTTGCGATGCGCTGATGCAGGTGTTTGCCAAGGGCGCTGATGGGTTTGAGGAGCTTGATGAGGGCGGCTTGCAGCTCCTTGGCGGCGCTCAGAATGTCTTCATCAAGGGGGAAGAGTTCGGTTTCAATCGAGTAGGGGGTGTCGGTTCCTTGGGCGCGTGCATGCACCACGCGGTGGATGTGCATCAGGAATTCCTCGCAGGGGCCTTGCGGGGTTTTATCCTTGAGGCGGTGACTCCAGTTTTGGGCGCAGAGAATATTGGCGCGGTAGATGATTTCACCCAGATGTTTTTGTGCGTCTTGATCGCCTTCGATGACATCCTCAATCCGGCGTTTCAGCCCGCGGGCGCGTTTTTTGCGTCCGTCTTCATGGCCCAAAATCCAGCGGCGGAGCTCGGCGGTTTCGCGGGCGGTTAAATGGGCGGCGAAGGCGCTGTCGGCGGCGTCGAATAAATGGTGGCCTTCATCGAAAATATAGCGTGTGGGCATGGTATCGGCGGCGCTGGATGTGGCGGACTGGATCATCACAAGGGCGTGGTTGGCGATGACGAGGCGGGCGCGCTTGGCTTTGCGGATGGAGCGTTCCACGAAGCAGCGCTGGTAATGATCGCAGGCGGAGTAGATGCACTCGCCGCGTTTATCGGCCAAACCGTAGGTGTTTGCGTAGCCTAAAATCCCTGCGAGCCAGCCGGGGAACTGCGCGCCGCTGAGGTCGCCGTCTTTGGTGGCGCCAACCCAACGCGCCATAATACCGGCCGCGATGGCGTGGCGGGGAGTGTAGGTGAGGGCGGCGCCTGCTGCGGCTTCGTCGAGGTTGAGGAGGCAAAGGTAATTTTCACGGCCCTTGCGGATGGAAACATAAGCATCTTTGACCACGGGGTGAGGGTAGAGGCGGTCAAGCTCGCTGTCGATCTGGCGCTGGAGGTTTTTGGTGTAGGTGGATATCCAGACCGCGCCATCGTTTTTTTCGGCCCAGACACTGGCGGGGGCGAGGTAGCCCAGGGTTTTACCAACGCCGGTTCCGGCTTCGGCGAGCACGATGTGCGGGTTTTCATCTTCGCGCATTGGGGCAAACATGGGGCGTATGGCGTTTGCGTAGTCTTTTTGCTGTGTACGTATTTCGGCCGGGGAGTCGCCAACATTGAGGAGTTCTGCGAGGCGTTCTTCGGTTTCGGATTGTGTGACTGGTTCATGCGCGGCTTGTGCTTCGGGGGGATCATTTGCCCATTCGGGCAGGTGCTTCCAGACATTCAGGGCCGATTTGGAGAAAATTTCTTCCTCAGGGTTGAAGATTTCGCCCAGTGCAGTGTGGATGAAGGGTGTCCAGCCCCAGCCTTTGCCTTTTAGCCCCATAACGGCGGAAATTTTGAGGGGGTCGGCTTTTTCGGCGTATGGGTCGTTTTGAAGATCGCGCAGCAGGGTTTGCGCGCATTCGATCAGGGTGAAGGGATAATCTTCGAAGCTTGCGGGCGGGGCGCAATTCAGGGCGCGGGCCAAACCTGCGGGCGTGGGGACGCAAAAGCGCGCAGGGTGAATGAATGCGAAGAGTTCAAGAACATCAAAGGTATGGAATTCCTCAAACCCCAAACGTGATTTCGTATAGGGCGCGTGGCAGACCAGTAGGGTCTGGTTGCGGATGGCTTGTGTCGCTTGGCTGTGGGGGAGGGTTTGAATTTCGCCCTCGGTGGTGAGGAGGACGGCACTGCCTGCGCTCACGCAGAGCGCGGGGATATCGGGGAGGGATATCGCCTGTGGTTTGGGAATCGCGTGATCTGCCGTCATTCTGTGGTTTTAGCAGATTTTTCCTTTGGTGGTTGGAAAATTTCGGGCGCGTCTGTTGGGAAGCTTTCGATGTAAAGTGATTGTGAGGGAAAGGCAAAGCTGGTTTTGGCTTTATTTTCCACAACGTCCTTGATGAAAAATGCGAATTCTTCCTTCACGCGAAGCCATTCGCCCCATTCAGTGGTTTTTGTGAAGCAATAGATCATGAAATCAATCGAGGAGCTGTTGAAGCTGTCTAGCCGAACGAATGTGACAACTTTTGGTGGTTTTTCGAAATCATCATTCGCGGCCAGATAATTTGTCAGTTCATCGCGGATGAGTATGAGCTGCTCGCGAGTTGTGCTGTAGGTCACGCCGATTTTCCAGTAGATGCGACGGTTTGTCATACGGGTGAAGTTGGTGACAACGGCATCGGACAGTGCAGAGTTTGGCACATAAACGGGGGCTTTGTCGAAGCGGCGCACGCGGGTGGAGCGAAAGCCCACTTCCTCGACGGTGCCTTCGACGACGCCGTCAACGAGGATCCAGTCTCCGGGATGGAAGCGCTTTTCGGCGATAACGGTAATTCCGCCGATCAGGTTTTTGAAGAGGTCCTGCGCACCCAGAGCGACGGCAGCACCGAAGAGCCCCAGACCAGCGAGGAGGGGGCCGATGGCGATGCCCCAAATTTCCAGTATAACTGCACCGCCGATGAATATAATAGCAACGCGCAGGAATTTGAAAATCCAGTCCATCATGGTTTTTGTCAGAGCTTTTTCCAGTTTTTTTGACATGCGTCTGATCGGATGCAGGGCGCGGTGTAATGACCAGAATATCGTGAAAGCAATCATTGAGCGCACTACACTTGAGACAAATAACGCTGCTGTACCCTCTAGGCCAAGATATTGTGCGGAGAAAAAGACGCCCATAATGATTGGAATAAAACGGATCGGTGGGATCAGGGCGTCTATGATTTTATCATCGATATCCGTGCTTGATTTTTGTGACCAAGCATGGAGCGTGTTTAGGATATATTTGCTTAAGACTCCGCGCAGGAGAAGAAAAAAACCTAATATGCATAAAGCGGTTATGATTTTCCCGATATCAATGCCCATAAAACCCTGTTGCCACACGCTTTTCACTTCGGCCCAAAAGGACATGATCTCGGGTGGGATATTGTCTATTGGCATGGTAAATCTCCTGCTGATGCATTCAGAGCAGAAGATAATCATATGTTTTATTTGTTACAAGGTGTTTTAACTTTATTCAGGGCGCCGGCCAAAGATATTATCAAGGCGGAAACGTGAATATTGTGATTGTATGAACATTTTTAGAGCCGCGTTGCGCACCGCCATGCGGTAATTTGGAGCGATTGCGGTACTGCCGTCTATCAATGTTACTTCGGTTAATGTGCCTTTGCCTGTGGGCGAGGGGATTATTGCAGTGCTTTTTACAATGTTTTTTGCCAGAGCGCGTGAGGATCTACAATTATAGCCGGGATAATCGCGCACCACCTTTGCATCGCGGACGAATCCGAGATCATGCTCTTCGTCTTCGCTTGATATTTTCCAGAATATCCTCTTCCCTTCAGAAGTTTTTTGATAACGACGCATGCCAAGCAAGAGAACTGCGCTTATGCTAAGTTCTTCATTTATTTCACGAAATTGTTCTGGCGTAAGGCGATCTTGACCTGTGCAGGAATATTCAAATGTTGCAATATGATTTAGAATTTTTTGTGCCGTCGGGCGGGCATGTTCTAAATTCAGCAAATGCTCGGCGTTCATATTTTTAGATTTCCCCTCTACATATTTGACGCACTTATAGTTAAGGATAAGCGGCTAGTACTTAAAATTTATTTAAAATTTTAGATAAATTTGAGGATTTATGCGCTTTTTGACTGTTTTTTCTCTAGTGTTGCACGGATGAGGGTGATGGTTTCTTTAGGGCCATAGAGGGCGATGAAGGAACCAAAGCGCGGGCCTTGGTCTTGTCCGAGGAGAATTTGGTAGAGCGCCTGGAACCAGTCGCGCAGATTTTCTTTCTCGTAGCCGTTTTCTTTTCCAGCATCAAAGACAGCCGTCATGTAGTCTTCTGCTTCGAGGCCCTGGTCGAGGGTTTCGAGTTTATTGGCCAGTGCGGTTAGGGCTTTGCGCTCGCGTTCATCGGGGCTGCGGTATGATTTTTCGGGTAGGACGACGTCCTTGTAATATTGGATGGCATAGCCGACAAGGCGGTCAAGGAAGGGTGCGTTTTCAGGGTTTGCGCCCGGCGCATACTGGCGGATAAAGCCCCAAAGAATTTCGGGGTTATCGGTGTTGGCGGCGTTCACAAGATTAAGCAGAAGCGCAAAGGATATCGGGGAGTGCTGCGCGTTTGGAAGGTTGCCGTTATGGATATACCATGCGGGATTATCAAGGCGTTTTTCTGGTTCTTGCTCCGGCAGTTTTTCGACGGCGGTGATGTATTCATCAACGGATTTTGGGATGACATCGAAATACAGCTTTTTGGCGCTGGTCGGGCGCTGGAACATATAATAGGCCAAACTTTCGTGCGGGGCGTATTTTAGCCAGTCTTCCATGCTGAGGCCGTTGCCTTTGGATTTGGAGATTTTTTCGCCCTTTTCATCAAGGAATAATTCGTAATGGAAGCCAGCAGGGTTTGGCTTGCCGAGGATTTTGAGGATTTGTTTGGAAATATCGGCGGAGGTTCTGAGGTCTTTGCCGCTCATCTCATAATCGACATCAAGGGCGTGCCAGCGCAGCGCCCAATCTGCGCGCCATTGCGCCTTGACCTGCCCGCCGGTGATGGTATGGGTCTGAAGGGTTCCGTCTTCGTCCTTGTATGTAATGGTTGCATTTTTCTCATCCACGGACAGGATGGGCACTTGCAGGACGTTGCCGCTGATGGGGGAGATTGGTAAGAACGGCGAATATGTTGCGGCGCGTTCTTCACCTAATATCGGAAGTACGGCAGATTTTATGTCTTCATGGCGCGTGAGCATCAATTTCAGGGATTCATCAAATATTCCGGATTTGTAACAATCCGTTGCGGATTTGAATTCATATTCAAACCCGAAGCGGTCGAGGAATTTGCAAAGCTCGGCGTTATTATGTTCGCCAAAGCTCTTATGATCCGTGTCGAAAGGGTTTGGAACCTGCGTCAGGGGTTTGCCAATATAGCTCTTGAGCATGTCCTGATTGGGAACGTTGCTTGGAACCTTACGCAGGCCATCCAGATCATCGGAAAAGCAAATGATTTTGGTTGGAATTTCAGGGTGCAGGCGGTTAAAGGCGTGCATAACCATTGTGGTGCGGCAGACTTCACCGAATGTACCGATATGCGGCAGGCCAGAAGGGCCGTAGCCGGTTTCAAAGAGGACGTAGCCTTTTTCCGGTGTCTGGATTTGACCGCGACCAATGGCGCGCAGACGTTTGGACACAGCTTTGGCTTCTTCGAAGGCCCATGTGCGGCATTTTTGCGCGATGTCTGCGGGTATGTCTGTGGTCATGGTTTTTCCTTATTTTCCTTGAGATTAGGCATAGCAGAGAAATTAATGTGGTTCAAAGGAGATTTTATATTGAAGGAATTTTTGTTGTTATCAGGCGGTGTTGAGGATATAACGTCAAAAAAATTTAGATAAGGTATAGTTGTAATGCAAAGTGTAGTTGATTTTATAAATGGGGATATGGGCGAATTTTTAGGAAATTTGCCAACGAAGCCCGTGGGGCATAATCCTAATATTGATACGGCGGCTGCGGTTCGTGGGATTATTCGCGCCGGATTTTTGGATGAACAGGGCGCTCTGGCTTTGCCGGGCAAGAGAAAGGAGTTTGATGCGCTTGTTACTGACATCAAGCGGGAGAGATTGAACGACGCTGGCCTTGGCAGGTTTAATATCGATGACCGTGCTAAAATTCAGCGTGCGATTGATCAAATTGCCGGGAAAGTTTGGAACATGGCCATGCCTGAGGCTGAGCCAGAGGGGCTTGATCTCTAATTCTATAACTGTTCAATGATGTCGCCGTCCATAATTATTTGTGCGGTGGCGTATTTCCAGCGTTTATAGGCCGTTATCCCGATAATGAGAGCTATGCATGTCACATTTATGGCGTTGACAATGGCGAGTTTCAGGTCTGGTAAAACGTACACACTATAGAGCAG
Source organism: uncultured Micavibrio sp. (assembly GCA_964351365.1). Lineage (GTDB taxonomy): Bacteria > Pseudomonadota > Alphaproteobacteria > Micavibrionales > Micavibrionaceae > UBA1672. The sequence goes on from CAYGNP010000020.1 coordinate 25,390, forward strand.
GCTGATGAAAGATGTATATTCCCAGATAAGCCATGCTTTGAGGGATATGGCGCGGCAGGCGGATTTTGTGCGGATAAGGGTATAAATCTGCGGGATATAGCCACAGACGAGAATTATTCCTACCGTTGAGTATAGAAATGCGATCATCTGTGTTTTTTATCCTGAATATAGCCATTTCAATGAGTAGAAAAATGGTTCGCTTTATTACTATGAATCGCGGGATTCTTGCAATAAAATTGTTTGTGATAGGAAAGGTATTAATTATGAAGGCGATGATCCCGAATAATGATCGTCCGGTGCAGGCGCAAATCGAGAGTGAGGGCGTGTTTGATCGCTCACAACCTTTTCGTGTGGTGGCGGATTTTTCACCGTCGGGGGACCAGCCGGGGGCGATAGAGACGCTGGCGCAGGGGCTGCGCGATGGTTTGAGCGATCAGACGTTGCTGGGGGTTACGGGATCGGGGAAGACCTTTACGATGGCGCATATCATTCAGAGGTTGCAGCGCCCTGCCCTGATTTTGGCGCCGAACAAGACGCTGGCGGCGCAGCTCTATGGTGAGTTCAAATCGTTTTTTCCTGATAATGCGGTTGAGTATTTTGTATCGTATTATGACTATTATCAGCCCGAGGCCTATGTGCCGCGCACGGATACGTTTATCGAGAAGGATTCCAGCATTAATGAGCAGATTGACCGAATGCGTCATGCGGCCACGCGCGCTTTGTTCGAGCGTAGGGATTGTATCATCGTGGCGAGCGTGTCGTGTATTTACGGTATCGGATCGAAGGAAGATTATATGGCGATGGCGTTTCCTGTAACGCAGGGTCAGGCTATTGATCGTGATGAACTGATCGCCAAGCTGGTGGAGCTGCAATATAACCGCAATGATATGGCGTTTGAGCGCGGGGCGTTTCGCGTGCGGGGGGATAGTGTGGAGATTTTTCCGGCGCACTTTGAGGACCGGGCGTGGCGCTTTGAGCTGTTTGGGGATGAGGTTGAGAAAATCACCGAGTTTGATCCGCTGACGGGGCAGAAGTTTGAGGAGCTGGAGGGGGTGCGGATTTTTGCCAATTCGCATTATATTACGCCGGGGCCAACCATGCAGCAGGCGATTGCGCGTATCAAGGGGGATCTTAAGGAGCGGCTGGCCTATTATGAGAGCGAGGGAAAGTTGCTGGAGGCGCAGCGGCTTGAGCAGCGGACGAAGTTTGATCTTGAGATGCTCTCGGCGACGGGCTCGTGCAAGGGGATCGAGAATTATTCACGGTATTTGACGGGGCGCCCGCCTGGGGCTGCGCCGCCGACCTTGATCGAATATCTGCCGGAGGATGCGCTGATGTTTCTGGATGAGAGCCATGTGATGATTCCGCAATTGCGGGCGATGTATAATGGCGATAAACAGCGTAAGGGCACGCTCGTGGAGCATGGGTTTCGCCTGCCTGCAGCGATGGATAACCGGCCCTTGCAGTTTGAGGAATGGAATGCGCTGCGCAAGCAGACGGTTTATGTGTCTGCTACGCCGGGGCCCTGGGAGCTGGAGCAATCGGGGGGGATTAGCGCCGAGCAGGTGGTGCGCCCGACGGGGCTTATTGATCCGCCGGTCGAGATCAGGCCGACGAAAAATCAGGTTGATGATTTGATGCATGAGGCCAAGGAGATCATCGCGCGCGGCGGGCGGATGCTGGTGACAACTCTGACGAAAAAGATGGCCGAGGCATTGACGGAGTATCTGGCCGAGCACGCGGTGCGTGTCCGGTATCTGCATTCCGATGTGGATACGCTGGAGCGGATTGAGATTATTCAGGGCTTGCGGGCAGGGGAGTTTGATGTGCTGGTCGGGATTAACTTGCTGCGGGAGGGGCTGGATATTCCGGAATGTATGCGGGTGTGTATTCTGGATGCGGATAAGGAAGGGTTCTTGCGCTCGCGAACCTCGCTGGTGCAGACGATTGGCCGCTCGGCACGGAATGTGGAGGGACGCGCGATTTTATATGCCGATAAAATAACCGATAGCATTCAATATGCTATTGATGAAACGGCGCGCCGGCGAGAGAAGCAGTCGGCCTATAATGAAGCGCACGGCATCACACCGACGACGATTATCCGCAATGTTTCCAAGGCGTTTGATCATGTGTATGAGCATAAGGAGGGCGCGGGCGCCCGGACGCTGCATGACTCGGCGCTGCAGGAGTTTATTCATGAACCGGCGAAAATGCGCAAGCATATTGAGGGTTTGAAGAAGAGGATGCTGGCGGCGGCGGGTGATCTGGAGTTTGAGGAGGCAGCGCGTTTGCGCGATGAGATCAAGCAGCTTGAGGCTGCGGAGATTGGGGTTTAGATGCCAAAGATTATAGTGATTTCGGGTGCTAATGGGTGCGGAAAGACTACGGTTGCGCGTATTTTGCTTCCCTTGCTTAAGATTAAAGAGTTTGTAAATGCGGATGAAATTGCACGTGGGTTGTCACCTCTAAACCCCACAGGACAGGCTATTACAGCGGGCCGGCTTGTCCATCAGCGCATAGATGAGCTTATTGCTAAGGGTGAGAGCTTTGCGATTGAAACAACATTATCAGGAATTTCTCAGTTTAATAAATTAAAAATAGCAAAATCTGAAGGTTATGTTGTTGAAATGCATTATATTTTTTCTAGTGACATTAATTTGAATATAAGGCGCGTAAAACTGCGTGTTGAGCAGGGTGGTCATGATGTGCCTGCGAAGGATATTCGTCGGCGTTACTGGCGCAGTCTAAAAAATTTTCAGATGTATAACAATATATGTGATAAAGTTGCTATATATGATACCACAGAGGGCAGGCCGATAAAGTTTGCTGAGCGTGCAGAAGATAAAGATTTTGTTATATTGAGCGATTTTTATTTTGTTAAATTTAAAAATAAGTTGAAAGAAGCTGTAAATGGTCACTGATAAGGTGGAAAGACATCGCGCGAAGAGTCGTTCTGGGAAAAGGCTCGTAAAGGGCGGTGTTACTCAGAAGGCCTCAAAATCAGCCTCTTTTTCTGAAGATGCAATTGAAATTGCTGTTCGTGATGCCGAGATTTATGGTACCAAGCTAGCTGTTAAGATTGGTGGCCAAATCGAAGAGCTAAGCCCTGATGAGATGCGAAAGCATTTAAAGGTTACAAAAAGTAAAAAAGGGAAATAAAACATGTCAGAAGCTTTACTGAAGGCATTGAAGTGGTTGATACTTGTGGAATGTGCGATTATTGGCACGACGGCGTTTATCATTTCCAATGACCGCGATACGGTTGCGCCGATTATGGTGGGGATTTTAGCTTACGGCGTTGTATATATCATGTCTTATTTCTGGAAAGAGTTTCGTGACAAGCTTTTGCTAATGAGTGTCGGGGTGTTTCTTGGGCTGACTTATGCCTCTATTTATACGCCGATTGGAATGTATATTCTGTTCGGAATTGACCCTGCCTGGTTTGATGAATTTTACACATGGGCGGCGACAGTTGCCGTTGGTGGCGTGCCGATTATGATGGTTATTTTCAAGATTTATGATTAATTTATTTTGAAGCATCAAAATTTTTGAAATTTTATCATATTGTATATAAAAGATATTTTGCCTTTTGATTGCGGCGCAGTATAGAAATATTGCGCAAAACTCGCACTGAGCGCGGTTTTTGTGCTATAGTAAAGGTATGAAAACTTTATTGGTGAACATATTATGTGTGACCCAGAGTACCTTAAAAGGTCAGAGTTTATTTTTTAGGTTTTTTATATTATTAGGTTTGCTGACCTTACCCGGGTGTATCACATCCAAACATTCATCGGCTCCGCTAGCGCCGCAGCCGCCAGAGTTTGACATTTCCCGCTATGAAAATGACCATAAGGTTGCAATTACCCCGCAATATTTTGCCGATCCGACGGGTTTGGTATCGATTGAGCCTATGTCCTCGGCGATTATGCAGAGTGAGGGCATGTTGGCTGCTCTTGCGTATAATGATCAAAAAGAACCTCCAAAGGTGAAAAACTGTCGCCTGAAAGACAGGTTTGATCGTAAAGTCTTGCTTGCGTATGAGTGGGATAGAAACCGTATGACGTTTGATATGAGTGGCATCGGGAGTTCCAGTGATATGGGTATGCGGGTGGAATACAAGTTGCGCTTACAGCCAGAGAAATCACCAAAAGAAAAATGCAGGTTTAATTCGAGTTGGCAGGGCCTTATTGGTTCGGGGTATAATGAGTTGATGTTGCGCGAAGATGATACGGTTTTGGAAGAAATCAAAGGTATTCGCAGTGAAGTTGATGAATATCTGAATATCCTGTTTTAATTCTTTTTTCGTCCTTGCAAGCAGGTAATGCTTGCGCTAATAATAAATCCATCAAGTCAGTAAGTTGATTTTCTCATGTGGATGGGCTAATGTGTTCTTGCACTAAGCCGCCCCACCTGATTTCTGCGTATATTAAGATAAATTTTTTTTCAAAAGGAACGAGATATGAATCAGTCTTTTTTACGCATGTTGATTTTAGCTGCGCCACTTGCGCTAACAGCTTGTGGAGAGGGTTGGGAAGCTCAGCGAACGACTGAATATACGCCCTATGGGAATGACCGTACGGCTGGCTCTGGTGTGGTTTATGTGCGTGCACAGATGTTGCCTAAAAAAGAGTTGGAGCTAGAGCCGGAGCTTGAAAGTGTTGAGACAGAGGAAGTTGAAAGTCCTAAGGCTGAAGTTGTAGAAGCAAAACCTGTTTTAGAAGCAGAAAAGATTTTTGTTGAAGCTCAAGGAAAGGGTTCAGCAGCCTCCAAGAAGAATGTGTCTGAAGAGGAAGAGCATGGAGAGATTGATTTTGATGAGGATGCTAAGGATGAGAGCTTTGCAGCTTTAAATGCTGAGGCTGAACTCGCCGTAGATCAGGAAAAAAAGATTGAAAATGTCAAAAATCGTATGTCTTTGCGGGAGAGTTCTGGCCAGATATCGCGCACTCTTATAGAGAGTAATATGGCTCTTCCGGAGGTAGAGAATGCAGAAAATTCTGAAGCTGAGCATGAGGGTTTAGAAAAAGATCTAACTGTACCGCCAGCTATCCGCTCTGATTACAGTCTCGAAGATCCTGATGAGCAGGCGCGTGCCTTGGAAAAAGCGATTTCACCGCAGGCTGGCAATATTATTACTACTGAAGACGTTATTGTGCAGCCAGTGAAAAAGATAGTTGTGCCTAAACGTGATTTCTCACCGCTTTATTCCTCAGGTCAGGAAACACTGAACGAAATTTATAATCCTCTGTTCTAATCCGGTTATAGTTTCATATCATTGTTTTGATTACATAACTTCGTTTGTCTAAAACTTTAGACAATTTCGAAACGATAGTCGTGGACAAGTTCAGTCAAATAGCATTACCATAATATATAAGCGTTGTTTAACAAACGCGAGCACCAACCCCCATGAAGATGGGCAGTTTGGCGCATCATCTGAAGTGATTCAGATGGCTAATGATCATCATTTATAGAAAGGTTTGGGATATGACGTTGGAGGTTGAAACAATTGTTGCTGTTGCAGTGATGATGGCCGTATTTTCTGCAGTTGCAGCGATCGGTAGTAGTTTAGTGCTTGGCGCAGGTTATGAACGACTGCGTGCAGGATTTGAAGTTGTTCGCAAGCAGACTGGGTTCTTCAGTGATGCTATTCATAAATTAGAAGAGAAAATGGAGGTTGTTGATAAACAAACCGGTAAGTTTTCACAATCTATCGAAATTATGGAAGCTAAGGTGAATAATGTTGGTGAGCAGGCAAATGCTTTTACAGCATCTGTACAGAAATTAGAGAACAAGGTTGATGTTGTTGATAAGCAAACTGGGTTCTTTAGTGATGCTATTCATAAATTAGAAGAGAAAATCAACAAGGTTGATGTTCATGAGGGTATAATCGCAGAACGTTTGGAACAAAATGCCGATGCGGGTGTGATTAGTGTTCAGAAAACTGAAGCTCTTGTTTCTCATGCAGAGAAGCTTCTCTCTAAGATGGGTGCGCTTGCTCTCAAGATGTCGGAGAAAGAGCAGCTTGATAAGAGTCAAAAAGTTGAAGAGCAGAATACATTTCTCTACGGTCCTAATGACGCATTTGAGAAGGGCTTTGTCCAATCAGAAGGCAGCGATAGAATTACATATAACTAATTTTTCTCGAGTTTATTAACCCTAGAGTATGGGGGGCTGGGAACAGCCCTCCATTTTTTGTTGTACCTTGATTTTAAAGTAGAAAGGTATAAAAAAGCTAGGTAGAGTAAAAGACTGTAAAAACAGGGTTTTGCTGTTTTTTGCTCAAGCGGAGATATTTTTTGCTTTATGGATTTTTAATTTTTATACCGATTGCCACGTTTCTATTGTCTTTTTGGGCGTGGTCGATTTATGTGGTGTTGCGGCAGAAGAAAGCGTGGCGGTTTTTTGCGGACAAACGTAAGCTGCGTTATCATGAGCGTGGTTTTCTTGAGACTCCGTCATTGAGTGGCGTTATTGAGGAATATGGTTTTTCGTTTTTTTCGAGTGAGCATGAGGAGCTTGATGGGCGAACACAGCGTGCGCTTTCGGCGATTGAGCTGACGATGCATACATCTTTGCCAACGGCCTGCGCGGTGGCCAGTGGTGGGATGGTTAAAGTCGTTGAGCGGATTGGCATTAATCATGAATATAAACCACCGCAAAAAGGTTGGGATGATTCTTATGTTATTCGAGCGCAGGATCTTGGTATTGTGCGTGAATATTTTGATGAGGAGCGCCTGGGTAAATTAATTTCTTTGATGCAGGTCAAAAAAGCGTGGGTGATTTTTATGTTCATTAATGGCAAGGGTATTTTGCGCCTGGATACGCCGTTGCCAATCGATAATCCAAAAGAAATGGATATTCTAGTTAAGCAGATGATTGCGGTTGCAAAGGTTTTGGAGCTTAAGGACGGTGAAGAGAAGAAGCTTGTTCGTAAACGGTCAGAATCGGATCATGTTCAACCTGTTCTCGAGGTTGATGACGATCTTTTGAAGGATCATCTGGGGTTTGAGCTTGAAGAGGACGAGGATTAGACGTTTTCGAGCCAGCCATCTATGAAGAAGCCATAAGCTTTGAGATTTTTTCCATGATAGGTGGTTTCTTGTGATGATAAGTTGAAGATACACTCTGTTGCGTTTTCCTTACCTATTCTTTTTATATGTATAATACTTGAATGGCTTGTCTGAACAAACTCAAAGTTTGGTTGAAGCAGGTTTGGTTGTGTTTTTCGCCAGTGCAGAAAGTGTTGTGTAAATGCTAATGTGCTTTTTTTATCACAGAGTTGCAAATCTACACTTAACTGATTATGGCTTTTTGGAATCGGGAGCCAAGGTTTTGCCGATGAAAAGCCCATATTGGGGGCGTTTGATTGCCATGGCATCGGTGTGCGGCAGCCATCACGCCCTTGCCATTTGGGCCATGTTTCACGTGCCCATGGGTCTTGCAGGGCTTTGAAGGGAATTTTTGCTTCGGGCAGGCCGAGTTCTTCGCCATGATACAGGCATAAGGTGCCCGGCAGGCATCCAAGCAGCGCAATCAGCATTTTGGAAAAATCGGGATCGTGTTTGTAAAGTTCATACCAGCGGCTGGCGGCACGCACAACGTCATGATTCGAAAAGGCCCAGCATGGCCAGCTATGTACAGTTTTGGCTGATTCGTAAGGCTGTATTTGCAAGAAATGCTCTACGGGTTCGCGGATCAGCTCTTCGGTCAGGTCTTTGTGCGTTCCCGCCATCATATGGGTGTTATAACAAGTGTGCAGGTGCGTGTGTCCATGAGTGTATTCGCGGGCGCGATCGTAAGGGTGGTCATCGCCAATTTCGCCTATTAGGAATCGGTCTTTGTACGAATCGGTTAAAATTCGCAGTTTCCTGATGAAGTCCAAATTTTCAGGGCGTGATTTATCGAATATATGCTGTTGCTGTGAATAGGGTGTGGGTTCCTCGAATTGGGTTGCGAAGCTGTTATCCGTACGTGGTGGGTTATCACGCAGTTCGGGATCATGAAAATAAAAATTGACAACATCAAGGCGGAAACCATCGACGCCGCGATCAAGCCAGAAGCGGCAAATATCAAGAATCTCGGTCTGTACGTCTGCGTTGTGGAAATTAAGATCGGGTTGTTCTTTCAGGAAATTGTGGAGGTAATATTGCTCGTGGCGGGCATTCCATTCCCAAGCTGGGCCGCCGAATACGCTCTGCCAGTTGTTAGGAGGCGTGCCATCAGGCTTTGGGTCTGCCCAGACGTACCAGTCTTTTTTCGAGGGGTCGTTAAACCACGGATGCATGTCCGAGGTGTGAGAGAAGACGAGGTCTATGATGATCTTGAGGTCACGCGCATGAGCTTGTTCCAGCAGGGTATCAAAATCATCGAGAGTGCCGAATATAGGATCAACGCCGCGATAGTTCGAGACGTCATATCCAAAATCTTTCATGGGAGAAGGGAAAAAGGGAGAAATCCAGATGGCATCAACACCTAAGGATTTGACGTAGTCAAGCTTGCTGGTTATGCCTTGTAAATCACCAGTGCCATCGTTTGCGGTGTCCAGAAAGCTACGCGGGTATATTTGGTATATAACCGCGGAGCGCCACCATTGATTGTTCATGGTTACTGAGCGATGCTCATTTTTACGATCTTATCGGGAGAGGATGGGGGCTCACCCACGGCGACTTTGTCGATGAATTCCATGCCTTCTGTAACCTGGCCAACAACGGTATAGTCGCCGGTTAAGAAGCTGCATCCCGTATCGGTGAAGCAGATAAAGAATTGTGAGTTTGCGCTGTCCGGATTGGAGGAGCGTGCCATACCTACTGTGCCGCGTTTATATTTGTACTGGCTGAACTCGGCCGGAAGGTCGGGGTATTTTGAGCCACCCATGCCGGACCCTGTCGGATCGCCGGTTTGCGCCATGAATCCGGAGATCACACGGTGGAAGATGATGCCGTCGTAAAAGCCTTCGCCTGCAAGCGTTTTTATGCGCTCAACGTGTTTTGGGGCGATATCAGGAAGAAGTTCAATGACAACAGTGCCACCACTTGAGACTTCCATGTTCACTGTGTTTGCGGGATCAGCCGCTTTTACTTCTTGTGTTGCTGCCATGAGTAAAAAACCTCCGAGTAGTGTAAGCACCAAATTCTTAAGCATTAATGTTTCTCCTTAAGAGCGTTAAAACCGCTTATGAATTTATAGAGAATATTTGTAAATGCAAGTAAGAAGGGTGTTTACACGGTTTCTTTTGCGTCTTGAAGCGTTTTTTGCATATTATCGCTAATATTTTCAATGGTTAGGGCGTTGTTGTGCGTATCGACCATTTTTTTAAGCTCGCAGGAGCAACTGCCGCAATTCATTTTTGCGCCGCCGGAGCAGGCTTGATAGGTTTTGCCCAGCGTTGTCTTACACCCCAGCGTAAGCAGGTGATTGGATACGTCTTTATCCGTGAAAGGGTTGCACATGCAAACGTACATAGGAGGCTCCGCTCAGTCAGTTTCTATTGATAATTATTATCATTCCCGTTTGTAAATGCAAGTCATTATTGATTTCAATAAAAAATTTGTGTGGATTTTGAAGTACAGCCTATTTTTCGCTTACTGACAGCTCAATATTGTAGAGATTGGAGGAGCCTGTGACCCGGAACGCGCAGTCCAGAATTTTTCCATTATAAATTTCTTGCTGGCGAAGGTGCAAATCAAAATTTTGCTTGTTCGAGAGGCATTTGCCTGCGGGCTGACGTGAAGCGATATCGCAATATTTAAGGATAAAATCGCCAATTTGTTTGGCATAGGGGTATTTTCGCCATTTTGCTCTTTCAAAATCGCCTTGAATAAGCGTTTTGTTGATATCCTGTTCTCCTTTGAGCTTAATACTCGTCGTTGCACCCGCTTTGTCCTGATATGTTTTGATGTAAGAGATGGATTTTAGATTATTGTCGTCATCCCCTGAAAACATCAACATATCTAGAGTATTTTTGGGGTTATCATGGTTGATTGTGGCCATTGTATTATTATAGCCTTTATCACCCATAATTTTCATGATGGCCTCGTTGTTCAAACCCGCAGTAAGGCTCTCAATTTCTATGCCGCATATTCCGGGCAAGTCCGATGCATGAGTGTTTTGCATCGAAAGGAGGAGGGTTGCCAGACAGGTGAGAACCTTCCTCATTTCATTATTTCTCAGAGTCCAGCGGGCTTTCGGAATTGAGCTGAATGTAGTTTTGCTCACCGATTTGCTTGATCAGCTCGAGCTGAGTTTCGAGGTAATCCACGTGGCCTTCCTCGTCTACGAGGATGCTGGCGAACAGGTCACGGGAGACGTAATCCTGAACGCTGTCGGCGTATTTTACCGCTTCCTTGTAGTTTTTAACGCCGTCAATTTCGATTTTCAGGTCGCATTCGAGGGTTTCTTTAACGGTTTCACCGATATAGAGCTTACCGACTTCTTGCAGATTCGGCAGGCCTTCGAGGAAGAGGATGCGTTTAATCAGGCGGTCAGCGTGCTGCATTTCCTCGATTGATTCGTTGTATTCGTGTTTGGCGAGTTTGGTTACGCCCCAATCTTCGAGCATGCGCGAGTGGAGGAAATACTGGTTGATGGCGCCGAGCTCCTTTTTGAGAGCAGAGTTTAGATATTCTATAACTTTTTTATCGCCTTTCATGGCTCGTCTTCCTTATTTTAGTGCGCGTTCAATTATGGATGGTATATTTTTCGTATATGCATCGTAGGAGAAGATATCATCTAGGGCGCGTGCGTCAAGTTTATCTGTTACTTCTTTGTCCTTCTCTAGCATGGCACGCAGGGTTAACAAGCCTTTGCCTGTGCTGCGGTCTTCCCAGACTTTCATGGCGTTGCGCTGGACGATGCGGTAGGCGTCTTCGCGGCTTATTCCTGCCTGTGTGAGGGCAAGCATTGTGCGCTGGCTGAAAACGAGGCCGCCGGTCATTTCTAAATTATGGATCATGCGTTCGGGATAAACGAGGAGCTTATCGATAATTCCGGCCAGGCGGTTTAACGCGTAATCTGCACTGATGAGGGCGTCTGGCAGGATTGTGCGCTCGACGGCAGAATGGGAGATATCGCGTTCATGCCATAGCGCCACGTTTTCGAGCGCAGGAATGACGGCGGCGCGGATGATACGTGCCTGGCCGGTCAGGTTTTCTGAGCCGATGGGGTTGCGTTTATGCGGCATGGCGGAGGAGCCCTTTTGATTTTTGTCAAAATACTCTTCGGCTTCGCGGACTTCTGTGCGCTGGAGGTGGCGGATCTCAACGGCTAGATTCTCGATCGAGCTGGCGATGACGCCGAGTGTGGCAAAGAACATGGCGTGGCGGTCACGGGGGATGACCTGCGTGGCGACAGTTTCGCATTTCAGGCCGAGCTTTTTGGCGACGTGGGCCTCGATTTCAGGGGCGGCGGTTGCGTATGTACCCACAGCGCCGGAAATTGTGATGGTGCTTACTTCGTCCTTGGCGGCGATCATGCGCTTTTTAGCGCGGGCGAAGGCGGCGTAATGACCGGCAAGCTTCAGGCCGAAGGTGGTTGGCTCGCCGTGGATGCCGTGGCTGCGGCCGATGCAGAGCGTATCTTTATGCTCGAGGCTGCGCTTTTTGAGGGCGGCGAGGAGCTTGTCGAGATCGGCGATAATCAGGTCGGCTGCTTGGGTGAGCATTACGGCGAAGCTTGTGTCGATGACATCGCTGCTGGTCATGCCCTGATGCACATAACGGGAGTCTTCGCCCACAAATTCGGCAACGGAGGTTAGGAAGGCGATGACATCGTGCTTGACCTCGGCCTCGATTTCATTGATGCGGGCGACATCGAAATTGCCCTTTTCACGTAAGGCTTTGGCGGCGCTTTTTGGGACAGTACCCATCTCCGCCATTTTTTCGAGCGCGAGGGTTTCCACCTCCAGCCAGATTTTGAAGCGGTTATCCTGTTCGAAAATATCTGCCATTTCGGCGCGGGCGTAGCGTGGGATCATGGGTTACCTGTATTTTTTTATTCATATACCATTCAGGGGCAAAGAAGTATAGAAGCATTACCCTAATAATAATTGCCTTTGTTGAAAGCGTAGCGTTTGTTTTTTACAGAAATTTCTGGCGGGATGTAGTAGCGCTCAAAATAATCATAGCCTTCCTTGAGGTTTCGCCAGAATGGGTACCATTGTGAGAGGCTGCGCATGCGCATGTTTTCTTCGGTCATGCGGAAGGGGAAAATGTGAATCGGGATGGATTTGTGCCCGTATTTGAAATTTTGCTCCACGATGAGGTATATCTCGGCGATGTTGCGGTCGGTCATGGCCAGGCAGCCTTCGGAGACGCAGGAGCCGTGGATCATGAGCAGGGAGCCGGTGCGTTTGTGCGCGCGGTCATATTCATTCGGGTAGCCAATATTGAAGGAGAGGAAATATTGGCTGTTGGGGTTCAGGCGATCTGGCGTAACACTATAGAAGCCCTCTGGGGTCTGGAGGTCGCCTTCCTTCAGTTTCGGGCCAAGCGTGCCGGATTTGCTGCAAATGTCATAGGTTTTGAAAAGGTCGTACTGGTCGGCGTAGGAGCTTTTGACCCAGAGCTCCAGCTTCATTTCGCTTTTGAAGGCGCGGATGAGCATCGGGTTATCCATGCTTAAGCCCTTAAGCACCATTTCTGTGCGCAGAACGGAGAAATTCTTTTCGCGGATTTCCTCAAGCTCTTTATTGACACCAGCCTGATTGTAGCTGTTACCTGTGTATACATGCCTTTGGTATTCAGGTGTGCAGGCGCTGGCGATAATCAGGACAAGCGATAAGAGAACAATCATTGAGGCGGGCATCCAGTAATGCATTAAATGAGCCCCTCGTTGCGGAAAGAGGTGTTGCCGTTTCTGGCGATAATCACGTGATCGTGGATGGTGATATCAAAGGCGTGGGCTGCCTTGATGATTGCGTTGGTCATATCAATATCCGCCTGTGAAGGTTTGGGGTCGCCGCTGGGGTGATTGTGCAGCAGAATAAGCGCTGTTGCGCCTAGCTCAAGGCTGCGTTTCATGATTTCACGCGGGTATGCAGGTGTGTGATCCACAGTGCCGGAGCCCTGAATTTCATCTGCGATTAATTCGTTTTTCTTGTTCATGAAGAGAATGCGGAAATGCTCCTTGGTTTCATGCGCCATAGTCATGTGACAATAGTCTATCAATCTTGTCCAGTTGTTTAAAACAGGTTTTTGCATGATTTCCTGTTTTATCATCCGGTGTGCGATGGCGGTGACGGTTTTGATGGCGGTGGCAGTGTTATCGCTGATGCCCTCAACCTGCGTCAGCATGCTGTGCGGGGCGGCCATAAGTTCCGGCAGAGAGCCGAATTTGGTCAAAAGGGTTTTGGCTAGCGGTTTGACATCGCGGCGGGGGATTGCGGAGAAGAGCAAAAGCTCGAGGAGCTCGTAATCTTTCAGGGAATTGGGCCCAGTATCAATAAAGCGTTCACGCAGGCGCTGGCGGTGGCCTGTGTGGTGGGGCGCGCTTTTAGCTATTTTTTCCGCAGAGTTCATTACGGGAATATTACACTTTATAGGGTGGTTTCGTATAGCCCTTTGGTGAGAGGGTGAAGATTTCGAAGCCGTTTTCGGTGACGGCGAGGGAGTGTTCGAACTGCGCGCTGAGGGAGCGGTCACGGGTTACGGCTGTCCAGCCATCGGATTTTAGGACTTTGGTTGCGTAGGCTCCGGCGTTGATCATGGGCTCGATGGTGAAGAACATCCCCGGCTCCAGCACTGCGCCCTCACCCGGATCGCCGTAATGCATGACGGAAGGCGGGCAATGGAAGACTTGCCCTAGCCCGTGGCCGCAGAAATCGCGCACGACGGAGAAGCGGTTATTTTCGGCAACCGTTTGAATCGCGTGGCCGATATCGCCAAGGGTTGCGCCGGGTTTGACCGCCTCTATGCCGGCCATCATTGAATCGTAAGTGACATCGCACAGGAGCTTGGCTTTGACGGGGATTTTATCGCCGACCCAGTACATGCGCGAGGTATCACCGTGCCAGCCATCAAGAATGACGGTGACATCGATATTCAGGATATCGCCTTCGCGCAGGGGTTTTTCGTTAGGAATGCCGTGGCACACAACATGGTTGATAGAGGTGCAGATGGATTTTGGGAAGGGTGTCGGCGCGGCGCCCTGATAATGCAGCGGGGCAGGAATTGCGCCCGCCTTGATGCACATCTCATGGCACAGTGCATCAAGCTGTTCGGTGGTGACACCGGGCTGAACGTGATCTGTAATCATATCCAGAATTTGTGCTGCAAGCTTTCCGGCCTTATGCATGCCTTCAAAATCGCTTTTTTCGTGAAGTTCGATGCCGTCGCGGCTGTAGTTTTTTTGTACAAAATTTGTATTTATGTTCACGCGCTGTATCTCTGTCTCATATTGTGTTTCCAATGCATTACATATAGAGTTGCGGCAAATGTGTAAAGTTTACAAGGATAAATTGGTATGAGTAAGCAATATAAAGCCGCGATGATTGTTGTTGGAAATGAGATTTTATCAGGTCGTACGCAGGACAAGAATATAAATTATGTTGCGAATGCCCTGCTGGTTCAGGGGGTTGCGTTGGTTGAGGTGCGTATTATTCCCGATATTGAGGGGGAGATTATAGACGCGATTCATGCCTTGAGGGAGAAGGTTGATTATGTGTTCACGAGCGGGGGGATTGGCCCGACGCATGATGATATTACCGCAGAAAGTGTAGCCAAAGCTTTTGGAGTTGTGCTGGAAAAGAATGCCCAAGCCTATGGTATTTTGCTGGAGCATTACGGCAAGGATGAATTTACGAAGGCGCGTCAGAAGATGGCGATGATTCCGGTGGGTGCGAAGCTTATCCCTAACCCGGTTTCGGCGGCGCCGGGTTTCGTTTTGGGGAATGTCTATGTGATGGCGGGTGTGCCGCGTATCTTGCAGGCGATGGTGGATCATGTCGTGCCGGGCCTGAAGGGCGGCGCGCCGATATTATCACGCACGATAGGCAGTGTTTTGCCTGAAAGTGTTCTGGCGGAAGGTTTGGGAAAGTTGCAATCACGTTATGATAGCGTAAATATTGGCAGCTATCCGAGGTTTAAAAATGGAAGCACAAGCGTGAATGTGGTTCTGCGCTCAACGGATGAAGCAAAGCTTGAAAAGGCGGCGCATGATGTGGAGCGTTTGATTATTGATCTTGAGGCCTCGTCTATTCATTAATAGGCGCCGCCCTTGCCGATGATAACGCGCAAGGTGCGGATCATGATCACAATATCACCCCAGAGTGACCAGTTGCGGGCGTACCAGCTGTCCCAATAGAGCCTGCGTTTGAAGCTGGTGTCATTGCGTCCGCTGACTTGCCAGAGGCCTGTAATGCCGGGTTTGAGTTTGACGTAGTCATGCATGGTTTCGCCCATTAGTTGAAGCTCTTCTGCCAAAATGGGGCGTGGGCCCACAAGGCTCATGTCGCCTTTCAGCACATTCCAGAGCTGGGGCAGTTCATCGAGGCTGGCTTTGCGGATGATGCGTGCAGTTTTTGTGTTCACGCGGGGGTCGGGCACTTTGAGCTTGCGGAATGTTTCCCATTCTGCGCGGATTTTTGGGTCGCTGTCCAGCAGGGCTTCGAGGAGATGATCTGAATCCGGCTCCATTGAGCGGAATTTCCAGCATTTGAATTTTTTGCCCTGATAGCCGATGCGGTAGCCACCATAGAAGATGCTTCCACCTTGGCCTTCAAGTTTTAGCATGGCAGCAATTATGAGCATAACGGGGGATAATAGGATGAGTGCAATGGAGGAAGCGATGATGTCTACTATGCGCTTTATCAGGCGATCTGCTGTTGTGAGCTCGGTTTTTTTTGTGTGCAGCAGCATGATATCGTGGCCGAAGAAATAGCTGGGTTCCATGTCAAAGAGGCTAACGCGCGAGACTGGAGGGACAACGGCGTAAAGGGCGTTTTGTTCCGTCAGTGTACGGATGAGTTCGTCGCGTTCTTCACCGCGAAAGGTTTCCAAGGAGATAATGAAGAAATTATTGATGTTTTTTGAGATATAATCAGGATAATCAATTTCTTCGCGATTAATTGTAATAGTGGCATATTTCTGTGGGATGCTTGCGATATCAAGGCGTTTGTCTTTGCGGTCGCGCAGGCAGACTGTATGGATGTTGTAGCCAGTATAGCGGTTGGTTTCAAACGCAAAAAGCATGTTTGTTATGGTGTTAATGTCTCCGATTACAATGGCTGGGATACGCCACATTCTATATTTATGCGCTATGAAATAAACGATTTGGCGGCCTGTCAGTGTTAAGATAAAGACGTAAATCCAGCTCAGGGCTATGAGGGAGCGCGAGAAGGACATATCCAATGCAAGGCGCGTGAACGCATCAATGATGAAAATACGGATACAAACAGAGAGAACGTTTTGAACCTGGCTCCACCAGGGCACACGCTTGGTGTAGTGTCCTTTTACGGCAAACAAAAAGATGACGATTGGGCAAAGCCAGAAGAAGAAAAGTTCATCCAAGTGGCTGAGGTTTAATGTTTTATCGTTGAATTCTGGTTTGAGTAAAAATTTGAGGGACTGGACACTAATCACGGCCAGTACAAAAGACAGCACCATGGCCAAAATGTCAGATATGACCAGGCCTACAGTGACTTGCGGCTTTACGAGTGGAATACGATGTTTAAGTTTTGCCGGCATTTTTCCCCTGAATGGTGCAGGGCACAATATAAAGCATATTTTGAACGCTCTGTCGATTGAGCGTGACATAAAAATATAGTTTTACAATTTCAAGTCAAAATATATGCGGTGATAGGGGGTGTCAGGCTCTGGTGAGAGATGGTTCTCTTTTATTAAGTTTGTAGCTTTTTTCAGAGTGATGATAATCAGGCTGCCCTTGCCGTCATTAATGGGTTCAACTTCGTATGATTCAAGAAGTTTAGAGTCCGGCATACGTTTTTTGGTTTCGCCGACCCATTTTGCTTGTGGCATTTCAATCAGTATGAGCTTCTCGTTATTGTCCAGATCAAAGGAGTGGGGGGTTTTCTGGTTTGTATCGAGCACTATGCGAACTTTATCTGCATGCTCACCAGCGCGCAGATTTTGAGCTATTACCCCGTCATAATTTATTGGCGGGGGTTGTTTTGGTGGAGGTTGGGGCGTTTGCCCCTTTGGTTTTTCCGGCTGTTTTTCTACCTGTATAGGGATTTCAGGTTCTTCCGGCTCAGGCTGTAATTGCTCAACCGACAATGTTGGATCTGGGCCTGAGATCAGATCAAGTGGAGGGGTGGTATCCGGAGTTGGTGTTTCCTGCAGCAGAACTTCAAGTTCTTTCATCAGGTTCTGGATATCGCTTTCCACAGCGGCTAAGCGGACTATTGAGGGTTTGTAAGCCTCAAATTCTTTGCGTAAGTCAATGACAGCGTTTTCAACGCGAGAGAAGCGCTCGTTCTCATTTTTCAGCTGTTCTGAGAAGAGTGTGTCTACATTTATGCCCTTTGCAGGTTTTAGTGCGGGCAAACCATTGGGGAGGTATTGGGTTTCTGTCTGGCCTGGTTCAAGAGGTGCTGCGCCTGGAAATGTTGGTGGAAGCGCTACGGGGCTTCCGATTTTGTCATTTTTGTTGTTTGATTCGCTGTTTTTTTCTTGTACTGATTCGTCAATTTTAGGCCGCAAAAAGCCTTCAGGACTACAGGCTGAAAGTAGACCCAAAAATAGCGTAAAACATAGACTCAGAGCTATTTTTTTAAACATA
>CAYGNP010000021.1:0-40528 GCA_964351365.1 uncultured Micavibrio sp.
CCCCCTATTCCAGCGGCTTTCTGGGCGTTGATGAAACGCACAATCTATACTGGGAACAAAGCGGTAACCCTGACGGCGTACCTATCCTCCTCCTTCACGGTGGCCCCGGTGCGGGCGCAACCCCGGTTCACAGGCGATTCTTTGACCCCGACTTCTACCGCATTATCATTTTTGATCAACGCGGCGCCGGACGCTCCCACCCCTTGGGATGCATTACAAACAACACAACTGCCCACTTAATCGAAGACATAGAGTCCTTGCGCAATCATTTAAAAATCGATCACTGGCACATCTTCGGCGGCTCCTGGGGCAGCACACTGGCCATGAGCTACGCGCTAAAATACAAAAAACATACAAAAAGCATGATTTTGCGCGGCATTTTTCTATGCGAACAGCCAGAAATCGATTGGTTTCTGTACGGCATGAAAACAATCTTCCCCGAAGCATGGGAACAATTCGCAAACTTCATCCCGAAATCAGAGCAAACTGACCTCCTGACGGCATATTACAAACGCCTGACAGACGATAGCGACACAAACACACAAATTGAGGCCGCCGTACGCTGGAGCCTGTATGAGGGCGCTTGCTCATCCCTCATGCCAAATTACGAAACCATCACAACTGACGAGCAAAAGCGCCACGCCCTCGCACTTGCACGGATAGAATCCCACTATTTCAAAACACAGGTCTTCTCGCAGGAAAACAGCATCACGAACCATATAGACACCCTGCGTTCTATCCCCACCACCATCGTACAGGGCCGCTACGACATCATCTGCCCGATCCAGACCGCAAACAGGCTTCACCAGCTTTGGCCAGAGGCCGATTACATCGTCGTCCCCGATGCAGGCCACTCCGCGTTGGATGCCCCCCTAAGATCGCGCTTGATCGAAGCCGCAGAGGCCGCTAAAACACTTTCACATACACAATAGAAACAGAGTAAAAAATGGATTTTCAATCACTAAAATCACTCAACATAACCGGAAAAACAATTCTTCTGCGCGCGGATCTAAACGTGCCCAAACAAAACAACACCGTCACCGACACAACGCGCATCGACCGCCTGAAACCCACCATCGATTATCTTCGCGCCCAAGGTGCAAAAATCCTCATCCTCTCTCATTTCGGCAGGCCAGAGGGCGAGGAAAACCTTCAAATGTCTCTTGCCTTTCTCGCCCCTGTTTTAGAAAAACAATGGGGCGTGCCCGTAAGATTCTCCCCCACATGCATCGGCGAGCGTGCCCAGGACGCTGCCAGAAACGCAAAAGAGGGCGATGTGATCCTCATGGAAAATCTGCGTTTTCACAAGGGCGAAAAATCCGGTGACCCAGCCTTCGCAAAAGAGCTCGCAAGCCTCGGAGACATATACGTTAACGATGCCTTCTCCGCCGCCCACCGCGCTCACGCCTCTACCGCCATCATCGCACAATTCATGCCCAGCGCCGCCGGCCTTTTGATGGAGGAAGAGCTAAACGCCCTCACCCGCGCGCTCGAGATACCTGAAAAACCTGTCCTCGCCGTAACAGGCGGCTCAAAAATCTCAACAAAACTTGGCGTCCTGACCCACCTGATAGAAAAAGTCGACTACCTCGTTTTAGGCGGCGGTATGGCCAACACCTTCCTGCATGCTCAAGGGCGCAATATGGGCAAATCGCTTTGCGAAAAAGATATGGCACAAACCGCCCGCGACATCATGAAAAAAGCGGAAAAAATCGGCTGCGAGATCATTCTCCCCCGCGACGTGGTTTGTGTTAATGAACTCAAGGAAAATGCACCACACAAATTACTCCCCGTGGATCAAATCGGCCCGGACGATATGGCGATTGACATAGGCACACAGAGCATCGAGTACATCAAGGAAAAGCTGAAAATCTGCAAAACAGTGGTCTGGAACGGACCAATGGGCGTGTTTGAAATAAAGCCCTTTGATAACGGCACAAACGAGCTTGCCAAGGCGGTCGCCGCGCAGACAAAGGCCAAAAAATGCATCAGCGTAGCCGGGGGTGGCGACACCGTCGCCGCGCTCGACAATGCGGGGATTTTGCACGATTTCACATACATCTCCACGGCTGGCGGGGCGTTCCTGGAATGGCTGGAAGGCAAAGACCTCCCCGGCGTCAGCGCACTATCCACCAATCTCACCACCGCAAAAAAAATGCCGGCATAAAAACCGGCATGAAGTGCTTGTGGGAAAACCATAAAAACGCAGTAAAAAAAATCTCTTAGGCTTGCATCTTCTCTTTCACGATACGCCGCGCCAAATCACTGGTTGTCTTGTTGTAATACTCCAGCGCGCCCTTAACCTCATTCATCTGAACCAGCTCGCCATTATTCCATATCTTGCCGGTCATCATGAAAATCGACACAAAATCTTGTTTTTCAATATTAAACGCCCGCGCAACAACCGACAGGGATTTTCCATTAGTCTGCGACAAAATCTGCCCCACTATGACAGGTGATATTTCAGTATAAGCCGCAAATTGCGCAACAAAAGACTTAAGCCTGTTCTGCCGCAACGTTTCCATCATCATGGGAATACTCAATAAACCCTTGGCCTTCTGATCCTTGGCAACCTCAAACATATGTGCATCCGGCCTCAAATCACTCGGCATGGCAGATATACTCTCATGCAAAACATCCTGATTGGCTGGCGCATGAGTTTCAGTACGATCCTGCTCATAATCATCTTTCTGTTCTATAACATCTGCCTGATCCTGAGCCTTAACCTCCTCCAAAGGTTGCTCGGTAAATTCTACAATCACCTGATCGACAGCCTCAGAAACCTCTTCCGGAGGCGCCTGAGAACCAAAACTGTGATCAATATATCCTTTAATCTCCGCACCCACATACTGATAAAGCGCCTTCGCCAGATCAGCGCTAACTTCCTCACGCCGCAACAAAGGCAGAGCAAGCTTCTCCACCCCCTGAGCCATATCTGCTAAGATCGTAAGCGCATTATTCGTCAATTTTATGCCCTTATTTTCCGCAAGAGCAATCGCCGTATCAATGTCTTTGGTCTCAGCCAGCAAATCAACCACCTGCTCGCTAAGCTGGCGGCGCTGCGCAATCGCCGCCCAATATTCAGGCCCCTTGGATTTTATGATATACATCAAATCAAACTCACCCAGCGCTCTGCTGTTAATCAACATCGGGCTAGCAACATCAATCTGGTCATTCGCAAGCTGCAACACAAGACGAAGCGGCACTTTTTCAAGGGAGGATAATCTCTGCGACAGCGCGCGGCGTAAATCCACCTGCGCCTGTGCCAAAAGCTCGATCAAAACATCGGCCACCAATTCACTCTCCCGCGGAGAGACATTGGCAATCAGTAATTTGCTGACTTCTTCTGCAAGACGGGTTCTGGACGCAGGCTTCTTATCGCGCGCCAGCTCATATAATCGGTTAACATCCCCAAGCAGCGCCTTGGTTGGCGCCTGCCGGGACACACTCCCTGCTAAAAATAATTCCATGATTCTTGCCCCACAAACATCATGATTTGTTAAATTTTTGCACGCACGCACATACATTTTTTCATTCTTTACAGATGTATTTTGCCCACATACCTTCTAAAATCATACACATTAAATGTTATCAACACGTTAACAGATCAAATCAGCCAAAAAACCATCTTCACATTTGCACTTGCGAATATATGGTGTACAATGTTAAAGGGTTTATTAATAATATTGTTATACTATGAATGCGTACCATACTTTTCACAGGGGATTGAGCCATGGCCGCACCATTATCGGGAATTGCAACGCAGCAGCAAACACCATTAGCTCAGGCTTTACAACCTGCCGCTTCTGACCAAAGCCGCGCCATTAGACAACCAGAGCAAGTTCCGCGTGAGGATGAAACGCAGCCCCGCGAAGCCGCCGCCGCTCAGAGCGAGGAGCCACAACTCTCCGCTCGTGATTTCCGCGAGGCTATCGCCGAATCCTCAAACCGCAGCGAGTCCTCTCCCCGCCGCGGCTCCGTTGTGGACGTTACGATTTAAATAATAAAATTATTGACAATCCATCTGTAACCTCATAACTGTATAAAAAAAGAATGTAGAATTATGAAAACATATTTTGATCATATAAGACTTATTTTTATGCCCCCTGAGTCAGGTGGAGTAGTTCCACAAGAAGAGAGTGTACGTGAACAAATTAAAAGTCATATTTCAGAAATAAGACAATTTGAAAGAAGCCTTAAAGAGGGATTGGAAGCTGTCAAACAAGGAAAAGGTAATACAACAAAATTAACCCATATTCAAATAGATCTAACCAGATCGCCAAATTTTGAAGGATTAACTTATCCTAAAGACACAGCAGGGCTAGATGAAAAAATATTATATCTGTCACAATTACTTCTTTACAACTTTTTCCATTACCATAGTGCAAATCATGATCTAGGTGATTTTGACTATCATCCTCATGAAGAGGTAATTAAGCTCGTTGAAAGATATTTGAAAAATGAACTGTCAGAGGGCGATGAGGAAAATATTCCACGAGCCATAATTAAAGAATACGCTATAGCCTCTGAATTTAGACAGGAACAACCCTCAGCAGATGCTCATGAAATACTATAAATTTTATAAGAACCAAATTTATTGACAACATAGAACCATTTCAATACTCTTCACATAACTTTAACAGCTACTGTAGTGTACGAATGAGTTATTTCACAACCAAAAGACTGCCTTTAGACGAAAATACACTCTTAACAACTGGTCTAGATGTATTGCAGACTGATTTAAATCTAGACGAAACACAGAGAGATTCTCTGCTGCTTGCCAGATTGGCATTGGCAATTATGATATGTGCATCAAAAATAAACGAAGGTGATTTAGGAGAAGCGGTCAGACTCACCAGGCCGGAATTTTTAAATCAATCCTCTATTTTACAAATAAATAGCCCAATAAAAGAAAACATCCACTATGCAAAACAAACACTAGAATCAATCCCAGAAGTATTAAAACAAACCGCAGAAAATAACGTTGCTCGCGCCGCACTTGTTTCACGACTTATGAGACAAGCCTCCAACCTCTTTGAAAGCGCCGCCAGACAGAACAGAATACATCGCGCAAACGAACTTGCAGATAACATTATGAGAATTGCAGGGCCCGCACTTGACCATACAAGAAACAATGACCCTGAAGGAACTCCTCAAGGGTATGAATCATTCGACCCTACCTAAACCCTACTGAAACGCCGTTTCATCAAAGCTGCGCAGCTTCCGGCTATGCAGCTTCTCCGGTGAGAGATCACGCAATAACGTCATCGTGAGCAACCCAATCTTAAGGTGCTGCTCCACGCGCTCGCGGTAAAAACGATCCGCCATCCCCGGTAATTTGAGCTGCCCATGCAACGGCTTATCCGATACACAAAGCAGCGTGCCATACGGTACACGGAACCGGAATCCGTTCGCCGCAATCGTCCCCGATTCCATATCAAGCGCAATCGCGCGGCTCTGGCTCAAACGCTTATTCTGCGTCAAATAGGACTTCAGCTCCCAGTTCCGATCATCCGTCGTTGCCACAGTTCCCGTACGCATCACCTTCTTCAGATCATACCCCGTCTGTCCCGTAACACTGGCCACCGCCTGCTCCAGCGCCTGCTGTATCTCCGCCAGCGCCGGAATAGGAATGCTCGGCGGCAAAAACTCATCCAGAATATGGTCCTCGCGCAAATACCCATGCGCCAGCACATAATCCCCGAGGCGCTGAGAATTCCTCAGACCCGCACAATGCCCCAGCATCAGCCACGCATGCGGCCTCAAAACCGCAACATGGTCGGTAATCGTCTTGGCATTCGAAGGCCCCACACCGATATTTACCATCGTGATACCTGATTTATCCGCGCGCTTGAGGTGATAAGCAGGCATTTGCGGCAAACGCCCGCCTACAGGCTGCACAAATTCGTCATACTCACCCGCTTTGACCTGCTCCGCTCCAATTTTAATAAACTCATCAATATAAAACTGATAATTGGTAAACAGGACATAATTCTGAAAATCCATGGGGCTCGTCCCCGTATAATGCCGCAAACGCTGCAAGCTCAGATCCACTCGCGGCGCAATAAACAACGACAGCGGATGCGCCCCGCTGCTCACCCCCAACGTCCCTGAATTGGCGATCTCATCATCCAGAATATCCAGATTTGGCACATCAAAATGCTCCGGCAGGGCAGTGACACAATCCTCGCTCAAATCCCGCTCAAGATGAAACCCCTCCCCCAGCGCAAAATGCAGCGGCATAGGCGTATCACTCACCCCGACTTCAATCGGAATATCATGGTTTTTAATCAATAAACGGAACTGCTCGCGGTAATAATCAGCGAATAACGATGGGCACGTCACCGTCGTCTCGTACGTCCCCGGGCGCGGCGCAAACCCATAGGAAAACCGGCTATCCGCCCGCCTCGCCGTCAGCGTCGTGATACGTACATACGGATAAAAGGCCGAAACACGCTTATACCCCTCACGATTAGCGCAATAACGATCAAAACACTCACGCAAATAAGACGTATGCGCATCATAAATCTCGCTTAACGCGCGCACCGCCTCATCTGGATCTTTGTATTTTTTAGGCTTAAAAACTTTTAACTTCTGAACCATGCCCTATCATGCCGCCTTTGGGTTAAAATTAGATGAATTAGGCATCCAACCCCACAAGCGATCGCGCATAATCCCGCGCAGCAAAGGGGCGCAAATCCTCAATCCCCTCACCCACGCCAATAGCATGAACCGGCAATCCGAACTGATCAGCAAGGCCAATCAAAACCCCGCCCTTGGCCGAACCATCAAGCTTGGTCACAACCAGCCCGGTAATATCGACCATCTCCTTGAACGTCTCCACCTGCGAATACGCATTTTGCCCTGTGGTGGAATCCAGAACCAGCAACGTTGCATGCGGCACGCTCTCATCCTTCTTCTTCAATACACGGATAATTTTCTCGAGCTCCGCCATCAAATTGGCCTTATTCTGCAACCGCCCGGCTGTATCAATGATCAACACATCTATGCCATCCGCCTTGGCTTTTTCATACGCTTCAAACGCCACCGACGCCGCATCCGTACCCACATCCTTTGAAAACATTACCGCATCAGCCCGCTTCGCCCACATGGCCAATTGCTCAATAGCCGCCGCGCGGAACGTATCCGCCGCCGCAATCATAACGCTTTTGCCTTGCTCAATCCGCAACTGCTTGGTGTACTTCCCAATCGTCGTGGTCTTGCCCGCCCCGTTCACCCCGCACACCAGCAGGACAAAAGGCCCACCATTACCCGGCGCAGCAAATTCAAGCGGGCGCGCAACCGGCTTGAGCACCTCTGCAATCACTCCGGCAAGGGCCTCTTTAATCTCGTCCTCGGAAATATCCTTCCCGAACCGGTCTTTGGAAAACGCCTCAATCACACGCGCCGCGGTTTTAGGGCCCAAATCGGCAGAGATCAAAACCTCCTCCAGCGCATCCAGTGTCTCCTGATCCAGCCTGGATTTGGTCAGCGCATCGCTAATGCCCTTTGTAATTTTATTCGTCGATTTCCCAAGCCCGCTCGCCAGGCGTGAAAACCATCCCCCTTCGTGATCGTGATCCTGATCAAGCTCGTCTGCAAAATCACCATCCGTCTCGGGCGTTGGCGTAAAATCCAAACCATCGATAACATCATTATCCGTTTCATGCAGCGCCCCCTGTATCGGGTCATGCGCAAGATCGGCCTCATAATCCGTAGACGGCTCAAGCTCAGGCGCACCATGCGGATGCAGCAATTCCTGCTCCTGCTCTTCTTCCTCCGCTTGCGCGGCATTGTTCTTTTTGCGCCAGAAAACCATAAACTGACTATAACGCTTTGCGGCCCCAAAGTCTTCATTATTTTTCAGATTTATATGCCCCTCAGCCCGCCAGCTCCCCGTCAAACACATACGCCACCGGCCCGGTCATAAGAACAGTCCCGCCCTCTTTCCAAACCAGATTAAGCACGCCTCCATCAAGCTCAATCTCCACAGCGCGCTCAGCAAGCCCCCTGTGCACCGCCGCCACCGCCACCGCACACGCGCCGGAACCACAGGCCTGCGTCACACCAACGCCGCGCTCCCATGTACGCTGGCGAAGATGCGCCCGGTCCATCACCTGCACAAATTCGACATTTGTGCGGCTGGGAAACGCCTCATGCATCTCGAAATACGCCCCCACAGCCTCAACATCCACCGCCTCGATATCCTCTACGAAAAACACCAGATGCGGATTACCCATATCCACCGCCACCGGCTTCGAAACCCCGCCATAGGACAAATCCATATCTTTGACACCCTTCGGCGCCCCCATATCGACCTCAATTAAATCACCGACCTTGCGACAAGCCAGCACGCGGTCCATCACCTGAATTTTACAACTGGAAATCTGCAGCTCGCGCATAACAATATCCGCCACGCACCGCGATGCATTTCCGCATGCTGCGCTCTCGGATCCATCCGCATTAAAGAAATACGCCGCCACATCGCACGCATTTTCTGGCTTATCAATAATTGTAATTAAGTCACACCCCACGCCCCAATGCCGGTCCGCCACCAAAGCCATATCCTCGGGCCCTAAAATCACATCCTGCTCGCGCGCATCGAAAATAACGAAGTCATTCCCCAACCCGTGCATTTTTTTAAATTTCATTATATTTGCCCTTTTCCTTGACATTTCCCCCCATAATGCATAATTTACGCAAAATTTCACTGAGAAAATAGTTTTTCAGTGCTTAGCGGTACACCGCGCTCGGCGAATTTACGCTCAGCGCGGCCAATTTGGTATGTTTTGATATGTTTGAATCATTGAGCGAAAAACTCGGCGGCGTATTTTCAAAACTCAGAGGCAAAGCCTCCTTGAGCGAAAACGACGTGATGGCCGTCTCCCGCGAGATCCGCATCGCCTTGCTGGAGGCCGATGTTGCCCTGCCCATCGTCAAAGATTTCATCACACAAATCAAGGAAAAAGCCGTCGGCCAGAATGTCGTCAAAGGCGTCAACCCCGCGCAGCAAGTCATCAAAATCGTCCACGACGCCCTTGTTGAAATGCTCGGCAGCCAAAGCGCAGAACTTACCTTCGGCGCCCCCCCAAGCGCCTATATGATGGTCGGCCTGCAAGGCTCCGGTAAAACCACATCCACCGCCAAAATCGCCAAAATGCTGAGCGAAAAGCAGGGTAAAAAGGTCTTAATGGCCTCCCTCGACGTCTACCGCCCCGCTGCTCAGGAACAGCTTGAAATCCTCGGCCAGCAAACCGCCATAGCCACCCTGCCCATCATAGCGGGTCAAAAACCCCTCGAAATCGCTAAACGCGCCATGGAAACAGGCCGCAAGGAAGGCTTCGACGTCGTCATGCTCGACACCGCCGGCCGCCTGTCCATCGATGACGCCTTGATGCAGGAGCTTGAGCAGATCAAGGCCGCCACAAAGCCCGTTGAAACCCTGCTCATCGCTGATGCCATGACCGGACAGGACGCCGTGAACACGGCTAAAATATTCGACGAACGCGTCTCTATCACGGGCATCATGCTCACACGCATCGACGGCGACGCCCGCGGCGGCGCAGCCATGAGCATGAAAGCCATCACAGGCAAGCCAATTAAGCTGCTTGGGACTGGCGAAAAATGGAGCGAGATTGAACAATTCCACCCCGAGCGCGTTGCCGGACGCATCCTTGGAATGGGCGATATTGTATCATTAGTGGAAAAAGCATCACAAAATGTCGATCAAGCCGACGCCGCCAAAATGGCGCAAAAATTCAAAAAAGGCGAATTTGACTTTAACGACCTCCTCTCCCAAATCAGACAAATGGGCAAAATGGGTGGCATGAGCTCAATGCTCAAACTCCTCCCCGGCCTCAGCGGTATGGCCGGACAGCTCGAAGCCGCAGGCATGAACGATGATATGATCAAAAAGCAAGAGGCCATCATCCTGTCCATGACCCCTAAGGAACGCGCAAAGCCTGATCTCATGAACGCCTCACGCAAAAAACGCATCGCTGACGGCTCCGGCACAACCGTGCAGCAAATCAATATGCTGGTGAAACAGCAAAAGCAAATGCAGCTCATGATGAAAAAAATGCGCAAAATGGGCAAGGGCCAAATGATGGGCATGATGAAGCAAATGATGGGCGGCAAAGCTGATGACCTTGAATTAATGGCCCAAAGCATGGACCCCGATGCCCTTGGCGCGGATATGGCACAAGCGCAATCCGAAAGTATACTCGGCCCCAACCCCTTCGCCGCGGGCGGTAAAAACGCCTTTGCCGGAATGCCCGGCCTTGGCGGTATCGGCAGCGGCATGCCCGCCCTTGGCCACGGCGGCACTAAGAAAAACCGGAAGAAGAAAAAGAGATGAACGAACTTCAGGAAGCATATAACCTACTAAGTAACGCATCCCTTGAGCAGATCCTCTCGGCTATGCCTATGGTATTGACGCTGATTTTTATTGCCGGAACTATTAACTATTGGCTCGACAAAAAAGGATACGAAAAAGCAAAAGAACGATTTGAACAACAAAACCCGCACCTCAAGGGCAAATACTTCACGTTTTATGAATGGTGGAAAAATATCAATGAAGACAACACCATATCAAATAAAATTTACGAAAAAAAATTTGGCAGCTTGGAAAAAGTACAAAACACGGATTCAATCAACCTGCCGAGAAAAATCAAGAGCCTAAAAGGCAAGGTAAAACTCGGCCGTATAATCGCACTTCTCGTACTTATTGGCTCCGTCATTTATGCATTTTTCACAACCTACCCGGACGCCAGCAAAGAAATCTGGCAAGGCATGTACGAAGCCAATCGGAAGGCCAAGCAATGAATTTTAACCAATCTGAAACTAAACCACTATTTTAAAAGGAGAAAAAACATGGCATTAGCAATCAGACTGTCCCGGGGTGGACGTAAAAAACGCCCTTTCTACCGCATCGTTGTCGCGGATAAACGTATGGCACGTGATGGCCGTTACATCGAAAAATTGGGAACCTACAACCCCCTTTTGAACGATAATAACGATCAACGCGTCCAATTGGTCGAAGACCGCATCAAATATTGGCTCGGCGAGGGCGCACAGCCATCCGAACGCGTTGCCCTGTTTCTTGGCAAAGCGGGCCTTATCCCGATGCCGGAACAGACAAACCGCCCGAACAAATCTGCGCAATCTGAAAAAACAAAAATGAAGATCGCGGATAAACAGGAAAAACTTCAAGCGGCTAAAGACGCTGCCGAAGCCGCTGAGGCAGATGCTAAAGCTGCTGCTGCCGAAGCTGCCGCGGCCCCTGCAGAAGAGCCCGCAGCTCCTGCTGCTGAAGAAGAAGCAAAAGGTGAGTAATACGGCCACTAAACGCA
The DNA here is from genome assembly GCA_964351365.1 of uncultured Micavibrio sp. Classification (GTDB taxonomy): domain Bacteria; phylum Pseudomonadota; class Alphaproteobacteria; order Micavibrionales; family Micavibrionaceae; genus UBA1672. The sequence continues at coordinate 11,352 of CAYGNP010000021.1, forward strand.
TCTGCATTGGAAAAATTGCAGGTGCACACGGAATAAAAGGGCTGGTGAAAATCCAGCCCTTTTGCGACAATGTAGCACTTCTTAAGGGTAGTCTCTTTACACAGGAAACTGGAGACGACACATTAACCATAACCCTAAAAAATCATATGGGAAAATACATCCTTGCCGAAATTAAGGAAATTAAAACCCGCGAAGACGCAGAAAAGCTCAAATGTTCACTCTATGTTTCACGTGAAACATTTCCCGATTTGGAGGATGACAACGAATTCTATATCGACGACCTTATCGGCATAACCGCCTTCGAAAATAAAGAAGAAATCGGCCAAATCATCGCCGTACAGAATTTCGGAGCCGGCGATTTGCTCGAAATCCTGCCCACCAGCGGCGGCGAAACCTATTACATCCCCTTCGATGATAAATACATTGAAACCATTGATATTGAAGAAAAAACCATTTATTTGCAGGATATAGAGCCGTTTAAACCATGACCCGTTTCAACATCCTCACCCTCTTCCCCGATATGTTCCCCGGCACGCTTGGTCAATCCCTCAGCGGCAAAGCGCTTGAGAAAAGCCTCTGGAGCTATAATGCCATCAATATCCGCGACTTTGCCACCGACACCCACAAAACCGTGGATGACACGCCCTTTGGCGGTGGTGCGGGTATGGTCATGCGTGCCGATATTATCGAGAGTGCCCTACTCTCCATCCCCAATGCAGGGCGAAAAATATACCTCTCCCCGCGCGGAAAACCTCTAAACCAGGCCACCGTAAAACAGCTCAGCCAAACACCGAATATCACCCTTTTATGCGGCCGCTACGAAGGCATTGATCAACGCGTCCTGGAGGCCCACGAATTCGAGGAAATCAGCATCGGAGATTACGTCCTTTCCGGCGGCGAGCCTGCCGCGCTCATCCTGATGGATGCCTGTATCCGCCTGCTCCCCGGCGTAATGGGCAACGACCAAACGGCTGGCGAGGAAAGCTTTTCAAACGGCCTGCTGGAATACCCGCATTACACCCGCCCGGCGAGCTGGACCGATGCAAGCGGAACCACACACAACGTGCCGGAAATCCTGACCTCCGGCCATCACAAGAACATCACGAAATGGCGGCAAGAGCAATCAGAGGCCATAACACGCCAAAACCGTCCAGACCTATGGGATATCCACAAGAAGAGTAAATAATACTTGCGCAAAGCCTATTATAATTATATAAAGCGCACTGAATTGATTAACCCATGAAAAAGACAACAGATCCGCCGGGGTAAAAAGCCGAAATCGGGATCTTAAAAAAGGGAAATAAACCGATGAATACATTACAAAAATTCGAAGCAAAGCAACTCGAAAAGCTTCAAGGCACAAAAGAAATTCCAAATTTCGGCCCCGGCGACACCGTAAAGGTCAACGTCAAGGTTAAAGAAGGTACGCGCGAGCGTATTCAGGCCTATGAAGGCGTTTGCATCGCACGCGAGGGCGGCGGCATCAACGAAAGCTTCACAGTGCGTAAAATCAGCTACGGCGAAGGCGTAGAGCGCGTATTCCCTCTCTGGAGCACACGCGTAGACTCAATTGAACTGGTGCGCCGTGGCTCTGTTCGCCGCGCGAAACTTTACTATTTGCGCGACCGCCGCGGTAAATCAGCTCGTATCTCCGAGCGCACATCCGGCCATGGTCTGGACACCCCAGCAGAAAAACCAGCCAAGGCTTCTAAATCTAAGAAAAAAGAAGCTTAATAGCTTAGCGATAGACCAGAGTAGTCATCGCACTACCGCCAGCGGAGAAAACCGGAAAGATCTCAAGTTCCGGTTTTTTTGTAACATGTTCTGGCTGCTTTAAATCATTTGAAACCTCAACCACAGATAAACGGGCTGCAAGCCTGACAAACGAGCCATCTGAAACTTCTGCTCTTAAATACACAACCTGACATGCACCAATGACAGAGCGCATATCCTCCGGCACAACGCCAACTGCATAAGAGCGGTCAAATAAAACCGCCTCCAGCGCACCTGTTTTAGGGAAAAACAAAACCGATGAAGCGCGTGCATAGGAGGGATCAGAAAACTCAAGAACAGGAATTTGCTCGTTTTCCATATCAAAACGCACACCGGTATCAAAGTCATTTGCTAAATCATAAGACATAAAAACCCCCGCTTTATAAGCTTTACCATCATAAAAGACAAAGGTTTAGATTGGATTAAAAACTCGACAAATCCGGCATTTCCGAGTATAAATTTTGATCAAAATAAGAGGAAATAATGGCTGCGCGCACGCTTTATCAAAAAATATGGGATGACCACGTCGTACAAAAGGGGCAGGACGGCACATGCCTGCTGTATATTGACCGCCACCTTGTCCACGAAGTCACCTCACCACAGGCCTTTGAAGGCCTTCGCCTTGCCGGGCGTAAAGTACGTCAGACAGCCAATACACTTGCCGTGATGGATCATAACGTGCCGACAACGGACCGATCTCTTCCCATAGCAGAAGAAGAGAGTAGAATACAAATCGAAACGTTGCGTAAAAATTGTAAGGAGTTCGGCGTTACCCTCTTCGACCTCACAGACAAACGCCAGGGCATCGTGCATATCATCGGCCCCGAACAGGGCTTCACCCAGCCCGGCATGACGATTGTCTGCGGCGATAGCCACACCTCCACCCACGGCGCGTTCGGCGCGCTTGCTTTTGGCATCGGCACCAGCGAAGTCGAGCATGTGCTCGCCACCCAGACACTGATCCAGCAGCCCGCCAAGAATATGCGCATCACTGTAAACGGAAAGCTACAAACTGGCGTCACGGCCAAGGATATGATCCTGGCCATCATCGGCGAAATCGGCACCGCGGGCGGCAATGGCCATGTCATCGAATATGCGGGCGAAGCCGTGCGCGCCCTGTCCATGGAAGGACGCATGACCATCTGCAACATGTCCATCGAAGGCGGCGCGCGCGCAGGGCTCGTCGCACCCGATGAAACTACCTTTAATTATATCAAGGGCCGCCCGATGGCACCAAAGGGCAAGGAGTGGGACAAAGCCGTTGAATACTGGAAAACCCTTTATTCCGATGCTGGCGCAACCTACGATAAGGAAATCGAGCTGAAGGCAGAAGACATCGCCCCCACGGTAACATGGGGCACAACCCCGGAAGATGTTGTCCCCATAACAGGCGCCGTCCCCGCCCCCGAAGATTTTGACGACCCGAATAAACAAGCCTCCGTCCGGCGCATGTTGGACTATATGGGCCTGAAACCCGGCACAAAGATGACCGACATTATGCTCGATAAAATCTTCATCGGCTCCTGCACCAATGCCCGCATCGAAGATTTACGCGAAGTCGCAAAAATCGCTAAAGGCAAAAAAGTCGCGAGCAACATAACAGAGGCCATGGTTGTCCCCGGCTCCGGCCTTGTCAAAGCCATGGCCGAAGAAGAAGGAATCGCCGATATATTGATTGAGGCCGGCTTTGATTGGCGAGAGCCCGGCTGCTCGATGTGCCTTGGCATGAACCCCGATCAGCTCAAACCCGGGGAGCGCTGCGCCTCCACATCCAACCGCAATTTCGAAGGCCGCCAGGGCAAGGGCGGACGCACCCACCTGATGAGCCCCGCTATGGCTGCCGCAGCGGCGATTACGGGAAAATTGACGGATGTTCGGGAGATTTAGAATTTAAACAGCGGATTATTTGCACGATGCGCATACTCTTTCGCATTATCCTCAATATATTGTCTAGAATATGCATCACTGGGTAAAGGTAAATCAAAACTCCCCAGAAGCCCCAGATTAACAGACATAAACGAAGCATAAACGCCAGCATTAATTCCAATCATTCCTGCATGCTCCTCAAGTGAAGGCGCATAATCGGGGTCGAAACCGTTTCTCTCAATAATTTTTGCATTAATTCTTGAAAGCTCCTCGGGGCTTGCCTTTGAATAAGCTAAATCAATCGAATGCTTCACTTCTTCAACAAGCGTAGTATATTTTATCCCTGTCAAAGAATCCGGCGTATAATTAACAGCAATAAACCCACCTTCTGGCGCGCCTGAGTAATCACCAGCAAAAAAACCTCCGATAGACGGATCTAGAAAAGGCACCTTTCCATCGTTTAATGGCAGAACATGAACAGGAGCAGAATCATCAAGCCCATAATGATATCTGATCTTATCCGCCGCATATTGTGCAAGTTTCTGAACCTCAAAGTAACGATCCCGATGCTGAGAAACACTAAAAAATTCCGCAGAGTGATATGGCGGTACAAAACTACCCCTTGAATCCTTCATCATTAGCCACTCAGGGTCTTCTGCAAATGAGGCTTTAATAGAATCTTGAATTTGATCATTATACTTCTTCCAAGACTCTGAGGGTTCATAACTCTGGACACAATTGCGCACACGATCAATCTCTTCTTTGCTCAGGCCATCTGAGTTCATATCACGGATATTTGTTAAAATCTCAGAATAAGGCACATAATCCGTTGCTTTATTGGTATAAGAATACCCCCCAAACATCGTGATTGGCAAAATTACTATTTCCTCACCTTTTTTATATGGCGTTGAAAAACTACAAAAACCTTGAGATTTAAAGTTAAAATCCGGACGCAGCATCAAACCCTGCGGCTCGCTGGAGCCTGACGATACCTCCTGCTCCAAATATTTAAGAACATAGTCTGGAATAAAACCTTGCGGAATATAATCCGGCAATTGAGTCATGAAAAAAAACCTCACTCATATCCCGCCCGGGCAAATATTAGCACCTTGAGCATTAAAAAGAGTATTCTTTGTTGCAAGGGCACTAGAATAATTTAACACCCGTATTTTATTATTTAGTCATAACAACAAACCTAAATAGATTTTTGCAAGAATTAAGCCCCTTTATTCGCACATAAAATAACTGCTATAAGTCTAATATGATTGCAACTTGGCCAGACAGCTTTGACTTCAATATCGACGACACTTGCCAGAATGTCTTCAAACCCTTTATAGAACAAGAGCTTAACGAGCTTAAATCCTACGATAACCAACGGCCGAAAGACATAACCTACATCTTCCACGAACACGCACAGCGCGTTGCAGGCAACATGAAAAAAACCTGCCTGCATATGGGATTAGGCGACATTGTAGCAAATAATATGTACTGGGCGCTATTGCCTCACGATATCGGCAAGAAAAACATGCCGCTTGAGCTCTGGGACACAGAAGAAAAACCAACAGCAAATCTCAAAAAATTCCGCCGCACGCATACATTGCTCGGCGCGCAAATCGTGCAAGAATACTTTCCCCACATCACCCACCCCTTCAAAGATCTGATGATGGAGATCATGATCAAACATCACGGCCAAATGAACGGCCAGGGCCCTAATAATACACCCGCAGAAGCCATGTCAGCGCCCGTACGTCTTGCCGCCATCGTCGAGGCATACGACGGCTGGCGCATCTGGCGCCCGCATTACGGCGACCGTGATATCTCCATCCCAGCAGTCCTTAAACGTATGCGTGAAGAAAAAGGCGCAGAAATTTTTGACATGGATTTGTTCGAAGCCTTTGCAGAAATGAAGATGATCGAATATAAAGAACAGAAAAAATAAGCGTTAGGATTGGTAAAATATGAAATATATATACATTTTTTTATTCTCACTATTGAGCATAACATCAATTGCAAAAGCACAAGAAACAGCAGAGCAGATATCAAAAGAAAGTTTTCTAAAAGCATGGGAGCAAGCACAGAAAAACTATCCAACAACGGTCTTGTTTGAAAAAACAGATACCCCCGGGATCTATAATTTCGAAACAACACTCTTCCCCTATAAAGGTCGTCTGGAACTCTTAAACATTGTAATCAACGAAAAAATAAACTATTACGGCAATTATGATATTCAAGATTTTGCCGTTGCGACTGGCGTAGCGGAAACGGCTCTGATCGATGAGAAAAAAGAGAGTTCATGCGCAAACAATTGCTCTCACAGTAAAGATATCTGGAGAAACCAGCAATTCCTCTTTTTCATACAAGATGCACAAAAATGGATGACAGAGGCCGAGTGGGAAAATTACATTGAATTACAACCGAAACCGAAACCGAAACCGAAAAAACATAAAAACTACAAAAAATATTTATCATGGTACATAGCCCTAGGATTACTTATTTTACTTTACATATATATTTATATTTACAACAATAAATATCAAAAAAAATGGCATCAGAAGTATGATGCTTCTATGCAGCTCCAACAGGAAGCAATTGCCATTACTCGCGAGTCTTTAGATCTACAAAAACAACAAATTGAGCTTCTTAAGAAAATATTGGAAAAAAGATAATGCAACCCTTCACAAAACTAACCGCCAAAGCCGCGCCTCTGCCGATGATGAACGTGGATACCGATATCATTATCCCAAAGCAATTCCTGAAAACCGTGAAACGTACAGGCCTTGGCGTAAGCGCGTTTTATAATATCCGCTATAATGATGACGGCTCGCCAAACCCGGACTTTTCTCTCAATAAGCCAGAGCATAAAGGCGCGCAAATCCTGATCACCGGAGAGAATTTCGGCTGCGGCTCCAGCCGTGAGCACGCCCCCTGGGCGATCCTCGATATGGGCTTTCGCTGCATCATCGCCCCATCCTTCGCCGATATTTTCTTCAATAACAGCTTCAAGAACGGTATATTGCCCATCACCTTGCCGCAGACACAGATCGATCAACTCATGGACGAAGCCCAAAACAACCCCGACGCTCAAATCACGATCGATCTTGAAAACCAAACCATTTCACGCGGTAATGCGATCAACTTTGATTTTGAAATTGATCCCTTCCGCAAGGAATGCCTGCTCGGCGGGCTTGATGATATCGGCCTGACCCTGCAAAAAGAAAACGCAATTAACACATTCGAGAAAAAGCGCAAAGACGTACAGCCCTGGATTTAAAGGAAACCGATAATGGATCAAATCACTCAAGTGTTTCAAAATTTTTCCTGGACGAGTATCATCGCTCTGGTCTTTGTGATATTCATTGTCGGAAAAATAAAAAATATCAAAGGAACCTCACTACGCGGTACCCCCTATCCGGCACTTGAGGTCGAATGGCCAAATTCTGTAACAGGACGTATCTTGCACAATGGACGGGAAATAATGTCGTTCCCAGTCCCAGAGGATGAACAGGCTCTTTTACAAAATAATCAAACCCCACGAAAACTACTGCGGTACTACGATAAGGGCCATGAAGTCAAAATGTCCATGCTGCTGGATGATCCTCATATTTTTGACAACAACACACTGACTTTTCAGGTGGAATGCGGAGAAAATCAGAGCACACTTAAACCTAAAGCAGAATTAGAAATTGCTATGGCTTACATTGATAACGCGGAATTAGTAAACATTGTTGAAATTGCAGAAAGAGATGTATATCTGCAAAGCCCTGGAAATTCATCTGTTACATTTTCAAACTTTCAGAACAGACTAAAACCACATTTAAGAAAACAAAAATACAAAGATCGAGTATAAAATGACCTCCTACACCCTTCAAATTCTGCCCGGCGATGGTATTGGCCCCGAAATCATGGAACAGGCCGAGAAAATCATCGACTGGATCAACAAAAACGCAAGCATAACAATAAACACCCGCCGCGACCTACTGGGTGGCCAGGCATACGACGCGTACGGCGCGCCTTTGGCCGATAAAACCCTTGATGACTGCCGCAAGGCAGATGCCATTCTCATGGGCTCCGTTGGCGGGCCAAAATGGGACAATGTCGAATACAGCAAACGCCCCGAAGCGGGATTGCTCAAACTGCGCAAAGAGCTGGACCTGTTCGCAAATCTTCGCCCCGCCATCGTCTTTGACGCATTAATCGATGCCTCAACCCTCAAGCCTGAAATCGTGCGCGGCCTTGATATCCTGATCGTGCGCGAGCTAACCAGCGGCGTCTATTTCGGCGAGCCGCGCGGCATCGAAGACCTCGGCAACGGCCAAAAACGCGGCTTTAACACACAAAGCTACACCACAGCAGAAATCGAGCGCGTAAGCAAAGTCGCCTTCGAAATGGCCCGCAAGCGCAGCAACAAAGTCCATTCCTGCGAAAAAGCCAACGTCATGGAAAGCGGCAAACTCTGGCGCGAAGTCATCACAAACCTGCATGCAAAGCACTACAGCGATGTCGAGCTTCACCACATGTACGCCGATAACTGCGCCATGCAGCTCCTGCGTAATCCATCGCAATTCGACGTCATCGTCACCGATAATTTGTTCGGCGATATTCTCTCCGATGAAGCCGCCATGCTCACCGGCTCGCTCGGCATGCTGCCCTCCGCGTCCCTTGGCGCGCCGGGATCACCGGGACTTTATGAACCCGTACACGGCTCCGCGCCCGATATCGCAGGGCAAGGCAAAGCCAACCCACTCGCAACCATCCTGAGCCTGGCCATGTGCCTGCGCTACAGCTTCGATCAGGGCGCGCTGGCCGATAAAATCGAAAACGCCGTCAAAACCGTGCTCAATAATGGCACAAGAACCCCCGACATTATGGCCCCCGGCTGCACAGAAATCTCGACATCGCAAATGGGAGATGCTTTAATAGCAGCACTGAAGACATAACAAAGGCCTATTAACATGATTGCAAGCTTGATTATCCTCCTTCACCTCTCTGGCGTAATCACCCTCAGCAGTGCTATAACCTCACTCTATGTAACGGGCGCCCTCCTCCTCATTGCAGAAATCGGCGTCGTGTCCTTTGGACTGCTTGCCCTAAACGGAACGCTGGCAATTTATGCTGCATATACGTTGCAGGCAGGCACAGATTTAATCTTCGGCATTCCCATTGGCTGGCCTGTGCTTTTTGGCATCGCCTTCGTCGAAGTTCTCATGATTGTTGCAATAATACTGGTTCATACCTGGCTGCGCAACCGCCCCACAAGCACCGGCAAGGAGGCCATGATCGGCGAAAAAGCCACGATCCTTGAATGGTCAGGCACAGCCGGAAAAGTCCGATTCGAAGGAGAAATCTGGCAGGCCCAAAGTGAAAAAACCATGGACCTTGCGCCCAACGATTCGGTTAAAATTCAATCCGTCGGCAAAATTTATTTAACCGTTACCGCTTAACAATTTATACAAAATAAGGAGATATTTATGACATTTTTCGTACCCTTTCTGGTGGTTCTAGGAATTATCCTGTTCTCATCCGTCCGCATCATCCAGGAATATGAACGCGGCGTTATCTACACCCTTGGCCGCTACACCAGCAACCGCGGCCCGGGAGTGCAAATCATTGTCCCCGGCTTTCAGCGTGTCCTGATTGTCGACATGCGTATCCGCACCGTTGACGTCCCCTCTCAGGATGTGATCTCCAAGGACAACGTCTCGGTCAAGGTCAACGCCGTGCTCTATTACCGCATCGTTGATCCGGGCCTGGCCGTGAACAAAGTTGAAGACTTTATACAGGCCACAAGCCAGCTCGCGCAAACAACGCTGCGCTCGGTTCTCGGGAAACACGAAATGGATGAAATGCTCTCCAAACGTGACGAGCTGAATATGTCCATTCAGGAAATCCTCGATCATCAAACCGAGGGCTGGGGTATAAAGGTCACGAATGTTGAAATCAAGAACGTCGACATCGACCCCACAATGGTGCGCGCCATCGCCAAACAGGCCGAGGCCGAACGGGAACGCCGCGCCAAGATCATCAACGCCGAAGGCGAGCTTCAAGCCGCGCAGAAATTGGACGAAGCCGCCGCCATCCTCGCGCAGCGCCCCGAAACCATGCAGCTGCGCTACCTGGGGACAATGGCCGAATTTACAAACGCCAAGGGCAACACAATTGTTCTGCCCATCCCTCTCGATATGATGAGCGGCCTGAAATCCCTATCGCAGGCCATTACCAAGAAATAAAGCGGAGAGAAGCGAGGATCAACTCTGTCATTTTGAACCCCTCTGTCATTCTGAGCGCGCGCGAAGAATCCATGAGATCCTTCAGCCCTAGAGGGCTTCAGGATGACAGTAAAGGTAAGATGTCATTCTGCCCCCCTCCTGTCATTCTGAGCGCATGCGAAGAATCCATGAGGTCCTTCAGCCTTTGAGGGCCTCAGGATGACAGTAAAGACAGGATGTCATTCTATCCACATTCATCCGGACAACAAAAAAAGAGCCTGAAATATCAGGCTCTTTTCTATTATCAAAGAATTAAATTATTATCCCTGAATACGTACAGCAAACGCACAAGTGTTTCCTGTGTTATTTTCTGTGTAACCTGCGACAATAGGAGGGTTGGCAGCAGGATTTGCAGCAACGCCACAAGCTGCGGTACCAATACCACCAGCAGAACCGGCAGATGGGTTCCCATCGTCAATCTTGCGATCCATACGCGCCGCTTGAAGAGGAGTCATGCCAGGGGCTCCGAGCGTACCGTTAGAAATAGCAATATATGTTCCAGGGGCAGCGTTAGCTAAAATACCTAGTGCAGCAGCATTACCAGCAACAGTTCCGGGGACGAACACATTTCCACTGCCAAGATCAGCATCCAGAAAACCGGCACCATTTACACCACCAATCAAGTCAGCAGCCTGAAGCTGCGGGAAAAAGGCGACCGCTTCCGCATTAGGCGCTACAATTGGCGTAGTTTCCAAACTGCCATTATTAGCAGTAGCGACGGCAGCACCAATGGCACAAATACCTGCACAGTTAGTCAAGCGATTTGCCGAATCCCCCATATCACCGGGCAATGCATCAAATATGTCGCGGAATGTTGACGTTGCCGCTTCAGTTGATCGAACTTGTGCAATCGTGGAATTAACACGTGCGTTTTCGATCATTTCCTGACCTTTAAGAATACCACCAATCAAAAGACCGATGATGACCATAACAACAGCAAGTTCAACGAGCGTAAAGCCCTTTTCCCCTGCTGTAGAGTTTTGAATATATGTTTTCATAGTTTCTCCTACAGAAATATAATGTTGTTAAGTTGAGAATATTAAAAATGCGTACTAGACAGTACAGAGCGAATCATACACGTCTTTTCGAATTTCTAAAAGTCCCGATATGAAAATAATGCGTGAATTTATTTAAAAAACCTTTATTTTTCAGAGCATTTAAATCATTTCGTTAAACTGACTAGTCACAAAAACAAAATGAGCGATTTGCCGAATCTGTTAAGGTTTACTTAATAATATTCTTACGGTAACTACTGGGGCTCTGCCCCACAAAGTCCTTAAACGCCCGATTAAAAGATGGCAAGGAGTTAAAACCAACCTCCTGCGCAATAATCTTCATATTCTCCTTCGTATCGAGCAAAAGCACCTTGGAATCCTCCACGCGCCGCTCATTCAGGAGCTGCGGCAAGGATGTTTTGAAATAAACACTGATGATACGGGAGACCGCAGCCTCCGAAATCCCCAGCTCCTTCGCCAAATCTGAACGTGAATAGGTCGGCTCATGGTAAACCTTATCCAGATCAAGCAGCTTTTTAATCCTCTCCGCTATATCCTTATCTTCAGAAACAACAGCATCCGACATCTGCCTTTTATAGGATACTGAAAGCGCATTAGGATAAATACGGAACAAACTGGTCGACACCAGATACATAAACGCAAGCCCCAGAACAGTACGAACCATAATAATGTTCCCGGAAAAAGGATCCAGGGCAATAACCCCAAGCAAACCGACATTCAGAATAATCAATGTGATAATAAGCCAATAACGCTCCTTACCAGCCTTTTGGCTTAAGATATCAGAAAATATTGTCCTGTATGACCAGATCATAAGTAAACTGGCAGCCCCCGCAACAACCCCCATAATATTCAAAAGCGCATAAAAATCATCACATAAGATATTTTTCTTGCACCCCTGCCCCATATACTGAACCAGAATTAGACTTATGAACAAAGCAAAAGGTACAACCAATAATATAAGCCAATTAGAAAACGGCGGTAATTTTGTAATTTGTGCCATCTGTATTATAAGTAGCGCGCTCAAAGGCGTACCAATCGACCACAATCCCCAGCTAATAACATCATAATAGGGGCTTAACTCATATAAATACCCACGCGCCAAATCCGAGAAAAAGGCACATCCAAGGACGAAAAAATAAAGCAGCGGGATAACAATACGTAAAAAATGAACAGATTGAAAACTGACGTGAACCAAAATATAGACACACTGCGCGACCCCGATAAGGGATAAGACTTCCAAAAATGTGAACCGAAGTGTATCCATGTCCTAATTATCAATTGATTAGACGCATGTGCAAGGCTTATTTAAGCGGAATATCAGAACATAGCGGATTTTTTTGCGCCTCATCCTTTTCCAAAAGCCTTAAGCAAATAAAATCCCGCATTGCATTCACTTCATTGGGATGAAGTGTTTCCGCACTTGACTTTAAAATCTCAATCATAATCGAATAAGCCGCCTGCTTATCCCCCTGATCGACCTTCACAAAGGCCGGCATCTGCTTCGTCCAGCCCGGCAAATCCTCACGCGGTAAGGCTGCAAGCTCATGAGCCATCTCAAGAGCAAGGTCATAATCCTTAAGCCTGTAACGTGCCAGATAAACTGCCTGCGCCAGCCAACGCCATTTTTCCCCCTCTGGCCGCAGCCCAACCATTCTAAGATAAGGCAAAACAGAGCGCAATTTCTCCGTTTCCTGAACCCCGCCAAAATAATAGGCCGCAAGATAAGGTATGAAATCAGAGACAGGATCCAGATTATCCTGGAGCAAAAACCATGTCTCTAAATGACTAAAATCATAATCTTTCAAAGGCTCAAAACGCCCTCCAGAATTACCTAAACCTTGAATCATCAGCCCGTGCATACGATAGGCAAAGCTAGAATCACCAAGACCTGAAACAGAAGCATACTTTATCTCAGGCGCAGGAGGAACATTGCCCCATCGCGCTTGATCGTGACGCAAAAAAAACCACAAAATAATATTCAAAAAAAGAATAAAACAAAGGGAAATCTTAAGTTTTTTTTCCAAAGATACAAAATGCACAATCATGAAAACTAAAACGCTTTTCTAGAAAAGTCTAAACAGGTTGCTGCAACAACAAAGAGCGAGAAGATAACTCCGTGCAAAAAAGCAAAAACGATAGAGCTTCCCTCTTCAAGACCATATAAAAGCCAAGACGTCTGACCTAGTAAATCAAGCCTGGGCGTTATAACAGACACAACCTGCATAGTAATGGCATATACCCCATTTGTATCAACAACCGCTGCATCTATGATACCCAGCAACTGCCCCATCAAACGCCCTAGAACATAAACCGCCAAACTAAGCATAGCCGCAGAAGACGCACTCGCAATCTGCATTGAAAAAAACAACGCTATGCTGACCATAACAACACCCTCGATGATGATACTCATGCCCCAAATAAAATGATCATAACCAAAAAGCTTTGGGGCAGAGGCAAAAACAGCAATCATCACAGCCAGCCCAATTAACACGGCCATCACAGCAAAAGCAGAAATGTAGGAAAGAATGATCTGCAAACGATCAACGGGACGGGACAATAAGAACTCGATATCCTTACTATCAAAGGAACGCCGCACAAAAAAAACAACGAATAAAACCAGCCCCATGACAGATATCAATCGAAGCGCACCCGCAGCAAAAACAAGAGTAAACTGGTCCCGTTCAATGATCGCAGATCCACCAAAAAACAGTGAAAGACTGCTGCCCAAGACAAGAGCCAATACCATAGACCAAATTAGCTTGTCTCGCATGGCCGCAACCAGAACATATCGAACCAATGGTATGGACATGATCATATTACCCTCTTGCTAAGGTGAACACTTACAGATCTAACGGGCGCCGGTCACCAGAGAATGTTCTGTACAAATCACGATCCGTATTGTGGATACTATCCCCTGGAGACTGCAACAAAGTTGCCTTAAGGAAGATTACAAGCTCCGTCTTTCTCGACAAACTATTCTCAGATCTGAACAGAGCACCGACGAGAGGAACCTCTCCAAGCACAGGAACAGACTGACGTGTCGTCTCATTCTTATCCTGAAGCAATCCCCCCATAACAACAGCCTGCCCAGAGTTGACCTTAATAACAGTATCAATCTCCTGAACATTAACTTCCGGAACACGAGAAACAATACCGCTAGAACCAGCAACCAGAGCAACTGCAGGATCCTGAACAGTGCCGGCAATACTGGTGATCGTCGGCCTAACCAGCATAGATATGGTGCGATCATCGAGGTTAATGGAGGGCTGGACATTAATCAAAACCCCTTCCGGCACGCTCTTAATCTCAGAATCAATCTCTAAAGTATCTGTATTTGTATCCTCATCTGTCTCCCTTTCGAGATCAATTTCAAAGAAAACACGGTTAGTCACAACATTGAGCACCGCAGACTGATTATTAAGAACTGTCAATCGCGGACTAGCAAGTGCACGCACCGTACCAAAACCGGATATAGCGTCAATAAACACATCAACATCACTTCCAAAAGCGCCTAGAGAAAATGTTGCTGATGTCGCAACTTCACCACCTGGCGGAATAATACCACCAATGATGTTGTCGTCTGTACCCAAAAATCTAACAACACCATCACCCAGCAAACTACCGCTATTTGTAAGCGTACTCCACTCAACCCCGGTAATGAACTCATCAAACAAGCTAACCTCAAAAACCTTAGCCTCAATTAAGACCTGTGACGTAACGGCAATACGCAACTTATTCAAATACTCCTCAACCTGTTTATGAACACGTTTCGGCGCCATAATATTCACAAGCCCAGCTTGTTTATTCAAACTATATGTTGCACCGTTGCCATTACCAGCCGCAGCATCAGAATCAGCCGTATCTTCTTCATCAATAGGCAAGGATTCCACATTAAGCACGGCCTCAGGCGGCTGAACACTCACACCCTCCCCATCAGCTTCCGGAGAAACAGCAGCTACCTCTGGATTCTGCTCAGCCACAGTAATACGAGGATCACGTTTTGTTTTCAAAGAACCAGACGCCCCGCCTAAAATTTGCTCCAGATTTAGCTCAAGCTCACCCCAGAAATCAGAATTACTAGAAGAACTTGCGGAGAACGAAGATCCGGTATCCGCACCGCCATCTTCCCCAGAAACAACGGATACAGTCGTATTAACAGATCCCGCATTATCTCGAACAAAATTCAGATAATCAATTTTATATGTTTGAATATAGGGCGTATCAACCTCAACACGCAGGAATGAGTCTTTAAACTCGTAACGCAAACCCGCAATTCCCGCAATACGGTCTATAACCATATCAAAAGGCTTATTCCTCGCCGTAAAGATAATCGAACCGCGGATATTGGGATCAAGCTCCAGATCATACTCCACCTGCTGAGCCAGCTCATAAAGAATATCACGCAAGGGAACAGATTGATTAACAGACACAGACACAAGAGGCATAGACTTCAGGGCCTCAGAACTGTTCGCAATATAGGGCTGCAAAGATGGAATAGAGTCAAGCGAATCGATATCATCAGCCTCCATTTCAGGCAAGCGCTCAGACAAACCATCTCTGAAATCCTGAACCTCCATATCTGCTGGCCGATCAATTTTTGTGTAATTCGCAGCCAGATCACACGAGGTGACAGCAAAACAAAACCCTGTAAAAAACAGAGATTTCAAAAAAGCACTATTTGAAAACGATCTCAAATTCCACGAGCAGAACATAATTAGTAAACTCCAAATTATTTTTAAGAAGACATGGCCCGAATGAGCCTAAAGAAAATACTATTATAGTTTACGCACAAAAATAGAAAAACATAGATGTATTTTGTAAAAACAGTGAATAACATCTGTGTATAAAATTATCATAACCTTATTTTCTAATCTCTAAGAGATATTCTAGAGATATCAACTTTACCAAGACCATTATTACCCCCCCCTTTAGACTGAGCAGCAAGCTTGGCATTTTGAACTTTGATTTTAATATCAGAGGGTTTATCTGAATTCGTGATCGCAGATTCCTCGGAAATCAGGCCATCAACAAACAAACGCATCAACGATTGATCAAACGTTGTCATACCACTCGATATATTTTGCTCCATAACGTCATATATTTTTCCGATTTCACCCTTCAGAATCAGTTCACGCACCAACCCCTGATTAATCATAACCTCAACAACAGGCGCAAGCCCGGAATCAAGCGTTGGAATGAGACGCTGTGATATAATGCACCTGAGATTCATAGACAAATTAAGACGGATTTGATTATGGTAATCCTCTGGGAATAGATTAACAATACGCTCAATCGCCTGATATGAGTTATTTGTATGTATAGTAGCAAGACACAAATGCCCAGTCTCAGCAATCGCTAGCGCCTGCTCCATAACATCGCGATCACGAATCTCCCCGACAAGAATAACATCAGGGCGCTGACGCAAGGAATTTTTCATAGCCGTTGCAAACGACTCCGTATCAACGCCAACCTCGCGCTGCGTAACAACACACCCCTTATGCTCATGAAAAAACTCAATCGGGTCTTCAATCGTTATAATATGACCAGTACTGTTTATATTACGATGATTAATCATCGCCGCCAAGGATGTAGACTTACCTGAGCCCGTCATCCCTGTAACAAGCACGAGACCACGCTTTTCCATTGAAAGGCGCTCAAGGATTGGCGGAAGACGAAGCGCTTCAAAACTCGGAATATCTGATACAATCCTGCGTATAACCAGAGCAGGATTTTGCCTCTGACGCATAACGTTAACGCGAAAGCGCCCATGCTGGCCCATATCCAGGGCCGTATTTAACTCCATATGGGCATCAAAATCGCGCCTTTGCCGACTGGTGAGAATTGAGTTCAATATATCCTCAATATCATCGGGCTTAAGTGAAGCATCGGTAAGTTCCGACATGCCCTTTTCAGAACGCAGCATAGGCGGGCGACCAACCGTAAGATACATATCACTAGCTTGGTGCTCGCCCATTAAATTCAGATAAGAAAAAATAATAGGTGCGCTCAAAACGAATACCCTCCCTCACTTTTACCGCCAGACCGCTCCGAAGCGTCATCATAACGTTCAGACATGCCGTTAATCCTGCCCCCACCAACTGCGCCTGAAGCATGATCTTCATCACGATCATCCTCTTCATCATCAGTTGTTTTGAGCAACGCCCTGCGTGCCTCATCCTTACCAATTATACCGGCCTCAAGCAAATTCGTGATTGAATCTTCCATTGTAATCATTCCATAGCGCGAACCGGTCTGCATCATAGAATACATCTGGGGAATCTGATTCTCACGAATAAGGTTACGAACAGCATTCGTTCCGACAAGAATTTCAAAAGCGCCTACACGGCCTGGCACCTCATGGCGGCGCAGAAGAGTCTGCGCGACAACCCCTTGTATAGAGCTTGAAAGCATGGCCCGCACCATACCCTTATCGCCTGTAGGAAAAACATCAATAATACGGTCTATGGTTTTTGAAGCAGAATTAGAATGCAGCGTACCAAAAACAAGGTGTCCTGTTTCCGCCGCTGTCAAAGCAAGTGAGATCGTTTCATGATCACGCATCTCACCAACAAGAATAACATCCGGATCTTCCCGCAAGGCACTCTTCAGTGCACGCGCAAAACTGTTCGTATCTGGCCCCACTTCACGGTGGTTAATAAGAGACTTTTTTGAAGAGTGAAAAAACTCAACGGGATCTTCAACTGTAAGAATGTGCTTTGCTGAGGTTAGATTAATATGATTAATCATCGCGGCCAATGTTGTTGATTTACCAGAACCAGTAGGACCAGTTATAAGAATAATCCCTTTTTCTAACTCCGCAAAGCGACGCATAATCGGAGGGAGGTCAAGTTGCTCCATCGTTGGGATTTCCGTTGGAATAGTCCTAAAAACAGCCGCAGACCCAAGACGCGTTGTAAAGCCGTTTACGCGAAAGCGCGCCTTCTCTCCAAGGGCGATAGCAAAATCTAGCTCCATATTTTTTTCATATTCCGAACGCTGCTCCTCCGTCATCACAGAATAAAGCATAGTACGAATATCATCGCTTCCAAGTGCCTCGGCCTTAACGCGCTTCATCTGTCCATTAACACGAATAATAGGCGGATTTCCCGCACTAAGGTGAAGGTCAGATGCACTATTTTGCATCGTAAATGCTAAAAGCTGGGTTAAATCCAAGGGTTTGCTCCCGTTTTTAAATAGGCCCTATACACGTTTTACGTGAATAAGATGAATAGAAAGTAAACATTTCATAATATATATCATACAGACATTTTTATAATTCTTTAAGATATAAAACGCCCCTGGAACAATAATATCATATAAAAAGATAAAATTAATGCAGGCCCAAAAGGAAAAATTTCCGTTTTAAAAATTAAACGCCAAAAAAGCGCAAATAATATTGCTACAACACCGGAAAGTATTAGGAAATAAGGCAAAAACCCTAAACCCAGCCATAAACCAGCAACAAAAAAGAATTTAACATCACCAAAACCCATAGCCTCCTTTTTCAAAAACCAGCCCATAAGAAGGCTCAAAACCCATGAAAAAGCACAATAAACAAAAGCACCCATAACATAAGGTAAAAAAAGCTCACCGGCAGAGTTAAAAACACCTGATACTGAAAAATAAAAAAGTCTAAACACCCCAATAATCATGACAATAAAGACCAGAATGTCAGGCAAAATCATACGTTCCAGGTCAATAACAACCAGCGCTATCAAAAAAGGAACGGCAAAAATCAAAAAAAGGCTCTCAACGCTGAGCCCTAAAGTTACATACACACCCAAGCAGGTACACATGCTTAGCACTTCAATCAAAGGATAACGAATAGAGACAGGATTTTTACAATGCCTGCAGCGCCCCCGAAATAAAGCCCAAGAAAAAAAAGGCACAAGATCATAAAACCCTAAACACGTCTTACAGCGCGGACAAGCAGAGCGAACCGCCCCCCAGGACATGTTGCGAGGAATCCTGTAGATTAATGCAGTGGAGAAACTGCCAAGCACAAGACCAAGAGCGAAAACGACGAGAACTTCAAACAAAACAAGGGGCGACTGAAGGTCCATAAAAGAAAATCAACGTATTTGCGCAAGCCTGTCATAAACAGCCTCGCGGGGAATCGTTCTGCTACCACCATGCAGCGTATCAACCTCAAGAGAGCGCTCATAATATTGAACAGCCTCTTTGGCACGTCCCGCACGGTCTGCAATGACCGCGTAATTAAAAAGATGGTTCGCGTTATAAGGCTCCATACTCGCAGCCGCCCCGAGATAGCGCAAAGCCATATTAACATCCCCCGTCTGAGCATACGCAACAGCAAGTTGAGCCGTTAAACCGGCATGATCACTATGCTTGGCATACAAATCAAGCATCTTACGCAGCGCTATAGCAGGATAACGCGTGCTCAACAAACCAAGCATATTAACCTGCACATCAACATTTTCCGGATCAACCTTAGAAACAGCCTCATACATGGACATCGCCTCATCAAAGCGACCAATCTTTTGCAAGGCCACCGCACGCCCCATCAGAACACGAGAATCTTTATTATTCGCCTCATACAAAACATCAAACAACTGGAGAGCAGACTCATTGCGCCCCAAGGTCAGCGCACGCTCAGCCGCCACAAGCTGCGCAACCTGAGAATCCACCTTTGCATTTTGCCTCACCACAATAAACTTTGAAGCGGGCTGTAACCTGGGATTAACTGGATTAGGACCATCTTGCGATTGCTGGCTTTGAGGAACCAGATCACCGGCATCAAAAAAATCATCACTCACCTCACTTGCCGGCTCATCAATAACAGTCGGGAGCAAACTAGGATCCTCTACATCCTGCGCCTCCGCAATATTGATGTAAAAAACCAATAAGCAAATCAAAAACAAAAACAGATATAAACGATGATGGAACTGAAGCGATGACATAATCTTATCTCTCGTAGCAATACATGAATGTGCGAATGCACTAAAAGGTAGGAGTCTTGTGAAAACGAATCAATTCACAAAAACTAAAAAAAGTATATCATGCAATTTTGTTTTGCTCAATAAATTCTAAAAAAGCCTGCTCCAAATTCGATGACTTGCTTTGTTTCTTCAAAACATCTGGCGCACCAACAAATCGAATAATGCCCTCATGAAGAACCGCAACCCTGTCACAAATTTCATCCATATCCGCCAGAATATGTGAGCTTAAAAAGATAGTTCTGTCTTCACGCTTTGTCCTCATGATCAAATCCTTAACACGTGAACGCGCAAGAGGATCAAGACCGCTCATTGGCTCATCTAGAATAAATAAAGAACAGCCCGTGAGCATCGTCCCCATCAACCCAAGCTTTTGACGCATCCCCTTGGAATAGGTATTCACGCGCTGCTTAAGAACGCCATCCTGTAATGCAAGGTCTCGAGCAGCAGCCTCCATGCGTGCCCCATCAAACGGCTGCTTATAAAGATCAAGAGAAAACTTAAGAAACTCCATACCACTCAAAAACCATGGCGGTTCAAATTTCTCAGGCAAGTAAGCAAGCTTTTTCTTACCTTCAGGGCTAGCTTTCGGCAACCCATTAACAAGAATGTCGCCTGAATCCTGATCCCTAAGCCCCAGAATAGATTTAATCATTGTTGTTTTTCCGGCGCCGTTTAAACCAATTAAACCGAACACCTCACCGACATTAACCTGCAAACTTATATCCCGGATCGCAGTTTTTCCTGAATATGAAACACAAACATTATCTAAAAAAAGGGAATGCTCACTCATAACACAAACCAATACCTCATTCACCCATCAGGAATATGCGCGCATCCAGATTAAAGCGCTGATGCGCGCGCATCCTTAAGGGAAAAATTTGATTTGTATAATCATCAAGCCAGCGCATCTCAATGTAATCCTTGTAAACTTTCAAATCAAAGACTTGCTTGGGAATTGCGTTAGGAGTCACTCGCTGCTCGTTCAACCAGATGGTCCAGTCATCAGAACTATTATAGACAATTCCACCCAAAACAATATTGCGTGTCTCAGGCTCCGGCTCATACACCTCCCCTCGTGCAAGAGCATCCTCCTCTTCTCTCGTAAGAGGTTTGACAGCACCACGAGAATTCTTTGCATCCAAAATAGCCTGATATTGCCAATATGTAAAAAACAAAGACGGAATGTCTTCTGGCTTCACAGAAACATCTTTATCCTGAACAACAGGCTCGGCGTCTGGCTCAACCTCAACCAGAACGGTGTTAATTACATCATCAACACTTTCGTCCTGCGCCAATGCGCTAAGGGCGCTAAAAACAATAAGAGCGCTGAAAACAACTACAGAATGCAAAAACAATTTTTTCATAGCACAATCCCCCCTAACGCCTGTCATCAATAACTAGATTTTCAGGAATCATCGTCTTCCATGACATCTTAATAGACGCAACAACCAGCTCAGGACTACCACCATTCGCAATCGATCGAATAACGATTGGATTGATATCAATCTTGCGCCACATTACCATGCTATCAACAATCAAAGACCCAGGAAACTCTTTTTCCGCCATATCGAGATAGCGGTATACATCAATCTCATCAAATGCTTTAACCTCGGCAGTAATCTCACTCACCAAAATCCTGTGCTTAGCCTTTGCAGCAAGCTCACTCTCCTCAACTCGACCCGCCTTCAAATTAACAACAGCAGAGATAACCTTTGAGTCTTCCTGAATCTTGCTAAAAAGATTTTTTGCATCACTGCGCGTTTGTGGAAAAAAGAAACCAATCTCTTTCAAACGATCAAACCGATCTTGCTGCTGCTCAAGCTGGTCAAACTCAACCAGCATTTTATCCAGATCCGCTTGAGATGAAGTAACTTGCCCCTGCAGCGTGCGCAGAGAAGACTTTGAAGACTCAACCTCCGGCACAAGATATAAATAGGTCACCGAAGCAACAAGAGCATTAAAAAGCACAAGCGAAACAAGAATAACAAAGCGCTTTACACCAATAACTTCTATCACGGCTTCACCACCTTCTTGATTTTAATCTCTGCAATATAATCCTGCTTGGCCTTTTTATTTTGAGCCTCGCCCAACTCTAAGACTAACTCCTCGCTATATTCATAATCCTCAAGGAACTGCGTCACTTCAATATCATTATCAGGAAGCGCCTTCTTCAAACGCTCAACAAGATTGCGCACCTCCTGATTCCCTTTTTGCGCATCCGTATCACTGGGAAAAGTGAGTTGCATAACCAGATCATACAAAACACGCTCCTGAGCATCTCTGATAAACCTGAGGCTTCGGGCAACCTCTGCACCAGAACCATTCTGTAAATCAAAACGATCAATACGCATGGACCGGCCCAACGCATACCCTAGATCACGAAGAAGCCTTAAGACTTCAATTTTCTGAGATTCAAAATCCGCGTAAATACTTAAAGAATTTTGGATAAGCTCAATATCATAACCAAGCTCATTCTTACGCTTGATTTCATTTTGAAGCTGCTCTTGCAATTGCGCCTGACGCCGCACCTTTGTCTCGACCTCATCCTTAAGCTCAGTCACAACCTGAAAATAACCCAAGCACTGATAACTGATAAAAGCTGCAGATATGAACAAAATTACAGAAGCAAGCATCGCAAGCTGTCGAGGCTTTGAAACAGTATCAATTTGCTTGGCCTTCATGGGAAGGATAAAGCTGCTCTTTCGTCCAATCCATGAAATATGAAGTGAATCCGCGTAATGAGCCACATCATGATTAAAAGCTGGAAGCCTCAGCATTTTAGCCGCTTCGTCTGCGGTCAGGGTATAAAAATTACACTTTGCATCAATGGTTTCACCAACAATGTCGCCCGCTGCCGCGTTGGCAATTAAAATAACATTCAAACCGTCAGAAGGATCAAAACCAAAACGAGTAAGATAACTCATGGTCGACTGAAACTCTTGTTGAACATCCCCGGCCCAGACCGCTGGATTGTCATCCGTTTCAGTTATGGGCGTCATACGGGTTAACGCAAGCTCACCGTTTTTAACAACGATCTGCCTTAACCCACCACTTTGATGCTGACCTATAAAAATTGTCCATTTCGCCTTACGATCGGCTTTTGCCACAACCTTATCAGAAAGTTTTTTGATCATATCCGAAGATTCAATCGGCAAAAGACAAAAGCCGACAATTGATGCCAAAGAACGCGTCGCCGCATTCATAGTTTTAGTAAATGGCTCAGTTGCCGGGACAGCTGCGAAAATATAAATGCTTGCCGCCAGTGATTTGTCAGTTTTTGAAACTTTTTCCTTCAAGGGAAGAGCCGCCCGCACAGGATAACTCGAAAAAGCAACCTTCAACTTGCGCTGAACAACATTTTGCTTATCCATAAACCCAACTTTAGGAACCTTTTCCTTGCGATAATGCTGCTCCACCATATCATTAACAATAAGAACAGGTCTTCTGCCACAATCTTTTGAAATAATAAGGGCAACATTCTCTTCGAAATTTTCTGCCGTCCAAGGCACAGCCTCGACGATTTTTAGCCCCTTCGAACCAATACTGTATATAAACAGCGCATCATCAGAGATCATCAGAATTGTGCGCGCCGGTGCTAAAAGAGAAAATGACATAAAAGGAGCCTAATACATTAAAATCGAAAGTTTACCATAGCTACTCGGAAATTGTACCCAAATTAAGATAAATAGGCCCAAGAGAACCAGCAGCAATCCATATTATAACCAATGCAAGCACCAACGTCAAAGCAGGCTGTATGAGTTCGATCATAGCATCAACAGCTTCATCAACATCTTTGGTATAAAAATCGGACACCTGATCCAAAACAGGAGATAATTTTCCCGATGTTTCGCCAATTTTAATCATGCGGACAACCATGCTGGGGAACTCGCCGGAGGCATTAAAGGCATCAGAAAGCGGGCTACCAGATTGCACATACCCCTCGACGCCCTCCATGGCCTCAATCAAAACAAGATTAGTAACAGTCTTACGAGCAGCTTTTAACGACTTGATAACATCAATACCGCTTGAAAATAGAGAACTGAAAGTCTGCGCATAGCGCGCAATGGTAATTTTGCGAATCAAATTACCCGCCAGAGGAAGAAGCAAAAAGAACTCATCCATCTTATATGCAACCCTCTCAGAAGATCGCCGCAACGAGATATAACCAACAATAAGGAGAATGGGCACCAATATAACAATAAAAGTTCCATAAACTGGTAACCCAAATATTGAAAATTGAGGAACCACAAAAAAGTTTGACGTCGCAATCAGCCACACAGAAAACCAAGGGAGCTCTAAATCAAGATAAGTTAAAAAACCAACAATTTGTGGAACCACGACACTCATCATAAAAATGATAGTACATAAAACAACAAAACCGACAACCATCGGATACCGCGTGGCTTTACGAATTTTAGACTGCATCTGATCAACCCACTTTAGGTAAACAATCAAATTTTTATAACATCTGATCATCTCTCCATTCGACTCCCCTGCCCTAATCAGGGAAATATAAAGAGGCTTGAAAACCCTTGTATGCTTCTCCATAGCTTCTGACAGAGACGCACCGTCCCGGACATCGCGATGAACATCACTCATGATATCTCTCATCTGATTATTTTCAGACCCATCACGAATATCCCCAAGAGCATCAAGCATCGGCACACCAGCGCTTTCCATCTGCTCCAAATTAATAAAGAACTGAATCAGGTCACGTACCTTAACCTTATTAAAGGTAAAACCAAGGAAACCGCTTTTCTTGCTGATCACCGAAAATTGAATGAGCTCCAGGCCACCGCTAGCGAGCTGATTATGCAAATCAATTTCATTGATAGCAGACAGGCTCCCCCGAACCGGGCGTCCTGAATGATTGATGGCTCTATATTTATAACGTTCTATGGCTTTAATCCTTAAAATTTTTTTACGAACCTTACTACACCAAAAAAAAGAAAAAATCCTTAATTTCGTATATCCACTACCTTTGCGATAGCAGCGAGATCCGTGATGCCCTCAAGGACTTTCAATATACCGTCATCCCTCATGCCTTTAAAGCCTTTTTTTATAGCAAGCGATTTAAGCTCTGCCTTCGACTCGTTTCGCGCAACAACCTCGTCTAGTTCTTCGTCAAATAGTAATATCTCAACCAAGGCAATACGCCCTCTATATGATTTACCACCACACATACTACAGCCCTTAGGACTGGCACGATAAATTTTGGGAGGGTTCTTCGGATCAACACCCAAAATCTGACACTCATGCTCATCTGGCCGATGCTCAACCTTGCATGAAGAGCATAATCTGCGCGCTAGACGCTGTGCAAATACTGCTATAACCGCACCCGCAAGCATACCGGGCTTCATACCCAAATCCAACAAGCGGGGGATAGCACCAAAGGAATCATTCGTATGAAGAGAGGTAAACACCTGGTGCCCCGTCATCGCCGCCTTAAGGGCCATCTCAGCGGTAATTTTATCCCGGATCTCACCAATAAAAATAATATCAGGGTCCTGCCGCAATAAAGCTTTAATTCCATCACCAAACTCCAAAACCCCTTCACGAACATGTGTTTGACGAATCATAGGCAAGGAATACTCGACCGGATCCTCAAGGGTCTGAATATTAACTTCAACGTTATTTATTTCATTCAACATGGAATAAAGTGAAGTCGTTTTACCACTCCCCGTCGGCCCTGTAACAATGATAATCCCCTCAGGTTTTTGATAAGCGCTCTTAATTCTCTCCATATTGAAATCACTAAAGCCAAGAGCATCAAGCGGCATAATACTTGAGCTTTTATCAAGAACCCGTAAGACAATATTTTCACCATTAACAGTCGGCAGTGAAGAAACCCTGAAATCAGCCTCACGTCCGCCAATATTCATACTAAAACGACCATCCTGCGGACTGAGCTTATCCGCAATATTCATCTCGGACATAATCTTTATCCGCTGTGAAATACCATTCCAATGCTGCTTGTGTAATATTTGAGCGGTAAACAGAACCCCGTCCAATCGATAACGTAGACGCACAAAGTTTTCCTCAGGCTCGAAATGCAGGTCAGATGCGCCAATTTTAACGGCATCAAAAACCAGCGCATTCACAAGCCTCACAATAGGATGAGAAAACGCCTCCTTCTCACTAAGAGAAGCAACATCCTTCTGATCCGTGCCCTCCTCAAGCTCATCAAGAATGTCTTTTATAGAGCTTGCATAACCATAGGAAGCATCAATAGCATCAGAGAGCATCCCGCTGGTTGTAACCATCGGTCTAATCTGAATATTCTTGGCAGGAAGGAAACGACGCAACGTATCGAGCGCAACCACATCGTACGGGTCTGACATTGCAACATGAAGAACATTTTTATCAAGTGAAATTGGCAATATTTGATGCTGGACAGCAACAGCCTTACTAACAAGAGAGAGAACCTCCCCGTCCACAATTGTATTATGCGGATCAAAAACCCCAAAACCTGAGCTCTCTGCAAGAAAAAGAGTAAGAGCATCCTCCTCAATAAAACTTAACTCAACGAGAATCTCCCCAAGCATTTTGCCGGAAATTTTCTTCTCCTGAAGAGCAACATTAAGCTGATCCGCTGTAATAAGCCCCATGGCAACCATGCGCTCACCCATGCGCCCCTTGCCTATGCCTGGCCCATCTTCATCATCATACTCTGAATCACCCGATTTCTGAATGCCACTCCCTAATGTTTGCAGATCTGTTCCTGTGGCCGTTTTCGGAGTTTCGTTCTCCTCATTGCTCAAGATTTCAAAATCAACAACCTCCTCTTCTATACCCTCTGCATCATCAGATATATTGGTATCAGAGTTTTCAGAATGCGCCTGCTTAACCTGCTCCGGCTGCACAGCATCAAAAGAAACAGGCTCCTGATGCATATCCCCCTCCTCTTTCTGCTTATCCTGAACCTGGTTCGCATCAGATTTGAAAACGCGCGGCGATTCAGCCTTACTCTCTTTCGTCTTATCTATTTGCACTGAATCTTCCATCTTGGGCGCAACAGTGTGCACAACAGATGCTGTAAATATGCTTGGCTTAATTTTAACACTTTGGCTTTCACGCGCAGGAGAAACAGCGGGTTTAAAAGGCTCAACTTTCGCACCACGACCATTCATATCTTTACGAACAGCATCCTCATGCGACTTATGGATATTTTCATGCTCATCCGCCACAAAAAAATCAACATCTTCACCATGACCATATAACGTGGCATCGGGCTTATCCTGACGTTTTAAAACATCAGGCTTATCTAAATTTTTTGAACCATCCACATCATTATTCATTACAAACTTCAGATCTTTCATAGATTTTCTTAATTACACAGGACGCACACAATAAAACACTCTGAATCATAACAAAAAATTACTGAATAAGAAACAGAGCAACAAAGCTCGCTAGTCTCTTTTATCAATAAAATATTAATATTTTTATAAGGATTGGGAATTACTGAACAAAAAAGGGCGCAAAACCATTAATCTTGCGCCCCTCTTGAAAAAAAATTAAAATATTATTCAGCAGCAATCGCAAATTTACTTTCTTTGCGCGGCCACTCATTAAACTTCATAACGGCTTCATCAATACCACATACGGTTGCAGAAATGCGCGCTGCCACAAGATATGGATCAGCATTTGCACCCGGGCGACGATCTTCAAAATAACCATAGCCCTTTTGCGCAACCAGCTGAGGAATACGGATTGAACATCCACGGTCCGCCGTGCCGGATCTAAACGTACTGATATCACAGGTTTCATGCCTGCCAGTCAAACGACGCTCCAATCCATGCCCATAAAGCTTGATATGCTCCTGGTGCTTTTTAGAAAGAGCATTTACTGCATTCTCAATCGCCTTAGCGCCCTTTGCTTTATCACGAGTATCTTTAGTCGAGAAGTTTGTATGCATTCCTGCACCATTCCAGTCACCTGTAACGGGCTTATTATGCGTTGATATCGTAACGCCATAATCTTCAGCGATACGGTAAAGCAACCAGCGGGCAAACCAGGTATGGTCTGAAGCGGTTAAAACATCTGCTTTTTCTTTTGCATCGCCGCGATATCCAATCTGGAATTCCCACTGACCAGGCATAACTTCCGCATTGATACCATAGAACAGCAAACCAATATCCAAACACGCCTGCGCATGCTCTTCAACGATTTCACGTCCAAATGTTTCATCCGCGCCAACCCCGCAATAATAGGGACCCTGCGGACCAGGGAAACCGCTCTCTGGCCAACCGAGTGGCTGACGGCCTTTGAACATTGTATATTCTTGCTCAAAGCCAGCCCAAGGATCTTGCTCAGCTGCGCCGGCATCCAATACCGCACGCAATTGTGCACGGGAATTTGATTCATGCGGCGTTACGCCATCCGGATTAAAAACCTCGGTCATAACCAAATAGTTACCTTCGCCGCGAATTGGGTCTGGAACAAACGCAACAGGCTTCAAGATGCAATCTGAGTCATCGCCGCTTGCCTGATTTGTAGAGGAACCATCAAAGCTCCACTCAGGAAAATCTTCAATAGAAGGATTGGAACCGATATTAACAACACGCGCCTTAGATCGCAAATGACGAGTTGGCACCGCGCCATCAAGCCAGATATATTCGGCCATAGTAAATTTAGACATTAAGTTCTCCATTGTTCAACTGGGTAATTTATGTGCGAAAATTACACATATCCTCGGAAAAATCAAGAGTCTTATAAGACAAGGCGACCTAAGTGTCGAGGAAACTTCGGAGTTTACGTGACCGGCTGGGATGCTTGAGCTTGCGCAAGGCTTTCGCCTCAATCTGCCGAATACGCTCACGCGTCACGTTAAATTGCTGCCCGACCTCCTCCAGCGTATGATCGGTATTCATACCAATCCCGAAACGCATCCGCAAAACGCGCTCCTCGCGCGGTGTAAGCGAGGCCAGAACCCGCGTGGTTGTCTCACGCAAATTGGAGTGAATAGCGCTATCCACGGGCAAAAGGGCGTTCTTATCTTCAATAAAATCACCCAGTGAGGAATCTTCTTCATCCCCGATCGGCGTTTCAAGAGAAACCGGCTCCTTCGCAATTTTCAAAACCTTGCGCACTTTATCAAGAGGCATATGCAAGCGCTCCGCCAGCTCTTCCGGTGTTGGCTCACGGCCAATTTCATGCATCATTTGACGCGAGGTGCGCACAAGTTTATT
Source organism: uncultured Micavibrio sp. (assembly GCA_964351365.1). Classification (GTDB taxonomy): domain Bacteria; phylum Pseudomonadota; class Alphaproteobacteria; order Micavibrionales; family Micavibrionaceae; genus UBA1672. The sequence goes on from CAYGNP010000021.1 coordinate 40,421, forward strand.
GATCGTCTCGATCATATGTACCGGAATTCGGATTGTCCTCGCCTGATCCGCAATAGAGCGCGTAATCGCCTGACGAATCCACCATGTTGCATAGGTCGAGAATTTATA
>CAYGNP010000022.1:0-38998 GCA_964351365.1 uncultured Micavibrio sp.
ATCATCATTTCTGACATCAGCAAGGATAATATCATCAACATCACGCGTCTCTAAAAACCCTATATGCCCAAGCTCACGCGTAGCAACTTGCGCAAAGCTAACACTTTCATAATCACCCAGTTTAAGAGATTCAACAATTGCCGTGCCAATATTATTGGCTGTAATTCTATAATCCTCTGGGGAGCCATGAATGCCGCCGAATACAAACGCATCCAAAGCCGCATAAGCTGTTGAGAGATCACCATCATCATTTCTGACATCAGCAAGGATAATATCATCAACATCACGCGTCTCTAAAAACCCTATATGCCCAAGCTCACGCGTAGCAACTTGCGCAAAGCTAACACTTTCATAATCACCCAGTTTAAGAGATTCAACAATTGCCGTGCCAATATTATTGGCTGTAATTGTATAATCCTCTGGGGAGCCCTGAGTGCGGCCGAATACGAACGCATCCAAAGCTACAAAAGCCGTTGAAAAATCGTTATCACCATCTCTGATATCAGAAAGTATAATGTTATCAACATCGCGGGTTTTGATAATCGTCATAAGTAAATCCTTTATTGTATGTGTTTCAGTATCTTAACGCTTATAGACATTAGCATAAAACAACAACAGAACGCGTGTCAAAAGAAATTATGACAAAATTTTAGGATTTAAAAATATTCAAAAAAAGCATACTACTTAGTAATAAACTGCGCAGGCGGGATATACGGCCCCGTAATGCGCGAAGGCGAGCGCCAGTTCTTCTCAAACTTTATCTTCCGAGCATAAATTCTGGCCTCCAGACCATCCCCCATTCGCCGCACAATAGAGACCGTAACATAGTCAGTCTTCTTTCCGCGCCTTAAAGAAACCTCGGGCTGAAACCCAATCCCCACAGTCACGCTATGCACACCTGTTTGAAGCGTATTTTGATCATTAATAAAATCAGAACTTGGCGGTGTTGCCGTAATTTTATAATCAGAGGAATCATCAGGGGGAACAAAATACTTAAATTTGATTACAACTTGGTCAGCCTGCTCAAGCAAAAGCTCACCTTCGATCAAATACGGAACGCTCGCCTGCAACCGCTCCTCCTGATCATCAAAAACAACGTTCTTACGATCAACAAACTCAAGCGCAGGCTTTGAATTCATATGCTTCATCGCCGACTGCCGCACGCCCAAAATAAAAAAAGTCAGGACACAAAGTGCAATGAAGAAGGATAAAAGAAACTTCTCCAAAGCCCCCCCTACACCCGAAGCGGCATCAAAACATAAAGCGCGCTCGCATCGCTATTATCCTGAATAATTGTCGGCGATCCAGAATCCGCCAGAGTCATCCGGCACCCCTCACCCTCAATCTGTGATGTGATGTCCAGCAGATATTTGGCATTAAACCCGATCTCAATATTGGAATCACCATTGACTTCCATCTCCTCTGTCGCACTGCCAGACTCAGGCGAGCTCGCTGAGAGAATCATCTGCTTACCATTGAGCGTAATTTTCAGAGCGCGTGACTTGCCATCAGAGATCGTCGAAACGCGGTCAATGGCCCGCGTAAAGATTCTCGGATCAACCTCGACAATCTTGTCATTGCCCTGCGGTATAACGCGCTGATAATCAGGAAACGTTCCATCAATAAGCTTGGATGTGAGAACAATATGATCAAACGCAAACCGTATCTTATTCTCGGACAATGCGATCTCAATCACATCCGCCGCATCCTCAATCAGTTTGCGCACCTCACCCACGGCTTTGCGCGGAATAATAACCCCCGGCATACCGCTCGCGCCCTCAGGCAAAGGCATCTCAAACCGCGCAAGACGATGCCCGTCAGTCGACACCGCGCGCAAAACTTTAACCCCATCATGATCCGCTTCATGCACATAAATCCCGTTCAGGTAATAACGGGTTTCCTCTGTGCTCATGGCAAACTTGGTGCGATCAATCAGCGCCCGCAAATCAGAGGCCGGAATTTTAAATCCACTCGGCAAATCCGTATTTGCAATTTCGGGAAAATCAGAAACCGGCAAACAGCTCAGCTTGAATTGTGACCGCCCCGAGCGAACAACTATTTGCGTCTGATCCCCGTTTAGCTCAATCTCAACCGCAGCACCATCTGGCAATTTACGCACAATATCATGAAACGTATGCGCAGGCGCCGTTGTCGCTCCCGCCAAAGTCACTTTCGCTTCCACGGATTCATTAATCTCCAGATCCATATCTGTCGAAGATAGCGACAAAACGCCATCTTCCGCCCGCATCAAAACATTAGAGAGAATTGGAATAGTATTTCTGCGCTCAACAACGCTTTGCACATGATTTAAAGATCTTAAAAGATCAGCGCGGTCAATACTCAGCTTCATAGCGAATCCATCCGTAATTTTTTCACAGTTTGATTAAGATATAAAACCCTAACACAGCCCATCATACGGGGAAAGAGAGAAAATGAAGCAAGCCGCCATCTATCAAAAGATATTACAACCCCTTAAGCCGCTTCTCCCTGAACACCTTGCGCCCCCTCCAGCGCACCCCACAACCTCACAAACAAATCTGTTTCCTGCGCGCTGAGCTTTTTGAGCAAATCATAATCCTCCCCGCACGCCGCAAACATCTCCGCCAGATGCTTATCCTCTTCTGCCAGCAAACTCTTAAGCGACATATGCTCATCTGATGCCTCCAGCGCCTTTTGGTAAATTTCATAAAGCCAGCACGCTCTGAGCTCGATAATCAGCGACACCCAGCCATACGCCTTATCTTCACCAACCGCCTTGGTAATGCCCGCATCCAGCCGGCCAAAATACATCGCCGCTGGAATCCGGCAAAGCGTATTGTCATCATCCCACCCCTCCAGAGCCTGCCCCGCAATACGCTCAGCGTTACGTTTGAAGAAATAGGCGTGACGCGCCTCCTCTGCCAGATGCGACAAAGTATCCTGACTCATGACCTGATCCATCTGCGACAACATAATCTTGCGGCTACCAAGATGCTCCAGCATCGCAAGCATATTCAAAAACAACGCATGACGCGGCTTATCTATAATGATCTGCTCTAAAAAAGAACGAACACGGCCCTCATACGGCGCGTTTTTGTCTTTCATCCCTGATGCTGTCCAGGGCGATATGGATGCTGTCATAAATCTGGCCCAAATCTTTTTCTGTTACACAATATGGGGGTAAGATATACACCGTATTACCCAAAGGGCGCAAGAGTACGTTTTGCTCTAAAAACAGATCATAAAGCCGGGGCTGAATTGCCGCCAGATATCCACGAGCACCCTCGTCAATAATGTCCATCGCAAGAATACTCCCTTTTTGCCGCACATTCTCTATATCAGAGCGTTTCGAAAAGGATTTTGCTGCCATGCTGTGGCAACTGGAAATCTGGGAAATTTGCGCCATAACACCACCCTCTTCCCACACCTGTAGCGACGCATTCGCCGCCGCGCAAGCCATTGGATTGCCCGTAAAAGAAGAGGAATGAAAAAACATTCTGGCCTTGTCCTTATGGTAAAAAGCGTCGTAAATTTTACCATGACACATAGTCGCGCCTAGCGGCAAAAAGCCGCCGGTAAGGCCTTTTGACAAACACATAATATCCGGCATAAATCCTGCCTGCTGGCACGCAAATAGGCCACCACTTCGGCCAAAACCGGTCATCACCTCATCCGCAATAGTAAGCACATTATGGGATTTGCACATATCAACCATTGCACACAAAGTCTCAGCCGAATACATCAACATACCCCCCGCACCCAAAATCAACGGCTCAAAGATGAAGGCAGCAACATTATCAATATTATTTTTAAGCACAGCCTCAAGCCGCTCCAGCGCAGCGCCCTCTTGCCCTGCAACAGGCACAGGAATATGCTCAACCTCAAAAAGGAAGGGCTCATAAATCTTATTATACACGCTGCGCCCACCCGCTGACATTGCCCCAAAAGTATCCCCGTGATACCCGGCATCAAACGCTATAACCTTACGCCTGGGCTGCCCGCTATGCGCCCAATAACCCACAGCCATCTTGAGCGCCACCTCCACCGCCGTAGAGCCACTGTCAGAGAAAAACACATGATCAAACGCCTTACCGGTAATCTCAACCAAACGCGCCGCAAGTCTCTCCGCTGGCTCATGTGTAAACCCCGCAAATATAACCTGATCCAGCGCTTCCGCTTGCGCCTGCACGGCCGCCTTAATACGTGGATGCCCATGCCCATGCGTAATTACCCACCAACTTGAAATCGCATCAATAATGCGGCGCTCACCAGCTGGAATTCCTTGATTTTCAGCGCGCGCAAACAAATACGCCCCCGCCGCGCGATCAACATGAATAGGCTCCGGCGCAATTGCGTGCTGCGTAAAAGGATGCCATATGACGGACTTACTCATTTATAAAAAATCCTGAATATTAAAATGTTCGTTAAAGCTATCACGTAAAGTCTCTGCACTTAAAGTCTCTATATGTGGCAAACATCCCAACACACGAACCCCGGACATGTCGCCTATCGTGTTTATGTTATCTCTGTTCATCTCTCCCACAAAAGCAATGCCAGCAAGTGGTATTCTGCGGCTATTGAGCGCCTCTATAGATAATAAAGTATGATTTATAGTCCCCAGACCTGTGCGCGCACAAAGAATAACAGGCAGACCCCAATCCTTATATAAATCAAGTTGCAAAACCGCTCTGGTTATAGGAACCATCAAGCCGCCCGCCCCCTCGATCACTACATATCCGTCACAATTGGCTAAATGGGATATATCCCGCAATTGCCTTATGTCAATGTTTATACCATCAATTTCCGATGCGCGGTGAGGCGAGAGAGGCTGTGTAAAAACATACCCCTCTTCTAAAAACCGGTCTGCCCTCATATTCGTTAATCTTTGTACGTGTTTCGTGTCTGTAACTTGATCAACCCCTGATTGTAATGGCTTCCAGTAGTGCGGCTTTGCCCGCGCACTCTCTAAACCCAGCATAAGCGCCGCCGAGAAAACGGTCTTACCCACATCCGTGTCCGTACCACTGATAATAAAGCGCTTATTTTCCATCATTTTCACTACATACAAGACGATTCGTATTACTAACTGTCCTGCACCTCATTTTTTTTCATAATTTCACTATAACACTCAAAAAATGTATCAAGCGTCGCGTCTTCAAGTTCTGAACTCAGAGATAAACGAAGCCTAGAGCCATTTTTAGGCACAGTAGGCGGGCGAATAGCACGAATATCAAATCCTTCATTCTGTAGCGCCCCGGCAACAAAAATTGTCATTTTTTCATCATAAAGCATGATCGGTATAATCTGTGAACCTGCCCCCGAAAAATACCCTTTTGCACGCGCACAAAGTGAAAACAATCTCTCTCTTCGCACATCACCCTCATCGGAAACAAGAATTTCAAGAGCTTTTTTAACAACTATTGATTGTACAGGCATCACGGCCGTCGAATAAATAAATGGGCGGGAGGTATTGATCAAAAATTCAATCACATCTGATGATGCGCACACCAAACCGCCGGCAACGCCAATCGCTTTCCCACAAGTATGTAAAATGATCAGGCGCTCATATCCATATTTTTCGACCAGAGAAAAACTCATGCCTCGCCCGCCTTTGCCATAAACACCCGTACCATGCGCTTCATCAATAATTATTATGGCATCATAGCGCTCCGCCAAATCATAAATCTCATCCAGCGGAGCAAAATCTCCATCCATCGAATAAACCGACTCAATCGTAATCCAGATTCGCTTCGCCACGTCTCGATAACGCCGAAGCATCTCCTCAAGTGCATTTAAATCATTATGAAAAAACTTATAGGCCTTCGCATCTATCGCCCGAATGCCCTCTCTCGTGCTTGCGTGCACCCATGCATCGTACAAAACCACATCAGCGCGCTCAGGCAGAGCTGTCAAAAGGGCATAATTGGCCATAAATCCGGATGAAAAATAAAGCGAATTCGGCGCTGAGAAATGCTTTGCGGCATAGTCCTCAAGCTCGAAATGTGCCTGAGTGTGCCCACGCAGAAGACGCGATCCCGCCGCGCCAATATCAATGCCACCCTCAAGCGCATCAATAGCCGCCCGCCGCAATGCCGGATGCGACGCCATACCCAAATAATCATTAGATGTTAAATCAATGCCGCCCGGAAGAGTGAGAGAGCGATAACGCGATTCATCTTTAAGCTGCGACAGTCTCTTTTGATACACAAGACTCATCCTTATAAGGCGCGCGCGCTTTAATACCCAAATCCTTCAGCAAGGCATAATCCGCATCTTTCTCCGGATTAGGGGTCGTCAGCAATTTCTCGCCCGTGAAAATTGCATTCGCCCCGGCCAGAAACGCCATGGCCTGTGCCTCCTTGGAAATCGTCAAACGCCCGGCCGACAACCGCACCATGGCTTTTGGCATCAAGATTCGGGCCACCGCAATACATCTGATCCATTCAAAAATATCGAGCGGCTCATTATTTTCCATCGGCGTGCCCTCAACCGGAACCAGCATATTAATCGGAACCGATTCGGGTTGCGGATCAAGCCCGGCCAACGTATGCAGAAGCGAAATCCGGTCATCCTGCGATTCACCAAGCCCCAATATCCCGCCGCAACAGGCCGATATTCCCGCCTTTGCAACATTCTTGAGCGTCTCCAGCCGCTCATCATACGTGCGCGTAGTAATCACCTTGCCGTAAAATTCGCGGCTCGTATCCAGATTGTGATTATACGCCGATAACCCGGCCTCTTTGAGCTTCACAGCCTGCGCCTCAGTCAGCATCCCAAGCGTGCAACATGCCTCAAGCCCCATATCGGAAACGCCCTTGACCATCTCGCATACCCGGTCAAACGCCCGCCCATCCATCACCCGCGGCCACGCTGCGCCCATACAAAACCTCGTCGATCCGCTCTCTTTAGCTTTACGCGCTTGCTCCAGAACATCCGCCGTTTTCATCAAAATCTCTTTATCCAGCGGCGCATTATTATGAACACTCTGCGAACAATATCCGCAATCTTCTGCACATCCACCCGTCTTGATCGAAAGCAACGTGCACATCTGCATCTCACCGGCATCATGGTGCGCGCGATGCACCCCCGCCGCCTGAAAAACCAGATCCAGCAGCGGCATCGCATAAAGGCTGCGCACATCTTCAATGCTATAATTATCTCTTTTCATCATAAAAACACTCTTGGGTCTGGCCCCATAAAATTATAAAACTCTGCTTGCAATAAAGCATGGTGATAAATGGAAAGCAAGCATAGCGTAAGCCTTCCTGACCCGGCCAACACTCAGATATAAAAACAAAGGGATTTTAGAGCGAAACACGTATATCATATCGTATAAATATTTCTGACATCAGGAGAGTCTGTTATGAAAAAATTACTAATCACTGCCCTTCTTACGTCCACCATATCTTTTTCTCTGCCGATCATGCCTTCAAATGCACAAAACGCCGAGGAAAGAATTGAAAACCGCCAAGACCGCAGGGAAGATCACCGCGAAAACCGTGACGACCGGCGCGATGACACTGCCGACAACATCTCGGATCGAATCGACAATCGCCAGGACCGCAGGGAAGATCGCCGCGAAAACCGCGGTGATCGCCGTGAGGACCGTCGTGAAAACCGTGACGACCGCCGCGATGATCGCTATAACGGATAAAGATAAAAAATAGAGCTCTGAAAAAAGCGCAATAACCCCCAAGGCACAGCGCTCTTTTTATGCCCATTGAGAAAGAAAAACATTTTACGAAGGGTAATAAAAAGCGCAAGCGTATAAAAGGCAACACACGACATCATGATCCACACAAAAAAGGAGCACACTCATGAAAATCATTGCATACGCGGCGTTAGCGCTAACATTCGCAGCCGGAACGCTGGGAATAACCCACACCGCCCAAGCCCACGATTCAAATCATCACCGCGGAAAAAAAGGCGGATATCATCATCAGAACCATAAAAATGAAAGACCAAAAAAAGTAGTGATTATTTATAAAAACTACGCACCCTCACCCGTAATATATTACGGACCAAGACGGGGACCGGCCTTCAGCCTTGGCTATATATTCGGCAGCCAAACAAAGAATCATGATCATCGTTATAAAAAACGTGACTACGGTTACCGTGATCACGGCCATGGCCATGAAAAACACCATCACGGGAAACGCCATCACTAAACAATAAAAAACGCAGGCGCTATAGTTGCGTCTGCGTTTTTCGTCTAGGAGATCCCCTTACAATCAGCCCGTCAATGCCCGGCGCACAACTTCAACATCCTGCGCAATTTGTGCATCATCATCCATCAGCTCTTCAACTTTGCGAATCGCATGCATCACAGTGGTATGATCACGCCCACCGAACTTGCGGCCAATCTCCGGCAGCGAGCGCGCAGTAAGCAGCTTGGAGAGATACATCGCCACCTGACGCGGACGCGCAACATCACGGGCGCGGCGCGCCGAATGCATGTCGGTCAAACGCAGATTATAATGCTCGGCCACTTTGCGCTGAATCTCATCAATCGTGATCCGGCGGTCATGCGCCCGCAAAAGATCCTGAAGAACATCTTGCGTTGATTCGAGCGTAATGTCTTGCTTGGATACATCCGCATGCGCAACGATGCGGTTCAGCGCACCTTCAAGCTCACGAATATTCGACGTCACCTTAAGCGCAAGGAATTCCAATACACTATCAGGAACGCGCGCGCCCAATTTCTCACGCTTAGATCCCAAAATGCCAAGACGAAGATCATAGGTAGAGGGATGAATATCCGCAACCAATCCCCACGCCAGGCGTGAGCGCAATCTCTCATCAATGCCCGTCAAATCACTCGGCGCGCGATCCGCAGAAATAACAATCTGTTTGTTCTGATCAACCAGCGCATTAAACGTATGGAAAAATTCCTCCTGCGTTGATTCTTTACCGGCAATAAACTGCACATCATCAATCATCAGCACATCAACACTGCGGAACTGCTCTTTAAAGCTCATCGTATCATTCGCCCGCAAAGACTTCACAAACTGATACATGAACTTCTCAGCAGAGAGATACATCACTGTCTTTTCCGGGAAATTTTCCGCTGTCGTATGTGCAATCGCATGCATCAAATGTGTTTTACCCAAACCAACACCGCCATAAATAAACAGCGGATTAAACGGAACACTCGCACTTTCAACAACGCGCCGCGCCGCCGCATGAGCAAGGGCATTGGGCTTGCCGACAACAAAGCTGTCAAAGGTAAAGCGCGCGTCAAGAGGCGAAGACACCTCGGCAATCGCCGCTTTCAAATCTTCATTCGCACTCGCCCCACGTTTAACATCGTCATTTGCGCTGGCGCTCTCATCGCAAATAGCATTTTGCACCACAACTATCTGCACACGTTTAACCTCTTGGTTCTTCTCTGTGCACATAGTGGAGATGCGCTCTGCATAATGCGTTTGAATCCAGTCGCGCATAAAACGCGTCGGCACGGAAACTTCCATCGTTCCATGGTAATAAGCACGCAAAGTAAGGGGTTTCAGCCAGCTACGAAAAATCGCCTCGCCAAATTCCTGACGCATTTCACTGTGAACGCCGTTCCACAAAAGCTGAATTTCAGCAGTTGGCTCCAACGGCGCATCCTCAAGTGCAGCGCGATCAAACCGGGCTTGCTTGGATGGTGTACCAGTAATTTCAGACATTTTTTCTCTCCTATTGATAAGCATTATTTATAGTATTTTCTTATATGTATTTACGCAGAGTATGTAGGCGTCCAAAAAAGTTCTTCTCTAATACACCTTCAAACAAGTACTCAAAATCAGGATGCAAAAATATTTTGCGAAAATGAGATTATTCGCACTAAATCTTTACAAATCTGTCTTTTTTAGAAAATCAGGAGAAAGCTACAAAACACATATGCTTTAACTTCCTGCGATTTTTCCCTAACTCAAAAAAGCTTTCTCCAAAGCTTTTTAATGACATCAACCGAGCTCAAACAAGAATTGCTCTTAAGCTAAAAAAATGTCAAAACATCTTACGACTTTTAATTCCTCAATTTGTCTCGATGATTGAAAAAGACTACACCAAAATTTCATCCATACGCAATAAGAACAAATCATAAACTTGAAAAAAGAAATTTTCGAACAAAAACCGGAAACCCGCACAAAATAAAGCCTTTGCAACGGGTGCAAAGGCAATAAAAATCAACATTTTCATAGAGGTAGATACGAAACTTAAACGCTCAAAATTATGCTAGAGCTTTAATACGAGCGCTCAAACGAGACAACTTTCTAGACACGGTGTTTTTGTGCAAAATGCCTTTCGAAACACACTTCTGCAATTCAGGCTGAGCAAGCCTTAGCGCCGCCTGCGCACCCTGCGCGTTACCAGCCAAAATTTCCGTTTCAACCTTTTTTACAAAGGTACGCATACGGCTACGTCTTGTTTTGTTAATAACTGCGCGCTTATCATTGCGACGTACACGTTTTTTTGCTGATTCATGATTTGCCATTTTTAAACCTTTTCAAAACCTTATTTGTATCTCTTAACCGTCATCTCATGCACAATGTTATACTCAAATTCATCCACAGGACTACAATCCTAACATCTGCATTTCCTGTCTTAATCTCTTCAAGTCAGGCAACGAAGCGAAGTATTACGCGTTTAAAGGCCACTTTGTCAAGCGTTTCATTGTCTAAAACGAATCATTTTTGACAGGCCGGACAGTAATAGGTCGAGCGCCCTGCCTGAACGATTCTCACAATCTGCGAATCACAGCCCGAAGAAACACAGGCCGCCCCTTCTTTGTCATAAACGCAGAACTGATACTGAAAATACCCAAGCCCCCCATCGGTATGCTGATAATCCCGAAGCGTGCTCCCCCCCGCTTCAATAGCCTTATTCAATACATTCTTGCAGGCCGCGACCAAAGCCGAACATTCCGCGAGGCTCAAACCCCCGCAGGGTCGGCTCGGATGCACCCCACAAGCAAAAAGGGCTTCACACACATAAATATTAGCCAAACCCGCAACAACCCGCTGATCCAGCAACGCCGTCTTAATCGGTGTTTTCTTGCCTTTTAAGGCCCTGGCCAGATCTTCCCCCAACCACCGCCCCAAAGGCTCCGGCCCCATGGCAGAAAAAGGGGCCTCGCCCCGCCAATCAGTGCTCTGCGTGTAATATAACATGCCAAAACGCCGCGGATCTTCAAACACAAAGCGCGTATAACCCTCCATGGTAAAAAGAACATGGTCATGAGGACGCGCCGTATAGACCATCTCCGGGGGAAATATACGCACCCGCCCGGACATCCCCAAATGCAGAACCAGCCTCGGCCCACCGCTCATCTCAAGGATAATATACTTACCCCGGCGCGTAAGCCCCTCAATCACGCGCCCGCTGACCTGCTGCCCAAAATCCTGCTGCACCGGCACACGTAAATCATATCTGTTGATCTGAACGGCGTCCACACGACGCCCCAACACAGCGCCCTCAATACCCCGGCGCACGGTTTCAACCTCAGGAAGCTCGGGCATCTCTTATACCATCTCTACTGAGCAGGCAAAAACCGCAGAACCGGCGCTCCAGCATAATCGGCAAACAAAAACAGAGGGTGCACAGCCTTAACCAGAATATCCTCCTCCGGCGCGATAAAGTGCAAATCAGGCGCCCCGCTCTCCTTCAGCAGAAAAATATCAAACGGACGCATCGTTAAAACCTTATAGGAAACGCCTTGGATAGCTTGCGGCTCACCCGCCTCAGCTGAGGGCGTCAGGCTTAACAACCCGGTTGACTCATCATATGCAAAAGAGCCACGTGAATATTTTCTGACTGCCCCTTGCGGATCTTGCGTAAAGATAATTTCAAACGAATCATTATCCCCAAACACAATCTCTGCAACTGCGTTTTCACCAAAGCGCGTAAACCACCGACCAGAAATCTCGGATCCTTTGGGAGCAACCATAGAGGTCTTTTTCACAGGTAACTTAGCCTGAATACCGCTCTGCACAACAGAAGCTTGCGAAGGCTGCGAAACATCGACCTCGACAGACCCTTTATCAAAATGTGAGAAAATAAGATACAGAAAAACCACACCGGCGAAAATCCCCGCAAACCCCATCGCCACCAAAACCGGCGCATTGGTATAGACGCCTTGCTGCGACTTTCCACGCAGATTGGTCATTTTCGTCTTCATCATCTTGGCTTTCATGACGCACACATTCTCTTAAGGGCTTTGACACGCTGCAATCATAGAATTTTACATTGCCCTGCGCAAGAAAAAGCCGATCTGATATAAAATCAGACCGGCCTACACAGTAAAATGGCTGTAAAAAAGAGAGAGTTTTCAACCACGATAACCACACCTAACAAAGAAAAGGATTTATCTCAACATAATAATGTTGATTTTATGCACAAAAAGCTATCAAAAAATAATTTGAGGAGTAGAAGTTACTGGACAATCACAGAAACATTAGGCTATAACACACATCATTATGAAATTAAGAATAAGAAGCAGCTATGCCCACAATTGAACAAATACGCGCCGCCCGCGCCCTACTTGGCTGGAGCCAGGGCGATCTGGCCGACCACGCAGGCCTCTCACAGACAGGCATCGCGCGCATCGAAAACGGAACCAACCATCCAAACTCCACAACATTGGAGAAAATCCGCACTGCCTTCGATAAGGCTGATGTAGAATTCATCGAAGAAAGCGGCGTTAAAAAACGCACTGGCGAAGTGCGAACCTTAAGCGGACCAAACGCCATGAGCGATTTTTTAGATGACGTCTACGAAACAGCCGTAATCCATGGTACCCCAGAAAAACCAACAGAAATTTTTCTTTCAAACGTCGTGCACCAAAACTGGATCACATGGATGGGTGAACAAAAATGGAAAACCCATACAGAGCGCATGATCAAAGATAAAGATATAATGGACGTTAGAATCATCATCAAGGCCGGAGATAAAAACTTTCCCGCTCAAAATTACGCAAAATATAAATGGATCAAAGAAGAGTTTTTTAACGAAAAATCTATCTACTCTTATCATGACAGGCTGGCATTTTTAAATTTCAGGCCTGAAGGCGTCATTGTTAACATCATGAAGCAATCTGATTTCGCCAAAGGCTATCGTGATCTCTTTCTAATTGCGTGGGATACAGTTGCCACACCAGTGAGCAAATAAACATGAGAACCTCTGAAAAACCCGCAAAACCTGATCGTATGGAGATTGAAGCGGCATGGGCGGTCGTCAGAGGCATGCTCAAAACCGTAGGAGTGCCCGATGCGGAGTTAGACCAAATGACAGGGATCATCTCGGCTAATTCCAGAAGAAAAAAAGCAGGCGTATGGGACAAAACCTATGCCGAACGTGGCCATGTCTGGGGTGATGGCCCATGCCGTTGTGCAACCGAATTTTTTAAGATTTTTGCTGAGGAAAAAGGACTAAAAATCGTTGAAATAGGCTCTGGATATGGACGAACAGCAAGAGCAATCGCCGAACATCCTGCCAATCATGAATATATTGGCTTTGACACCTCTCCTGTTGGCGCAATCAAGGCACAGGCCGCACTGTCAGAGTCTGGTTCAAAAACATCTCATATCATTGCTGCCGATCTTCGCGACATCCCTCTAAAAGAACAGTCTACTGATGTCGTAATCAGCCACCGCACACTTCATCTCATGAGCCCTAAAGACGCTAAAGAAACTATTCAAACAGCACACTCAATATTAAATGAGAATGGCATACTCTGCCTCTCAACAAGAAGCTTTGGTGATTTCAAAGATGAAGAAATGAGCTGGATCAATAAAGAAAAAGGTGTGGCTGAATATAATAAGAGACCTGGCCACATCATAAACTTTTACGACAAAGAATCCCTTTATCAACTGCTAGAAGAAAGCGGATTTGTTGATATTAGGATTACAGCAGTTGAAGAAATCGAATCACTAGATAACCCGGGAAATGTAGAAGGCAAGCCCGTAATGACACAGCTTCTCATGGTCGTTGCCAGAAAACCGACTGCTTTAGAACTTGCATATGATCAACTTTATCGTGAGGACAATACTCCTCAAGCAACCTTCGGCTAATCTGAAAAATCAAAACCCCACACACCCAACAAAAAAGCCCCATCACTGCGACGGGGCTTTCATTATTTTAAATGGATAAAAGAGCACAGTTAAAATGGAAGATTTTGCGGGCTGGCTTGGCGAATAAAGCGAAGTTTACATTTATCGTAAACGAGCTGCAATTCAACGCAGTCCAGCACGCAAAAGAACCATTTTAAATTACATCATGCCGCCCATACCGCCCATGCCGCCCATGCCACCGGCGCTTGCGCCTGCAGAATCATTGGATGGAACGTCAGTGATAATCGCCTCGGTTGTAATCAACAGGCCTGCAACAGACGCCGCATCCTGCAACGCCGTGCGCACAACCTTGGCTGGGTCGATAATACCGGCCTTCACCATATCGGTATATTTGCCTTCTTGAGCATCAAAACCGTAGTTAGTGTCCTTCTGCTCCAGAAGCTTACCGATAATAACCGAGCCTTCTTCCCCTGCATTCTGGCAGATCTGGAAGATCGGCGCGCGCAAGGCACGTTTGATAATTTCAATACCAACATTCTGGTCTTCATTATCGCCCTGAAGCTTCTCCAGCGCACGTCCTGCATAAAGCAAAGCTGTACCGCCGCCGGCAACAATGCCTTCTTCAACGGCTGCGCGTGTTGCATGAAGCGCATCATCAACGCGGTCTTTGCGTTCCTTGACTTCCACTTCCGTGATACCGCCAACGCGAAGAACAGCAACCCCGCCAGAGAGCTTAGCCAAACGCTCCTGCAGTTTTTCCTTATCGTAATCAGAAGATGTTTCCTCGATTTGCGCTTTGATTTGCTTGCAACGCGCTTCGATTTCTTTCTTCTTGCCTGCACCATCAACAACAGTTGTGTCATCTTTGGTGATAGAGACTTTCTTCGCTGTTCCCAGCATATCGATTGTCACATTCTCAAGCTTGATGCCAAGATCCTCGCTGATCACCTGACCACCGGTCAAAATCGCCATGTCTTCGAGCATCGCTTTGCGGCGATCACCAAATCCTGGCGCCTTAACAGCAGCGATTTTCAAACCGCCACGCAGCTTGTTGACCACCAAAGTCGCAAGAGCTTCGCCCTCAACATCTTCGGCAACGATCAAAAGCGGACGGCCGGACTGCACCACCGCCTCAAGAATAGGCAACATGGATTGCAGATTAGACAGCTTGCTCTCATGCAGCAGGATGTAAGGGTTTTCAAGATTGCACTGCATCTTGTCCGCATCGGTGATGAAATAAGGCGAGAGATAACCGCGGTCAAACTGCATGCCTTCAACAACTTCAAGCTCGTTATTGAGCGCCTTGGCTTCTTCAACGGTAATCACGCCTTCATTACCAACGCGTTCCATCGCCTCGGCAATCATCGCACCGATTTCCTTCTCGCCATTGGCAGAGATGGTTCCGATCTGCTTGATCTCGTCATTGCTTTTCACGTTTTTCGCGCGCTTGGCAATATCTTCAACCACAGCAATAACAGCCTTGTCGATACCGCGTTTCAAATCCATCGGATTACGTCCCGCAGAAACCGCCTTAACGCCTTCACGAACAATCGCTTGCGCCAAAACAGTCGCTGTTGTCGTACCATCACCGGAGTGATCATTGGCTTTAGAAGCCACCTCGCGGATCAACTGCGCGCCGATATTCTGGCGGGCATCCTTCAACTCGATTTCCTTGGCAACAGACACACCGTCTTTAGTTGTGCGCGGCGCGCCAAATGATTTTTGAATAACAACGTTACGCCCTTTGGGGCCCAAAGTCACTTTTACGGCATTGGCAATAATGTCAACGCCTTTCAGCAGCTCTTCACGAGCCTCTTCCTGAAATAACACATCCTTAGCAGTCATAATTTTTCTCCTTTAAAGAAAATTTCAAATTTAAATTTTTAAGTTAGTTAGCAGATCAAAGCGCATTTTTTGTGGCAAGGAAAACAAGGCGAAATGTATATGAATACATGAGCCGATGTTTGACACCGCCACAGGGAAATGCAGTAAGATCTTAGGCAGCGATAACGCCGATGATATCCGATTCTTTCATCACCATCAGCTCTTCACCATCAATCGTCACTTCCGTGCCTGCCCATTTTGAAAAGATGACCTTGTCACCTTTTTTAACATCAAGCGCACGAACTTCGCCATTATCGTTGACGTAACCATTGCCTGTCGCAACGATTTCACCTTCTGATGGCTTTTCTTCGGCTGTACCTGGGATGATAATGCCACCTGCTGTTTTGGTTTCAGCTTTCGCGCGGCGGACTAGAACGCGATCATGTAAAGGACGAAATTTCATATCTCGTATCTCCTTGTGTGTTTATGGTTTAACAAGCGGGTTTTTTCTTCTGCTCATCCAAGAGCCAGAGGTGAAAAAACCCCTCCCAATGCATAAGCAAAAAACTATTTCCCTATGCAGTTGGAGTTTTAGCCCCATTCACAAAAATGTGCAAGTATTTTCGAAAAAATCGCATATGAATCCTTCAAACTCTGCAAAATTTTCAAAACGGCAACTTTATTAACAATTTCTAAATGCCCATGCATTACCATAATTTGAGGAAACCCCGGTTTTCTGCTAGAATCAGAAGGAGGAAGGACAAAGAATATGGCTGATCTGAAAAAGCAAATAAGTGATTACCGCCTGACGACGGCGCAAATTATTTACCACATGCCTGACCATGAAAATCTGCTTCAGGAATTTATCTGGCAGGAATATGACGTGGCTCCGGAATATCCGACCCTCAAAAGTTTTGTTCAATTCTGGATCGAGAAAATTGAAGGCCGCCTGCACTCGGTTTATGTCGCGCGGCAGGAATTGATCACCCCCGGCGACTACCGTTTTGCCCAGTGGCAGGGAACCTTGCAATAAATTAATCCGCATTGCGCGCGAGCGTTACCTCAAGACCATCCATCTCTTCTTCCAGAATAATCTGGCAAGACAGGCGCGAATTCTCCTGCACGTGAAACGCCTCATCCAGCATTTCTTCCTCATCCGCCCGCATCGCAGGAATTTTATCCAGCCACACATCATCAACATAAACATGACACGTTGCGCATGCGCACGCCCCGCCGCATTCGGCCTTGATCGGAAGGCCGTAATCGCGGATCACCTCCATCAAACGCCATCCCTCAGGCGCCTCCAGCGCATGGCGAACACCCCCTAGATCATGAACAAAAACCATCATTTTTTCGTCGGCGCCCGTGACAAAATTTCGTTAAACCCATACGTCATAGCTACAGCCTGCAAGCAAATCGCAAAAACATCAAACACCGCTCTAAACAAGGCATTAAATAAAACATAAGGCGCGCCCCCACCGGCAAACAAAAGCTCAATCAAATTCAAACCGAGCAAAAACAGCATAAGAACCGGCAGAAAACACATCAGCCACGTTGCAATCATATAGATAGAGCTGTTAAGCCCGGCAATACGCTTCAAAAACCCCAACACAGAAAGCCCCATAGCCCCCGGAATATAAAGCCAGAAAAGCCGAAACGACCAGACCACCGCCCATAAAATGAGTAAAACCAGAAAAGCACTGGCAACTGTTGGCGCCGCCTCTGATTTATGCTCGAGAGAACTATCCAGCATCACTGCATAATCCATGACGCTGCCCGTAAACGCCAATTCACAGACTTTAATCAATATATACAGCAATGCCCCCACATGGATACACTGGCGCCTGCTCATTGAACCTACATAAGGAAGAATATGCCGATCCGCTTTAGGCGCTGGAAATGCCTTACCCCATATAAATATATTCTCACCATACAAAACGTATCGAATAAGGCCAGCAATAAAAATCCCTTCCACTGCATACCCGGGCAACATAACAAGCCCCTGACGCAAAAACTGCTCCTGAATGCCCAAAACGATGACGCTCAACAAACACGCCACTTTCACAAAAACCACAGCAAACCCTGCACGCGCAAGATACGCGCGCTCACGCCAGACAAATTCATACCCCTTCACCGAGGCCTCTATAAAATCGAAACTTGCCATTTTCTGCTTTTGGTCCTATTCCTGTTCCTCGCAATATTATACATTACTCTTGGAAAAGATAAGACCCTAAAACGCAGAAACTTAAGTGACAAAGCAAACAAAACGAATGACTCAGGAAAAAAATTTAATCCTTTTGGCAAACTGGCTCTTCATCTGCTGCGGCGCGGTATTTTGCATGATCATCATCGGCGCAG
This sequence comes from uncultured Micavibrio sp., assembly GCA_964351365.1. Lineage (GTDB taxonomy): Bacteria > Pseudomonadota > Alphaproteobacteria > Micavibrionales > Micavibrionaceae > UBA1672. Next base: position 18,213 of record CAYGNP010000022.1, read on the forward strand.
TAACACGCCTGACGGACTCAGGCCTATCAATGGTTGAATGGAAACCGCTAATGGGCGCACTCCCCCCCATGAACGAAACCGACTGGAATCGGGTATTTGATCTTTATAAAAATTCGCCTGAATTTCAGAAGGAAAATTTCTGGATGGGACTTTCCGATTTCAAAACCATCTTCTTCTGGGAATGGTTCCACCGTCTCTTTGGTCGCTTGATTGGAATACTCTACGCTGTGCCCTTTATCTTTTTCCTCATTAAAGGCTGGATACCAAAAACAGAGCGCCTAAAACTCCTCGGCATTTTTCTTCTCGGCGGCGCGCAGGGCTTCATGGGATGGTACATGGTCAAAAGCGGGCTGGTCGATGTGCCGGCCGTCTCCCATTACCGCCTTGCTGCACATCTCTCTCTCGCCTTCCTGATCTTCAGCCTGATGCTCTGGATGGGGCTAAAATTCCGGCATAACGCAAAACCACAGACGCGCCTCACGAATCCCACCCTCTTCAGGAACGGCCTCATAACGCTTTTCTTTTTAGTCATCACAATCATATGGGGCGCCTTTGTTGCCGGGCTTGATGCCGGGCTGGTCTATACGGATACTTTCCCAAAAATGGGAAAAACCTGGATACCCGAAGAAATGTGGTTCCATAAACCACTCTGGCTCAATTTTTTTGAAAATCATGCCGGCGTGCAATTCACACACCGCTGGCTGGCGATGTTCACTTTCCTTGTGTTGATAGGTTTTACCATAAACGCGTTCAAACACAACCGCAGGGAAATATGCTTTGCGCTCATCGCCGTGCTCGCCTGCCTTCAAGTCGCCTTGGGTATCATGACGCTGATGCTCGGCGTACCGATCGTCATAGCAACCCTGCATCAGGCAAACGCCGTTTTCCTGCTCACAGCACTCATTATCTGCCTTCATAAAACCCGCTAGGAAGACGCGGGCTTTTCCTGATCTGTTTCGATTGGCTTAATATCATCCAGTAACTGATCCTCATCTTCGGTCTCAGCCTCCGTATTATGATTCTCTTTTTCATGCGTAACAAAAGATTGGTAATCATCGCGGTTCTTTTTAACACCTTCAGTATCAATCTGCATATCGGACTGAACATCATCCAGCGCGTCAAAACCTTCATCCGGATGATTACTCAAAACTTTGCGCTCCTCATCAGAGAGCCTCTCCTGCTCCATCTCCGCCGCACTCACAGAACGCGCAATCAGACCCGGGCGCACACGCTCTATAACATCGTCTGAAAACAAAAACTGCGTAACCTGAAGCCCAAAAGTATCAATAACCTTGCCCACATATTCGCCCTGCAATGCCCCCGAATCGACAGTTTTATGCGGCATCTCCTCGATAACATCCAACAAAAATATCCGCTTCTGCTCCGCCTCATCCTCCAATTCGACGCGCTTTTCCCGATCATCCACCCCGTCATTATCATAGGAAATCAGAATCTCGCCAAAAATATACCCCGCCAGCTCCGGCCATTTTGCACGGAACCGGTTACGCCCGCTCAGGTTATTCTTGATATATAACCGCCCCAGCGCATCACGCACCTCATCGCGCCGCGAGCTAAACGCCGCAATCAACGCAGGGCTAAGCACCTCATCACTTTTAGTCTTTCCAGATTTTTCAACCATATTTAAACGCAACCATCAAAAATATCAGATACCCCACTCTAAACCTTATCCGATTGCAATGTCCATAACAGATGCATAATCCGTCTTCCCACTGCCCAGAACCGGAATTTTTTCGGCATATTTGATAACCTTGGGCACACTTAGCTCAGACATGCCATGCTCCGCAGCATAAGCCGACAACGCAGCCTTATCCGCATCTTTGCGTGAGCTGACCAGCACCAGCTTCTCCCCCTTCTTCGCATCAGGAACCGCGACAACCGCATGCGCATCATCGGGATAAACCTTGGCCACCATCGCCTCAACACTGGTCAAAGACACCATCTCTCCGGCAATTTTGGCAAAGCGCTTCGCCCGCCCCAGAATTTTGACATACCCCTCCTCATCAATATCAACAATATCACCCGTATCATACCAGCCCTCTTCCGGCGGTTGCAAAACTCCCGGCTGATCCTCTTTGTAATATCCAAGCATGATATTTGGCCCCTTGACGAATAACCGCCCGCCCACATCCACACCTGGCACATCCTCCAAACGGTGCTCAATGCCTGGCAACAATCGCCCGACAGTACCGTTTTTCATATGCATCGGCGAATTCAACGTCAAGCCCGGCGCAGTCTCGGTCGCGCCATACCCTTCCAGAACCCGCACACCAAAACGATCCGCATAAAGCGCGCGCGTCTCATCTTTCACCTTTTCCGCGCCGGCAAAAATATACCGCATCCGGTAAAAATCATACGGATCTGCCTTGCGTGCATACCCATTTAAAAAAGTATCGGTTCCAAACATGATCGTCGCATTTGAGGAATAAACAAGCTCCGGCACAATCCGGTAATGCAATGGGCTGGGATATAAAAACGTCCGCACCCCCGAAAGAATCGGCAACAACGTGCCCCCCGTAAGCCCAAAAGAATGAAACATCGGCAGACAATTAAAGACGATATCCTGACGGTTAAAATCCACACGGCTTGAAAGCTGCACAATATTGCTCATGATATTCTCATGGCTCAGAACGACGCCCTTGGGTGTACCCTCAGACCCCGATGTAAACAAAATGACCGCCGGATCACTCGGCTTGATCTTATGCCTTTGGTGAAAATATTCTATAAGCCGGTAGCCCAAAACTCCGCGAATTTTATCCAGGGGCAAAACACTCTCCCGCACATCCTCCAGATAGATGAATTCAACATTTCCTGATATAGCCTCCGCCAAAGGCTCCAACCGCCCCATCTGAATAAAGCGCCGCGACGTTAAAATGCGCGTAATCTGCGCAGCCTTGCACGCCGAGGCAATTGCCTTCTCGCCGGATGAAAAGTTAATCATCGCCGGAACCCGCCCATACATCTGAAGCGCAAAGAACGTCACCACCGCAGCGCAGGAATTGGGCAACATCACCCCGACATTCTCACCCTTTTTTGTACGAAGCGATATCTTCCGCCCCATAATGCTCGCCCCGCGCAAAAGTGTCTTGAAATTCATCGGCTTGCGCTCAACATCCTCACAAATCGGGGCATTATCACCATTCACATGCCGCGCCTGCATAAGCGCGGAAAATAGCGTCTGCTGACGATCATTGGTAATAAACATCATCTCTTCCATAACATCATAGAGCCTCAATCCCGCCGCCTTACGCCGCGCCCGCCCCTTCACCTCATCAGGAATGGTAAATTCCCGTGGCGGCAAAATCGTCATGGTAATTTTCGGAAAAGTCCGCAGCGGCACTTTGCCCTTCAGGCGTGAAAACGGCGTATGCTGAACCCCATCAAGACGCACAGGCAAAATCTTTGCCCCCGCCTTATCCGCAATCATCCCCGGCCCGTCATAGATTTTCATCAGCGCCCCCGTCTCGGTCAACCGCCCTTCTGGGAAAATCACGCAATGCTTGTCTTTCTCGACCTCTTTAATCAAGGATTTCAAAGAAAACGGATTAGTTGGATCCAGCGGGAACGCATCTACCATTTTCAAAAACGGCCGCACCCAAAACCAGTTCGCCACATGGCTGTTCACCGCAAACATCGGCTTACCCGGCAAAAAAGCAGCCAGCACAGGCGCATCGAGCAAGGAAACATGATTACACACAATAATCGCTCTGGTCCCGGCGGCCTTATAATTCTCAAGGCCTCTCACCTCAACCTTGTACAAAACTTTCAGGATAATCTGCATCACAGTCTTCATCAGAAATGCCGGCAGCAACTGACAGATAAAAAGCGCAACGCCCAAATTCACAACCGCCAGCGTTACAAACAACATCGGCACGCTAAAGCCAATCTTGAACAAGAAACTGGCCAACAAAGACGCCGCCACAATAAAACATGAATTTAAAATCGACAGCCCCGCCAGAGTGCGCGCCCGCGTCTCATCTGCACAATCATTTTGCAAAATCGCGTTAAGCGGAATCACATAAATCCCGGCAAACATCGCGATAAACAGCAAATCTACAATAATCCGCCAACCCGCGAACAATCCCAAAAACTCTTGCAAACCCATAAGCGTCTCGCGCCCGCCATGATAATGTGCAAACGCTCCCGTAGCGAAATACAAATCCACCGCAAAAAACGAAACGCCAAGTACCGCAATCGGCACATAGGTCGCTTCAACCCGCCCGTTCAACAAACGGTTATTCAAAAGCCCCCCAACCCCGATACCAATCGAAAATAAGACCATAAACAGCGAGCTCACATACTCATTCGCTTGCAAATTTATGCGCGTAAAATTCGGAATCTGCCCCAGAAAAACCGAGCCCATAAACCAGAACCACGCAATACCAAGCGCGCAATAGACGATGCTTTGACGACTTCTAAAAAGCCCATCCAACATCGCAAGCGTTTCAGTAAAAATATTATAATTTATCTTCAGATCAGAAGAAATCGAAGGCGCAAGTGGAATTTTCAAACTTGCATAATACCCCGCCAGCGCCGAAACAATCAAAAGCCCGGAGAGAATCCATAAACCTGCCGGCGCGTTGACAACGCTCATCCCCACAACCGTCCCGACCAGAATAGCCAGAAAGGTACCAATCCCGAGCAGAGCATTCCCCCCGATCAGCTCATCTTCCTCCAGATGCTGCGGCAAAATCGCATATTTGCTCGGCCCGAAAAACGCAGATTGCAACCCCAGCGCAAACAGCGTCAGAAAAGATAAGGGCAAATAGCCCGACAACAACGCCGCAGCACCCAAAAATGCAATCCCAATCTCCGCCACCTTGACATGGCGGATGACCTGATCCTTGGGGTATTTATCCGCAAGCTGCCCCGCCAGCGCGGAAAACAAAACAAACGGCGCGATAAACACGGCTGTTGCAAGGGTCACAAGTATTTTGGTATTTTCATCTGCCTCAACAAGGCCACCAATCGTGCTAAACAGTAAGACCGCCGTCAGCGCCGCCTTGAATAGATTATCATGACACGCCCCTAAAAACTGAGTGATAAACAGCGGCATAAACCGCCTATCTTTAAGAAGGTCAAACTGGCTATGTTTCATGCTGGCCTCTATCCAAAATTACAAACAAAGGCCAGCATAACAAAAACATTAAAAAATGTATCGCACTTATTATCTTTAAAACTACTCCGCAGCAACGCTTACAGGCGCAGGAGCTCTGACCGTACCGACAAGCCTATAAGCCCCCTTTTTAAATAGTAAGTGCGAATCACACGCAATGAGTATTTTTCTTGAATATACGCTCAAACCCCCCTATAAAGCAGATGGAAAGTCGGTGCGGGCGAAGGCTCGATGTAGCCCGGTCAGGTCCGAAAGGAAGCAGCCACCAACGAATTTTTCGGGTCGTATCCGGCTTTCCACCTTCCTCGCACTTGCACGCGCGGCGGAATCGCTTTACACATATAATATGTCCGATAAAGATCAACCTTACCGCGTTCTGGCACGAAAATACCGCCCGCAAAATTTCGATGAACTCATCGGGCAGGACGCGCTGGTGCGCACCCTTAAAAACGCCATAACAACTGGCCGTATTGCGCATGCCTTTATGCTCACCGGCGTGCGCGGTGTTGGTAAAACCACAACGGCGCGTATCATCGCCAAGGCTCTGAACTATAAGGGTCCGGACGGAACCGCTGGCCCCACAATTGGTGATACATCCGACTGCCCGCTCTGCCAGGCCATCGCCCAAGACCGCCACCCCGACGTCATGGAAATGGACGCCGCCTCCCGCACGGGCGTGGATGATATCCGCGAAATTCTGGACGGCGTTCGCTACGCCCCCACTGAGGCGCGCTATAAGATATACGTCATCGACGAGGTGCACATGCTCTCGAAAAACGCCTTTAACGCGCTCCTCAAAACCCTCGAGGAACCTCCCGCCCACGTCAAATTCATTTTCGCCACCACCGAAATTCGCAAAGTGCCCGTAACCGTTCTCTCCCGCTGCCAGCGTTTTGATCTGCAGCGCGTCAGCCCGGAGATCCTGATCCCCCATTTTGCCGCCATCTGCAAAAAGGAAAAGGTCAAGGCCGAAGACGACGCCCTTGGCATGATCGCGCGCGCAGCAGACGGCTCTGTGCGTGACGGACTCAGCCTTCTTGATCAGGCCATGGCGCTCTCTGATAAAAAAATTACCGCCGATCATGTACAGGCGATGCTCGGCCTTGGCGATGCCGAAAAAAATCTCGATATCCTTGAACATGCCCTGACCGGCAACATCAAAGACGCTCTGGACATCATGGATAATATCCACAAAAATGGCGGCAACGCCTCTGTACTCGTGCAGGATCTCCTTGAGATTACGCACCAGTTAACAAAATCCCGCGCCCTCCCGGAAAGCGAAACGCTGAGCGCCCGCATCCGTGATCTATCCGCCAAACTCACCATGCCAACCTTAAGCAAAACATGGCAAATCCTCCTCAAGGGTCTCGAGGAAGTGAACACCGCCCCAAACCCGCAAAGCGCCGCCGAAATGGTCATTATCCGCCTGACCTACGCCGCCGACCTGCCCGACCCCGCCGATCTGATCAAAAAGCTCAAAGACGCGCCGCAACAAACTATATCCCCTCACGCAGCCCCGCTCGGCAGAGTGACAGACACGCCCCCACCTCTGATAACCGCAAAAACGACCAGCAGCAACGCGCCCCTGCAAACACGCTCAAATACAGAAACCGCCCGCGCTTTGTCCTTTGACGAATCGCCCGCAGCCCTGCAGCCGATAAACACCCTTGAGGATATCATCGCGCTTTTGAGAAAAAACGAAGAATTCCTCCTCGCCGAACAACTCTATCACTGCGCGCATCTGGTCAAACTCAAACAGGGCCGTATTGAATTTCGGCTATCGGAAAATGCCGCCCCCGAACTATCACAAAATTTACAAAAAGCGCTCAAATCAATCACGCAATCTCATTGGATGGTGGTCATCTCAAATGATCGCGGCGCACAAACCCTCTCCGATAGGGACGAATCAAAACGTTTACAAGCCCTCGCAGACATGGCACAAACACCTTTGGTGAAAAATATTCTGGAATTTTTCCCCGAAGCACAGCTTGTAAAAATATTGGACCACAACCCGCTGAACGATGATAAGGACGCATAAACAATGATGAACTTTCAAAAAATGATGAAACAGGCACAGGAAATGCAGTTCAAACTGCAAGAAGTGCAGGAAAAACTCAAAGACATGGAAGTCGAAGCCGAATCTGGCGGCGGATTGGTCAAAATTCGCATGAATTGCGCAGGAAAAGTGTTAAAAATCGATCTTGACGACAGCTTGATCGGCTCCGACAAGGAAGAACTTGAAGACCTCCTCACCGCAGCCCTCAACAACGCCAACCAGCTCAAAGATGAAACCATAAAAGACGAAACAAAAAAAATGATGGAAAGCATGGGCCTTCCCGAAGATATGGCTGGCGGCGGCGGATTGCCGTTCTAATATTATGCGTATTCTTACATGGAACATTAATTCCGTCCGTCTGCGCGCTGGCCTTGTGCTGGATGTCATAAAACAGGAAAACCCTGATGTAATCTGCCTTCAGGAAACAAAAACCCCGGACGAATTTTTCCCTGCACAAACCTTCATCGATGCCGGATACACCCACCAGCATTTTACCGGAATGAAAAGCTATAACGGCGTTGCCATTCTCTCGAAAACGCCATTTTCAAATCCGCAAATCCATGATCGTGTGGCTAAAAATGACTGCCGCCACATTTGTGTAACCTTCCCCAAATTCGAACTGCACAACATCTATATTCCGGCTGGCGGAGACGAGCCAGACCGCACTATCAACGAAAAATTTGGACACAAACTGGATTTTGTCGATGAAATGCAAAAATTCTTCATCAAAAATTACGCCCCCAAAACGCCGCTGGTCGTGGCCGGAGATTTCAACATCGCCCCCGGCGAGCACGACGTGTGGTCGCACAAACAATTGCTGAATGTTGTCTCCCACACACCCATAGAGGTTGAAAAACTAAACAGCATGCAAAAATCACTGGACTGGATCGACACGGCCCGCCACTTCATCCCCGCCGAAGAAAAAAGCTATAGCTGGTGGTCCTACCGCAACCGGGATTGGCAAAAATCAAACCGCGGCCGCCGCCTTGATCACATATGGATTACACCTGCATTAAAAGACAGCCTTGCGGCCTACAACACACTGCCCCACGCGCGCAATTGGGAAAAACCCAGCGACCATATTCCGCTCTTTATTGACTTAAACCAGTAGACTCTGGTGGATTTGAAATACGCTCAATAACGACAGATGGAATTTTCCCGCTAAACCGATCACGCTCTTTTTGCGCCATAACCTCACCCACCGCAAGAATAGGACCATACTCATCACCCTGATGAACCATGACAACATAACTCAAATCACTGGATAAACTCCCCGCCATCGCTTTCACATCATCAAGAGTATAGCTCATCTGTATGGCCTTTCCATCCCATGCACCAACGCGTTCACGCGCGATAACAGGACGAAACAAAAACTGCTCCGTATGCCTGCGCGTAACAAAAGGGACGCTCTCCCCATTTTGAACGCGCGCCCGCAGCTCATCCGTAATCTCAACATCCGCATCGGCAAAAATACGCTCATTTCCTTGTGTCGGCGCATAAGCATAAAGATAGATCTCGGCCTGCACCTGCGCACCATCCGCCCCCGCCTTTGGCAAATCGATATCAAGAGCGCGCCCACCCTCATCAAGCCTCAAGCCCACCGGCAAAACCCCATCCAACACTCCAACCTTAAGCGCAGGTGAGAGATTACTGGTATATGCATCCCATCTCCCGTTCACAACAACAGCAGACCTACCACCGCCCCACACCGACAAGCGATCAGCATACGCCTTTGAACGCTCACCACAAAACTTGTGAGAAAATGTATTATCAACGGGTACGCTGCCATCGTCCTGCGTCCACTGGCGGCAATTGATAAAAATCGCGCCCTCATATTCTTTTAAAAGATCACTCAACGCCTCCTGCACATTCGTATCCTCAGTGCATCCATTCTTGCCAAACATCTCGACAACAATTGGCGTACCTGCAAAAACAGACCCGTGAGAAAAAACGAACATAAAAGAAAAAAGAAGAAAGACTCTAACCATAGTATAAAACACCTTTAAAAATCAGAACACCGCCCGTTAACCTCCCAGTCACCATAGCGCGTTGGCTCTTTTTTATTCTCAAAACCGCCAACTTCCCGCTCAACAGGCTGAGAGTCGGTTTTTTCTTCACTTTGCGCGCGATCCGGGCTTGGTTTTTTAGTGTCCATAACCCATAGTAAGGGAAAATAACCCCGTTGAGCAAATGAATTCATCAGAAAACATCCCAGAAACGCCCGAAACCGACGACCTCACGGCGCGTCTATGCGCCCTCAATCTGCTTGCCGCGGTCCTCGATCGTAAAACCGCGCTCGACATCACGCTCGATCAATCCGAAGATTTCGCAGAGCTTAGTCTGCGTGACCGCGGCTTTACCCGCATGCTGCTGACCACAACATTACGCAGGCTTGGGCAAATCGATGATCTCATCAACGCCGCTCTGGATCGCCCCGATTCCATCAAAACACAAACAGTGCGTCACATCCTGCGCCTAGGGATCACCCAGCTCTTTTTCATGGACACCCCAGACCACGCCAGCGTCGACACCTCCGTGCGTCTCAGCGAAAAATTCGGCCTCGAAAGCCAAAAAGGCTTCATCAATGCCATCCTGCGCCGCCTCACCCGCGAAGGCGCTGCCCGCATCAAAAATCAGGACGCCCCAAGGCTCAATACGCCCGAATGGCTCCTCAAACTCTGGATCGCAGATTACGGCCTAACCGGCGCGGCGATGGTCGCACAAGCCAACATGAACGAACCGCCCCTTGATATCACCGTTAAAAATATCGCAGACCGTCCCTACTGGGGCAACGTCCTGCAAGCCTCCGAGCTTTCAACTGGAACGCTCCGCCGCGTGCTCGGCGGAAACATCCGCGATATGGACGGCTTTGACGAAGGAAAATGGTGGATTCAAGACGCCGCTGCCGCCATCCCCGCACAGCTTTTCGGCAATATCAAAGGCAAACACGTGCTCGATCTCTGCGCAGCCCCCGGCGGTAAAACCCTTCAGCTCGCAAGCATGGGCGCAAACGTGACCGCAATTGACCGCTCCGCCAAACGCCTAAAACGCCTCGAGGAAAATCTGGAGCGCATGCAACTCAAGAGCTTCGTAAAAATTGAAATCTCCGACGCGGCCGTCTGGAAACCGCCAAGCCCGGTAGACTATATCCTCCTGGATGCCCCCTGCTCGGCCACGGGAACAATCCGCCGCCACCCCGATACCGGCTATCTCAAATCAATGCAGGATATCGCCGGGCTTACATCCATCCAGGAACGTCTTCTCAATCAGGCCACCACCATGCTGAACATTGATGGCATACTGATATATTGCACCTGCTCCTTACAAAAAAACGAAGGCGAGCAACAAATCGAGACCTTCCTCTCGAACAATACCAATTTTTCGCGTATGCCCATCGCCCCGCACGAAATCGGTGACTACAAAGAACTCATCAACGAAAACGGCGATCTGCGCATCCTGCCGCATCATCTCTCGGCGCAAGGCGGCATGGACGGGTTCTTCATCTCACGCCTGAAAAGAACGCAATAGATTTTCCTGCCATTTTCTGCTAGTCTTTTATCAAATCCATCGTGCAACGCGATACATTCACTCTGAGTAATAAAAAATGTCCAAAGTAAAAATTGCCCCATCAATTCTCTCTGCCGATTTTTCAAAACTCGGCGAGGAAGTTACGGCCATCGACAAGGCCGGCGCAGACTACATCCATATCGATGTCATGGATGGTCACTTCGTGCCCAATTTAACCTTCGGCGCCCCCGTTGTAAAATCCATCCGCAAGGTCACAAAAAAGCCCTTTGACGTACATCTGATGATTGCACCCGTTGATCCGCTCATTGATGATTTCGTTGACGCAGGCGCTGATATCATCACCGCCCACGTCGAAGCCGGCCCGCATTTGCACCGCACGCTCCAGCATATAAAAGCAAAAGGCATCAAGGCTGGCGTCTCGCTTAACCCCCATACACCCATCGAAAATATCGTCCATGTCATGGACATGATCGACCTGATTTTGATCATGACCGTTAACCCCGGCTTCGGTGGCCAAAGCTTCATCCCCCTCCTCGATAAAATTTCCGAGGCGCGCCGTATGATAAATGAAACTGGTCGCGACATAGACCTCGAAGTCGATGGCGGCATAAACAACAACACCGCGCAAGATGTTGTAAATGCAGGCGCAAATGTCCTCGTCGCCGGCACAGCTATATTCAAAAACGGGCCGGATCAGTACGCAAAAAGCATCGCCGCATTACGCCCGCAGAAAGGAAAGACATAACGCCATGCATTTCCCCCTCATCAGCACCCTGAAATCAAAAGCCGAACAGATAGGAGCCAACTCGTTTCTATATGACTGGAGCCTCTCCGGCAAAGCACCCGACCGCCTGGTCGTTCGCCCCGTCGACACCTGGACCGGTTCAGAAGACAAGGCACTGGCCCTCCTCAGCGCCGCAGGAGTCGAGGAACGCACTGGCCCCCAATGGTACGCGCAATGGTGGAATCCCGAAGATGGTGACGACATCTGGATCTCCCACATCCACAGCTTCGTCTGGCTGCGCGATCTGCGTACGCTCAATACCGCACGCGCACGGGAACAGGGGCGCGTCATGCTCAAAAGCTGGATCGATAATCACGGCAATTACAGCCCCCAATGCTGGCGCGCGGAAATCACCGGACGGCGTGTCGCCATGTGGATATGTCATTACGATTTTTTCTGCGACGGCGACGACCACGAATTTGACGAAGCCTTCCTCTCCTCTCTGGCCAAACAAGCAAATCACCTCGCCAATATCTGTAAAAATATACAGGGCATCGCCCAATTCGAGGCCGTAAAAGGCCTCCTCTTCGCTGGAATCGCCCTTGAATCACGTGAAAAATGGATCGATCAGGCCCTCACCACTCTGAAAAAGGCCATTGAGACACAAATTCTGCCCGATGGCGGCCATAAAACCCGCTCCCCCGCCACCATGCTGGATGTACTGGAGATTTTAACCGATATCCGCACAGCGCTCAAAGCCGCCAATTATCCAGCCCCTGACATTCTGACCGGCACGATTGAAAACACCGGCCGCGCTTTACGCCTGTTCCAATATCGCGACCGCCGCTTCGGGCTCTTCCAAGGCGCGCAGGAAGGCGAAAACGAGATGATTGACGCCATCCTCGCTCAGGCTGGAACACACAAACCCGCCCATAAGCGCCTCGAACAAACCGGCTTCGAGCGCATAGAAATTGGCCGCTCCCTGCTTGTAATGGATACCGGCATTGCGCAAAACGCACCCTATGATAAACAAGCCCACGCCGCCCCGCTTGCCTTTGAATTTTGCTACGGCAAGGAACGGGTTTTTGCCAATTGCGGCGCGCACCCCACCTGCAACGAGTGGCAGGAAGCCCTGCGCTCCACCGCGGCCCATAACACCGCATGCCTGGACATGCGCGGCGCCTACGAAATCAAAAAAGACGGCTCCTTCGGCCGCAAGGCATCACAAACTGAAGTCCACCGTGAAGAAACCAAGGACGCTGCCCTTCTTGTGGCCTCGCATAACGCATACGCCCCGCTCAACGGCATTACCCATCTGCGCAAAATCTATCTCTGCGACGAAGGCAACGATCTGCGCGGCGAGGATGATTTCACCTGCGCCTTCACCCTTGTAAAACCCGTAGACATCGCGCTGCGCTTCCACCTCTACCCTAGCATAACCATAACCCCCACAGAGGGAGCAGAAGAATTCATCCTGCGTATGCCCGGCGGGATTGGCTGGCGCTTCATCCAATCTGGCGGCACCATGCAAATCGAAGACAGCCTGTCTCTGGCAAATGGCATCACCCCGCGCAAGACCAAACAAATCGTTATTCATAAACGCATGAGCAGTGATAACACCGCCATCAAATGGTCCCTCAAACGCGAGGGCTAAGCCTTGCAAAAACTTTAGCTAAACTCTAAAAATAAAAGGTGCTTGATTTTATGTTTGCAGCAGGCGCAAGTGACAACAGGTATTACAAATACCTTAGGAGCGCAGCAGGCGCACTGCAAAGATAAAAGGAAGCACCGACTGTGGCCAAAGCACAAAAATCATATGTCTGCAACTCTTGCGGCTCCATAACCACGCGCTGGGCGGGCAAATGTGATGCCTGCAATGAATGGAACACCATCACCGAAGAGATAACACAAAGCGCCGTACCAAAAGGCCTTTCGGCCAAACAAAAAGGCCACGTCATTGAATTCGATGACCTGCGCAGCACGCAGGGCAGAACCTACCCCCGCCTCCTCACAAAAATCGGCGAATTTGACCGCGTCACCGGCGGCGGCATCGTCCCCGGCGCGGCCATCCTCATCGGCGGCGATCCGGGCATCGGCAAATCCACACTCTTGCTTCAGGCGGTCTGCGCCCTCACCAACAACAATGTGCCTTGCGTGTACATCTCCGGCGAGGAATCCACTGACCAGATCCGCATGCGCGCTGATCGTCTGGGCCTCGGGCAATCCGCCGTCAAGCTTGCCGCCGCAACCAATGTGCGCGATATCCTCGAATCCATAAAGGCGATGACAGATCCGGTAAAACTCGTCATCATTGATTCCATCCAGACCATGTATGTCGATAACATAGACAGCGCGCCGGGAACCGTCACACAAGTGCGCACATCCGCGCAGGAAATCATCCGCATGGCCAAGGCCAAAAACATCGCCGTCGTCTTTGTCGGCCACGTCACCAAAGACGGCCAGATTGCAGGCCCGCGCGTGCTCGAACATCTCGTTGATACGGTGCTCTATTTCGAAGGCGAACGCAGCCACCAATTCCGCATCCTGCGCAGCGTCAAAAACCGCTTCGGCCCCACCGATGAAATCGGCGTCTTTGAAATGGCCGAACAAGGGCTGATCGAAGTCGCCAACCCCTCCGCCCTCTTCCTCTCCCAACGCAGCGAAGATGCCGCAGGCTCGGCCGTCCTTGCCGCCCTTGAGGGAACGCGCCCACTTCTCGTTGAGGTACAGGCTCTCGTCGCCCCCTCATCTTTGGCCTCACCCCGCCGCGCTGTTCTGGGCTGGGATCATAACCGCCTCGCCATGATCGTCGCCGTTCTGGAAACCCGCTGCGGCATTAAACTCTCCAGCCACGATATATTCCTGAACATTGCAGGCGGCATCCGCATTAACGAACCCGCCGCCGATCTGGCTGTGGCCGCCGCCCTCATCAGCGCACTTTCAACCGTGCCTCTGCCCCCTGATACGGTGTTTTTTGGTGAAATTGGTCTGGCTGGCGAAATCCGGCAAGTCGCCCAGAGCGATCTGCGCCTCAAGGAATCCGCCAAGCTCGGCTTCGACAAGGCCACCATTCCCGTTCTGAACAAAAAGAAAGCCGCCAACAAAAGCGCCCCCTTACGCATCAATGAAATCACCCACCTGCGCGAACTGGCGAAAATTTTAGGCACGAACGAATAATACCAAAGGCTTCGCTTTCCACATCCCCCCTGTCATTCCGAGCGAAGCGAAGAATCTAAATCATAATCGTCATTGCGACCGCAGCAAAGCACCCAACCTGCGCCGCAGGTATCTTAAAAAACTCTGCGCCCTCTGTAGTTAAAAAACATTCAGCCCTAAAGGGCTTCAGGATGAAAGCAAACATCTCAAATGTCACTCCGAGCCCACCTGTCATTCTGAGCGCTGCCCCTTGTCATTCTGAGCGCAGCGAAGAATCTCCCACCCATCCCTAACCCCGCCGCATCTTGCTCACCGCCAAAATCGCCTGCGCGCACAAAACATCCACCGGCATACCGGTTTGCTTGCACTGCACCTCAAGCGCAGTAAGCTTGCCCAATACCACATCCAGCATTGGCCGCGGCCAGGCCTGCACCTGCCCCTTAAACGCAGGAACTTGCTTGAAAAACACGGGCGGAGCGAGCTTTTTCATCGCCCCTTCAACATCCATCCCTGCCTCCAGATAGGCCTGCACCTGATGCAAGCGCCGGAAATGATTTTGCAAACTGCGTAAAATTGCAATAAAAGCCACACCCTCCGCGCTTAAAGTCGCATACGCCTTCAGCGCCCCCGCCGCATCACGCCCGCCCACCGCATACACGAGATCATCAAACCCCTGCGCGCCCATTTGCCCGCACGCCGCGCGCACATCAGAAAGATTAATCGCGCCCGCCTCCGCGCCCTTATACGTCACCAGCTTCTCCAGCTCCGAGCGCACTCTGGCGCGATCCCCCACAATCGCGGAAGCCAAAAACGCCAGCGCATCAGGATCAATACGCATATTATGCTCACCCAAAAAATCCCGAATAAACCGGCTCACATCCCGCTCATCCTCCACATAGCACGCAACCGCAGCCGCATTTTTCGCCCCCTCACATAATTTACGCAAAGATGATCGCGGCCCCAGATCCCCCGCCTGCACCACCACCAGCGCCCCGCTACTCGGCGCCTCCAGATAACTCTTGAGCAAAACCGTGAGCTTATCCCCGCCATCTTCAATCCGGATCAGCCGATCCCCGCCCATCATCGAAATGGCATGTGCCTCATCCCCAAGACGCGCCGGATCCTCAGCCAAAGCATCCCCGCTCAGAACAGCAACATTAAACGGGTCATTCAAATCCGCAACCACACTGCGCCCGATCACCGCCGCCCGCTCCCCCACAAGCCCCTGATCAGGGCCATAAACCAGAATCACGCGCGCAGAAGGATCAGGCTTGCGCACAAAGGCCTCTAGCTGCTTAAAAGTAATCTTCATATAAAAACATTAGCCTATTGCCAATAGAATGTCATCCTGAGCGATAGCGAAGGATCTCTTTTTTCCTTGCCATAGCGTTTTCATAATTTTATAACAAAGATCAAGACAGGAGAGAGAGAATGAAATTAGTCGATTCATGGGACTTCTCAAATAAGTTAACTGCATTACTCAAAAATCCTGGTTTCGGCCTAAACCCAGATGATTTATCTCGTGCCTTAAGAATTCTAGATGCCTACATAACCCATCAGGAACAACAGGGTAATCCTCCACCAAATAGACCTTTCTGGGAAAAAGAGCTACGCGAAGCCGCCGCGCGCAACGAAACGCCCCCGCAACCTGATACTCCGCCAGAACTAAAACCCGCCGCAAAACCCAAACCTGAAATCCCGAAAATCCAAAGAATTAGTTTAACAGAACATAAGCTCTGCACACTCGCAAGAGAATTCGGCCTCAGAATTAACGTGCCGCAAGACAGAGCAGACAAGATCGAAGAAGCCATAAAGCACCCCGAAACCAGTGCAACAACCCCAAATCCAAAATTCTCAGACCGCCTAACCCCCCTCCTGCTATTGCTCGGGAAAAGCGGCCTCAATCTAAAACAGGACATCGAAATAGAAATCTTACCCCCGGTTTATTATTCAAACGAACCGCACGTGCTAATAACAATTCCTTCTTGGTACGCCCAGATCGTCATAAACAACCAATCAGGAACCAGTAATTATACAACCATCCACAAAGATAGATTGTCAGCAGAAAACTGGCGTGAACTTCTCGACAGACCAGACACACTCACCACACACAAAAAACCTGAATGGGGCATAGCTATTGTCACCGTCGCAAAAAAAGAAAACGAGAAATTTATACCAGAAATAATCTTTAAAAAAATAAATCCCCTGCCCGCACCAGATCAGCAACATTTAATAACAGCAGGTCCCGCCTAAATCGCTGCAGCCTGAAGCGAATCGCGCTCTGCCAGTGCACGCTCATACACCATCCGCGCACTCTGGTTCGGATTATAAAAAATCTCCGGATCATGATCACGTTGCTGCGCGATCACATCTTCAAGAGTCGGGAAAAGCATCCGGTTAACCTTGCCATCCGTATACCCGCTGCGACAAATATCAATCATCGGGCGCGCCTCCGCCTCCATACCAATATCCGCCGCCATCTCCTCCACCAAATCAGCAAACGCGCGCGCAAAATCAGCCATCATGCCACTGCCATAGGGAATATCAAAAAACTTGCCGCCATGCGCGCGCGCAAACCCATACGCCGCAAGCACCTGGTCATAAAGGCCCGACCCTGTGCCAAGCCCATAACGCGCTAGCAACTCATCAACCCCTTGTGCAAACGCCGCATGAAACGCCAGCGCGCTCGTTAAGATAAACGCGCTTTGATGCTGATGCATACCCACTCCGAACATCCGCGCCTCAAACCGGTGTCCCGTGACCGCGCCCGCAGAATCCTTAAGCGCCGCAATCTTCACATCCGGCCATAAAACGCTTTGCGCCAGATAATAATTGCTGGCGATATTAAGCCCCCTTACCTTCAGCGCATTAAACGTCACCCCCCAATCCCCCGATGGAACGCGGTTCAGCGCCCCGTCAAGCCCGTAATACATAAACAGCGGATTATTCATGACATGCTCAATATGGCGCGTAATAAACTCCTCACCCGTACCCGCACTGAAAACATAGGGCAAAACCCCGCCACGCCCCTCGGTCAGCCCCTCATGACGCAAATGCATCGCGCCATGACCCGCAAACGGCTTGCCTTCTATAAACCCGGCGCTGTTATCGCTAAGCAAAAACAGAAACGGCGCAAGCACATATAGCCTGCGCACATTCTCCAGCAAATGATCCGGATTTCTGTGGCTCACTGAAACTTGATTAGACTTACACACCGCAAAATACTGGACGCATTTGCTCATATCTTCGCGATACGGCGCATACATCACCTGATATCGCTCAACATCAACAATCCGGGAGAGCAGATCTGCGGCTGTTTTTTCCGGTAACTCTTGGAAATAACTGCGTTTTAAACCCATACCAAGCGCAGTTTCTGATAAAACGCGCAGTTTCGTATTCGTATCATTTAGGATTTCTTTCATACCGGCAAAAAAATCCGCCTTACTTGCCACCTCAAGCAGCTCACTCGTCGGCTCATTGTGAAGCCAGTCATCCTCGGGAAGCGCCGCAATCGCTGTTTTTTTCAAAGTCTCATTCTGTTCCAGAGTCATCGCAGCCAAATCAGCGCTTTTCGGGTCATAAAACGCAAGCTCCACCTCTAGCCCCGCCTTTACTTGCTCCCCTGCCCCCGTATAGAGGTCATACACATCCGCGAAAGAGTTAATCTCCCTTAAATCTCTGGCATTTACTTCTGACATACGCGGCCCCGCAATTTTTTAAAAAATGAGTATAATCGCTGAATTCGGTTTTGACAAATCAGAGATTGCACAAATTAAACATTGACAAAAATGTGCGCAATATGTCATGAACATCACCATTATCTATGATAATCACGGCATTTGAGGGATCAGCTTGCACCGTGTAAAAAAAGCTAAAGCGCCACAGCCCGGAAAATCAAACATTCCAACCGCTGTGGTCTCCTAATTGGAAACCCGGCGGAAAGATTTTTTCTCTCCCAAAGGCAATGTATAAATATTTACGGGAAGATAAATTATGGATGACGGCACAACACATCATCATAACCCTGACGCGGTAGCAGCTCACTTCGATACAACTGGAGCGGAAAAATACGCCAGCGCCTCCCACCGCATCGGCTGGGATGGTGTGGTTCAGCAACTGGTCAACCATGTGAAACACCTCATATCGACCCAAACCGGCGAAATCAAAATAGCTGATCTCGGAACTGGCCCAGGAGCTCTTACGGCACAATTCTTGCGCAAAGCCCTAGGGAATGAAATCCAAATAGATGGGCTTGATATCTCCAGAGAGTCACTAAAAAACGCCCTTAAGGAAAACCATATCCAAAACGGTATACCGCACCCGATCACCGAAGTAAGCAAGCATGTTGGCGGCCTGACTGATTATGATGCGGTCACCGTATCCGGCGTTATGGATTTTGTAACGCCAGATCAACTCGAAAATACCGTAAAAGAAATTGCTGCCATGCTTAAACGCGGCGGGATTATGGCCATGACCATAGAGCCTCCAACAACTACAAATCCGGGAGTAAACGCAAATCAGCACGACCCGCAAGAGCTTGAAACTTTACTGAACGCACATGGCATCACAAACGTAACTATATCCCCGACTTCATACAAGGCATGGGGCCCCGCCGTAAAGAGAGGTCAAAGCGAAATCGAAACATACATCGTCACAGGCATTAAAACCGGTGATGGCCCCACACCGCTCTGACTCTTATTCTTAGACCGTTAATTCATTTATTAAAATATAAAGACAGTTGAAGCTCAATCTGACGCGCCAGATCATTCAGCGCATTCTCCCGCGTATTTTGCTCCGATATCCGGTTGGCAAATTCATTCTCAATCACGTTAAAACTCGATATGGTATAAAGAGAGCGCGAAAATAGAACCTCGCCGCTTTCATTATCAACCAGCTGCATAACCGTATCAAGACGCAATTGCTGACGCGTTGCATCAGATTCTATCGTAATATCCAAATCGCGCTTTGTCTCAATAATCTTTGAGACATTAAGCGTATAGGGCGCATCAACTGGACGCCCCTCGCGGTAAAATAAATCAATCAGCGCATTACGCAAAAATTGTCCTTCCCGGTCTGGAATATTGGCAATTGAGATATGCTCAAAAACCGCACGGGCAGAAGCCCCGCCCTGCCCTCTTGTCCCGTGTAACGGCTCAAAGCCACAACCTGCTATGAGCAAAAAACATCCAAACAAAAACAATTTTTTCATAAGATTATCCCCCTACAACGTTAATAATGCGCCCTGGCACATAGATAAATTTCCGTAACTCCTTGCCCTCCATAGCGGCAGCAACCTTCGCATCAGCGAGCGCAAGCTTTTGGGCTTCTATTTGGTCAATATCGGGCGGAATATTGATCGTACTCCGCAGTTTTCCATTTACTTGAATGCCAACAGTCACCAAATCAGAAATCAGCAGTTTTTCTTCATATTTTGGCCAATTTTGCTCGTATAACGGGCGTTGATTCCCCTTCAAAAACCACAATTCTTCAGCCAGATGCGGCATGATAGGGTTTATCATAATCACAAAGTTTTTCACCGCTTCACTCAACGCAAAATCATCTCCGTCATTTTGTGGCTTAAATCCAGAAAACCCGTTATAAAACTCACGCAGTAACGCAACCGCCTTATTCATCGCAAAGGCCTCAATCGCATCACCAACGCCCTTAATGGTTTTATGCGTCAACCTGCGCAAATCCTTTGCCTGCTCAGACAGCTGAGACTCCTTGCCCGGGCGCAGCTCCAGCGCTGAAATTGTACCATACACCTTATTCACAAAACGCCACGCGCCTTCAATACCACTTTCCGTCCACTCCAGATCACGCTCAGGCGGAGAGTCCGACAAGATAAAAAGCCGCGCCGCATCCGCGCCATAAGCCTCTAAAATCTCCTCCGGATCAATCACATTCTTCTTCGATTTTGACATCTTGATCGACGGTCCAACAACTACTTTTCCGCCAGTTTTGACATGTCGCCACTGCCCGTCTTCTCCTCGCACGGCCTCGACCGGGAATATCCATTTCCCCTCTTCATCCTTATAGGTCTCGTGCGTCACCATCCCTTGCGTGAACAACCCGCTAAACGGCTCCTTACAATCCACAAAGCCGCAATCCCGCATCGCCTTGGTGAAAAACCGCGCATACAGCAAATGTAAAACCGCATGCTCCACCCCGCCAATATATTGATCCAC
>CAYGNP010000023.1:0-34973 GCA_964351365.1 uncultured Micavibrio sp.
CTACTTTTGCGCATGTCCTCACGATAACTTTCTTCTGTTATCTAGGACAGCCCCTAAAGTAATTCTTTTAGGCGGTGTTGAAAGCATTGATGATGTTTATATAAGCTATAACAATGGGATCACGAGTACCAGAATTTCCGAAGATAATATAGGTTTTATTACAGATAAATTTGATAATCAAATTTCCGGCAGTTCTGGAGATAATGTGTTTATCGCGTCAGAAGCTGAAGGTGAGCGTCATAGTCTCTTATCTTTCTCAGGAAATAATAGTTATGTTTTTGATTTAAGTTACTCGGGTCACACTACGATCAATAGTTTTTCTTTTCCTTTTTATGAGGTCAGTGAGACAATTGTTATTAATGATGTCTCTTCAATTTCTGATGTACAGCTTATTCGTTATAGTAATACTCCTGATTCTGTTAATGTTTATTATGGGGCTCAGGGAGGGATTGCGCTTACAGGAAGCGGCTTAGCAACAAGCTTTATGATTAGCACTGGAGAGGGGTTGTTATATGACTTGCCTGATCTTGAAGTTGTTACGTATGGGACGAATAATAGTGATCGGGTTGTTTTCGGCTTTGGAAGTAACATAGTGGGAGATCTTGAAGGGTTTTCTGTTAATGACAAGATATATGGTCTATATGGCGATGACAGAATATTAGGCGGTGAAGGTAATGATTACATAGATGGTGGGTTTGGTGATGATGAAATTCATGGGGATGCTGGCGCCGATACACTTATTGATACTGAAGGTGATGATCTGTATTTTGTTGATAATGAAGATGTGTTGATTGCCGGTGCAGGCATTAACGAAGTTCGTGGCGATAATGAAAATACAGATCTGCTTGGTTTCACAGTTGATTTTACAGCGTATGGAAACGCAGACAATTTAGGATTATATCGAGATATTTCCGGATTTAACTTTTCTGATTTTACCCTGTCTTACTCTGATGGGAGTATTGTGTTTGATCATTTTACCGATCTGACGGGATTACCTGTTGTAATGATGCCTGATGGACAAACAGTTTCTATACAGAATTTGATAATTGTGGCGCAAGGGAGCGATGAAAGAGACTCATATGAGGAGGCTGGTTTCTGGCCGCTTGGTATTGGTGGTGTAAATGATCTTATATATGCGGGGGCGGGAGACGATTACTTTGTTTTATCTTACGGCCAGGATGTTGTTTTCGCAGGTGCCGGGAATGATTATATTCAAGGTGACTTCAATATAGGTGGGAATAACACACTCACGGTTTATGGTGAAGACGGGGATGACCAGATTTTCGGTGATGTTAACAGTGACCACCTGGACGGAGGTGCGGGGAATGACACGTTGATTGGTTGGGGTGGAGGTGATTACCTTGCGGGAGGTAAAGGAAATGATATTTATTTTATGCAGTATGCATTCAATGAAATCGGTAACCCGGTTGCAGATGGAGATATGGTTATATTTGATGAAGATGGCGAAGAAGACGGTGTTTTTCTTGCTCTTACAACAGATATTTCAACTTTATCAATTACAGCTGACGAGGAAGACCTTATTCTTTATTATGATGGTGGCTCAGTGCGGTTTACTGGACAACTTAGCGAAGAAGATGGTTCTCTTGTAGAATTGTTAGGACTTGCTGATGGCACAGTTCTTGATTTGATTAACTATGAAAGCTGGTATTCTTCTGTTTTTACTGGGACAGTCGTGGCGGAGACGTTGTATGGTAATGCGGGTGATAACACACTCAATGGTCTTGAGGGCAATGACACGCTGATTGGCGGAGCAGGGAATGATGTT
Organism: uncultured Micavibrio sp.; assembly: GCA_964351365.1. Lineage (GTDB taxonomy): Bacteria > Pseudomonadota > Alphaproteobacteria > Micavibrionales > Micavibrionaceae > UBA1672. The sequence goes on from CAYGNP010000023.1 coordinate 1,787, forward strand.
TTGAACGGTGGTGCCGGGGATGATAGTTATGTGTTCAACCTTGGTGATGGCGTAAACACAATCAACGAAACATCCGGGTTTGATACACTTGATCTTGGCGCTGGTATTGTGCTGTCTGATTTAACATTTACACAAGTTGGAAATGATTTGAATATTCAAATTGCGAGCGGTTTTATCATCAGCGACTTTTTCTCTGGTGATCCAAATATGATTGTTGAACAAATTCGTTTTGATGATAACAGCCTCTTTGATTTAACAAGTCTTCTCTCAAGTGACGATACATTCATTGGAACAACTGCGGTTGAAGCGTTTGACGGTGGAGATGGAACTGATACTGTGGATTACAGCGCATCTGCGGGGCGCGTAACGGTGGATTTACAGGCCGGTACGGGTACGCATAATGATGCGGAAGGGGATAGCTTTATCTCGATTGAAAATGTGATTGGTACAGCCTATGGGCCGGATACTTTTTACGGGAATGCTGCGCAGAATCATTTTCAGGGATTGGCTGGAGCAGACCGCCTGTTTGGCAGTGCAGGTGCGGATATTCTTGATGGCGGTGCGGATAATGATGAGGTGTACTATAATTTATCTGACCGCGGGGTGGATGTAGATTTAATGCGCAGCATACAAATCGGTGGTTATGCGCAGGGTGATGAATTGATTTCTATCGAACATGCATTTGGATCAGATCTTTATGATGTAATTAAGGGCAGCGATGATTATAACCGCCTGTATGGACGATATGGGGATGACATCATTGAGGGGCGCGATGGGGATGATGATCTTTATGGCGATCAGGATAACGACTGGCTCTTTGGTGGTAATGGTGCTGATGAGCTTCATGGAGGAACGCAAGATGATGTACTGAACGGCGGGGCTGGTCATGATCTGCTTGATGGTGGGGATGGATTTGATACGGCAGTATTTTCAGGTAATTATGCCGATTACACAATAACAAGCTCCAGCATAACAGGCACGGATGGAACAGATACGCTTATTGATATTGAGCGTTTGCAATTTGCCAACGGGCATTATCAAGATGGATTATTTACAGCCAATCTTGCTCCTGTTGCACAGAATGACATGTTTAGTGGCGATCAAGATAGCCTGATCACGGGTAATGTTTTGGCGGATAATGCGCTTAGCGTGATTGCGGACAGCTATACCACCATGCATGGCTCTGTAGTGATTAATGAGGCGGGAGACTTTATCTATACACCGTTCAATGGCATGTCCGGCTCAGACAGCTTTACTTACCGTCTGCAAGATGTGCATGGCGCGCTGGCCTTGGGCACAGTGAGCCTGACGATTGCTGCACAATCTATTGCAGCAAATGAAACCTTTATTGCAAGCTCTGTGGCGGAGGCTTTTGATGGTGGGTCTGGTGTTGATACTGTTGATTACAGAAGCTCGCCTGATCGTGTGACGGTTGATTTAGCGGGCGGCACAGGCACGCATAATTATGCGCAAGGCGATAGCTACAGTGGCATTGAAAATATTATTGGTAGCCATTACGCCTTTGACTCGCTCTATGGGGATGATGCGGATAATAACATATGGGCGCTGGAGGGCGCGGACCGTATTTACGGTAGTCTTGGTGCTGACTTTGCTGATGGCGGACTAGATTTTGATACGGTCTATTATAATAACTCAAATGCGGCGGTGGATATTGATTTGATGCGTAATACCCAGATTGGCGGCTATGCACAGGGCGATCGTCTGGTCTCGATTGAATATATTCACGGCTCTTCGAATTACGGCGATACGCTCAAGGGTGATGCAGGCTTTAACCGTCTCTACGGGCGCGGCGGAGATGATTTACTCGATGATCGCGCTGGTGATGGACAGATATACGGTGAAGGCGGGGATGATATGCTCATCTACACGTTTGGCGAAAATATCTGGAACAGTGATATTTATTACGGGAATACGGGCTTTGATACGCTCCAGCTCTATTTTACCTCTGATGAGTATACGAATGCCGTGCAGGATGAGATCACTCTGTTTGAAGGCTTCCTTGCCTCAAATCAGGATATAAACGTAAATTACGGGAACAGCTTTAGCTTTAGTGCTATGGATCTCACAACGAATGCCGTTGAGGCTTTGGAGGTCTATGTGGATGGCATGCTTCAATTGGGTGGCGGATCACAGGCGATGATGTTCGGCGGCGGTGGGGGCATTAGTAGTTTTGCAATCGCTCAGCCATCTCAAGGCTATATTGCAACGCCGGTAACAGTCTCACTTTCTCAGCAGTATTTTGGCAGTTTTTCTGTAATGAAATATGGCACGCAGTCTTTTATGGTTTCGGATCAAAGCGGCAACGGTGTTGAAGATTTGTTCTATTTCTCGAAAGATGCCCTAAATACGAATAAAGCGGATAAGATTTCAAATTTTAATCTCTCCGAAGGTGATACACTTGATTTTACCGATATTCTGGAAGGGTATAATCCGCTCAGCGATGCGATCACTGATTTTATCAAAGTCACTGAGCGCAAGGGTAACACACACATAGCAATTGATGCGGATGGTCTTGGGAACGATTATAAATTCCACAAAACTGTTATCCTGAAAGACACGATTAACCTCACTGTTCATGACCTGATTGATGAGGGCGGGATATTGGTGTAGGTAAAGATAATTCTGGTGGTCAACCCCCATTTTTTAATCCAGTTTTAGGTTTGTAATGTTAGCAGTTGTTCTGTTGTAAGGGGAGAGATTTGAGGAGCGTAGCGGAGCAAATCTCTCCCCTTACATGCATCATCGGCATGGGCGCTTTGTAGCCAAGCGAGCTATGCGGCCTGATGTGATTATAATGCCTGCGCCAATCCTCGATGATCACTTGCGCTTCTTTGAGTGTGTAAAACATCTCACCATTGAGGCATTCAACAGCAGGTTCAGGCAAGAATGTCTGAATACAGCTTGGTTTTTGAGCCTGAATGATGCAAAATCCAGAATTGAGGATTGGCGCATGGAGTACAACACCTCCAGACCTCACTCAGCCATTGGGAATATCCCTCCGGCAGAGTTTGTAAGGCTTTCATCACTGGCTCGCCAGTGATGAAAGAAAAGGAAACGGAGTTTTTCTCATAACCCGTGGTCCGAACAATTGGGCAAGTAAACTATCAAGTTTGTCTTCATCCCAAGCTTGAGTCACTTCTAGGGTCTTTTCTTTTCTCAGTAACATACGCAACTACTTTCTTCATCGATCTTAAGTTAAGAAGATATACTATATATTCAGCATGATGAATGTTAGATTTTCATGGCGTTGTTCACCATTTTGTTACCCCAGTGTTACCCCGTAGGATTTTGGCGCATAGGCTCTGGAGGCTGTTGCTCTATAAGATAATGATTTTTAAGGGAGAAAATGGTGGCTCTGGGGTGATTTGAACACCCGACCAAAGGATTATGATTCCTCTGCTCTACCACTGAGCTACAGAGCCTTGATAATTGTGCGCGTATAAAGCCAAGTTTTACCTTTTTTGTCAAGCATTAGATGTGCCGGTGATCCAGCCGCCGCCGATGACGCGGTCGCCTTCGTAACATACGGCGGCCTGACCTGCGGAAATGCCGTAATGGGGGTTGTCTAGATGGATTTGCGCTGTTGTGCCCTCCAGATGCAGGGTTGCGGGGGTGGGTTGCATGACTGAGCGAAATTTAACATAGATGGGTTTTTTCGTGTGTTTTTCACTGAGCAGCCAGTTGCAATCGCTGATGTGCAGGACATTGCGGGCGAGGGCTTCTTTCGGGCCGACGGTGATTTCATTCTTCTGGGCGTTAATCGATACGACATAGAGTGGTTCGTTATTGTCCGATACGCCTCCGCCTATGCCAATGCCGCGGCGCTGGCCGATTGTGTAGTGGATGATGCCGTTATGATCGCCGACAATGCGACCATCAACATGGACGATTTTGCCAGGCTTTTCTGCGCCGGGGCGGATTTTCTTAACCACTTTTGCGTAATCGCCGTCGGGAACGAAGCAGATATCCTGGCTGTCGGGTTTATCGGCGTTGAGCAGCCCTAAGCGCTGTGCGTGCTGGCGGGTGACATCCTTGCTCCAACCGCCAAGGGGAAAGCGCAGAAAATCTAGCTGCTCCTGCGTTGTGGCGAAGAGGAAATAGCTTTGATCCTTGCCGGTATCTTTGGCGCGTTTAAGGTGGGCGCGGCCGTTCTCGTCGGTAATGCGCTGAATGTAGTGGCCGGTGGCCATGCAATCGGCGTCAAGGTCATGCGCGACTTTGAGCAGGTCACGGAATTTCACGCTCTGATTGCAGCGCACGCAGGGTATGGGCGTCTCTCCCTTGAGGTAGCTGTCGGCGAAATCATCAATAACGCTCTCGCGGAAATTGCTCTGGTAATTCAGGACATAGTGCGGGAAGCCAAAGGTTTCGGCCACGCGTTTGGCATCGTAAATATCTTGTCCCGCACAGCAGGTCTTGCTTTTGACAGTGGCGCTCTCGCCCATGTCATAAAGCTGGAGGGTGACGCCGATGACGTCATAGCCTTCCTCGTGCAAAAGGGCGGCGCATACCGATGAATCCACCCCGCCCGACATCGCAACGACAACGCGGGTGTCTTTTGGGTCTTTGTTTATGCCTAAGCTGTTCATGGCGCGGACTATAAGGTTTGCAGCGAAGAAAAACAAGTTTTCTATTATGTGCTTGCGCACAGAGATGGGTCATTCTCAAGGGCAAAGATAATATGTTCAGCTAAGCGTTCGGCAGCGTCGTTCGTTGTTTGTTTGTTTTGTATGAGATCAATTTCTATAGGGGAGAGGGCAGGCAGGCCACAATTATGCTCAAGTGAGATTAGTCCATGTACTTGAGAGAGCATCTCTTTTGGGATGGCGGTGATACCAAGGCCGGAACGCGCAGCAGCTATTCGTCCATTCATGCTGGCGCTTGTGAAGACGGTTCGCCATTTTATGCGTTTTTTATCAAAGGACTCAATCATTTTGCTGCGGTACACACAGGGAGCTGGAGATAAAATAAGTGGGAGAGTTGAGTCTTTTGAAAAACTATGTTTTTGTTGACCAACCCATATCAGCTCTTCTCGCCATACTTTATTGCCGTATATTTTGCTTTTGTTATCGCGCTTGATCAGGATAACATCAAATGCTCCTTTTTCGAAGTTCTCTAAAAGATCATGTGACATGCCGCATTGTACCTCTAAGGCAACAGAGGGGTGGGATTTTGCAAATTTTACCAATACATCCGGGAGGTGGTTTGTTGCGAAGGCCTCTGGAGCACCGAGCCGAACAACGCCAGAGATATCTGCTTTGGAAATGCGGCCGAAGGCTTCGTCGTTGAGCGTAATAATTTGACGTGCATAGGGCAGGAGCACCTCTCCCTCGGAGGTTATGCTGAGGCCACGTGTATTTCTAATGAATATGCTTTTCTGAAGTGTATCTTCTAACTTTTTAATCTGTTGTGAAATTGTTGATTGTGTGCGGCCTAATCGTTCGGCTGCATGGGAAAAGTTTCCCGTTTCGTAAACAGTTATAAAGGAGCGGAGCAGGTCAATATCTATGTTTCTGAACATAGGTTTAATATATTTAAAATTATAATAACTGTAAACATATTAATTAATTTTAGAAATAAATGAAAATGAGTTATCTTATCTTTGTACACAAAACGAAAACTTAAATGAAAGGAGTTAACGTTGAGATCTAAGCCTTTTATTCTTGAGGATATACGCACAAGGAGCTTTAAGACGACAAAGTTAAACTCGGGAAGGTATAAGTAGTTTTTAGTATAATTTCTTCTCTCCACACACACTTTGACTAAAGTCAGGGGGGTAGCAAAATCTGTGCAGACAAAATTTATTTAATGCTTCGAGCCTTATTTGTATGGACTGCCAGTATACGCTAGCCTCCTGATTTTTTATTCTTTTTCTATCCTGAGACTCATGTAAGCTTTAGTTATATAAAATTACAGCTAAAGAGGATTCGCAGCCATGAGCAAAATCAAAGTCGATACACCGCTTGTTGAGATTGACGGGGATGAGATGACCCGCATTATCTGGGCGTTTATTAAAGAAAAGCTGATTTTGCCGTATCTGGATATTGATTTGAAATATTATGATCTGTCTATTCAAAACCGTGATGCAACGGATGATCAGGTGACAGTCGATGCGGCGCATGCCATCCAGAAATACGGGGTGGGGGTGAAATGTGCGACGATTACGCCGGATGAAGGGCGGGTCAAGGAATTTGGCCTGAAGAAAATGTGGAAGTCGCCGAATGGGACGATCCGTAACATCCTTGGCGGGACGATCTTTCGCGCGCCCATTACATGCAAAAACGTGCCGCGCTATGTTCCGGGGTGGGAAAATCCGATTATTGTTGGGCGGCATGCTTTTGGTGATCAATATAAAGCAACCGATATGAAGATTACTGAGCCGGGCGTGATGAAGATGGTGTTTACGCCCAAGGGCGGCGGGGAGCCTCAGGAGTGGGAGATTTTTGATTTCCCAAGTTCGGGCGTTGCGATGGGTATGTATAATCTGGATGAGAGTATTGAGGGCTTTGCGCGCTCAAGCTTTAATTATGGTTTGCTCCAGAATTATCCCGTTTATCTCTCGACGAAGAACACAATCCTCAAGCAATATGACGGGCGGTTTATTGAAATTTTCCAGCGCATTTTTGATGATGAGTTTAAGGGCAAGTATGAAAAATTGGGGCTGTTTTACGAGCACCGCCTGATTGATGACATGGTGGCGCAGGCGGTTAAATCCAAGGGCGGCTTTGTCTGGGCGTGTAAGAATTATGACGGGGATGTGCAGAGCGATATTGTCGCGCAGGGTTTTGGCTCGCTTGGGCTGATGACCTCGGTTTTGCTGACGCCCGATGGTAAGACCGTTGAGGCGGAGGCCGCGCACGGTACGGTGACGCGCCATTACCGCCAGCACCAGCAGGGCAAGCCAACCTCGACGAACCCGATTGCCAGTATCTTTGCGTGGACGAGCGCGCTGAAATATCGGGGTAAGTTTGATGAGAATGAGGCGCTTGTGCGCTTTGCGGAAACGCTTGAGCGGGTGTGTGTCGGCACCGTAGAGCAGGGGCACATGACCAAGGATCTCGCGCTTTTGGTGAGTGATAGCCAAAAATATCTCACCACGCAGGAGTTTTTGGACAGGCTGGTTGAGAATTTAGAAAAGGCAATGGCTTAGCCATATTTATCAATGGCGACTTTTACCATTTTTTTGAGCTCTTCTGCTGTGGGGCCAGCGTCATCTTTGATCGCTTTTTTATAGACGACGGTGAGCGCGTTTATGTGTGCCTGAATGATAACCTTCTGGTTTTTGAGGTTGAGGGCGGTTTTGGCGATATAATCGCGCAGGGATTCAGCGAAGTAAGCGGCTAGTGAGTATCCGCACATGGAGGCGACATCCTTAATTTCGTGGCTGGCGGTGAAGATGCGGGCGGCGTAGCCATCGCGTTCGTCCGTATTTTTTGTCTGTTGCATCTCGTTCCACATGGCGCTGATGATGTCGAGCTGTGTGCCCATTTCTTCCAGGCAGTTTTCACACATATCCCCGATCAGGGCGTCGGCCTCTTCGATGCGCTCGGCGGCTAATTCTCCTTCCTCGTTTGTTTGCAGCCGCAGCCCCCCGAGTTTGTTTTTTAGAGTGTTGTGTCTTTGTATGATGATTTCAACTTTGCCTTCATTTTTGTTATTGCTCATCGTGTGATCTCCACGATATTTGGTGCTTGTGATCGGCGGTCATGGCCGACATAGGGCGATTGCTGTCTGCGCCGGTCGGGGCCGAAATAATTGGGTGCATTTATGAAGGGGCGCGGGTTGTCGATGACCGAGCATATCCGCTTGGCAAGTGTGTTGCCGGAGATAGGTTTTACAAGAATCTCATTTGCGCCCATGTTACGTGTTTCATTGGTGAGGGTTTCGGTTGTGTAGCCACTGACGACGATGACAGGCAGGAATTTGATGAGATCACTTTCATGGGTGCGAATCCATTTGAGCAAATCCCGGCCTGAGCCGTCGGGCATCAGCCAATCTGTCACCACGATATCAATTTTGTTGACGTAGCGGCTTGTTGTGCGGGCCTGAGCGATGGTGATGAGGTCTTGCGCTTCTTTTGCGTTGGAGCACATTAATATATCGCCAACGCCGAAAATCTTGAGCACGGAGGAGATGAGATTTTGCATATATTGTGAATCTTCAACCATCAGGATCGAGAAGTTGGTGAGGTCATAAGGTGGAGGTTTGTTATGGATGGATGATGTCAAATCTAGCACTCCCTGATCGTCTTCAAATATGTTAGCGCGATTGGCGCGTAAGTAAAGACGTTATGCGGCGATGTCCACGGCGATGCGTTTGTCGCGCAGGGGGCGGACGATGCGGATGCATTCTTCGTAGGTTGGATGAGCCTTATAGGTTTTGAGCGCTTTTTCATCAGGGAACTCGCCGTAAACCACAATATCTATGTCGTTTTCAATCTGGTCAAGTTTCTCGTTTTTGGTAACGCTGAGGCTCCAGTTTCCCTTTATGGTTTCCAGCATTTTGAGGCCGGAATAAATGGCGTCTATGTCCTCGGGGTTTTTGGCGTTGAACATCACAATGTGGCGGATCATGTTGTTTTACCAGTTAATTTTTGCGCCGGGCATGGCGACGATAAGACCATCGAGCTCTTTGTTCATTCGGATTTGACAGCCGAGGCGGGAGTATTCGGTTAGGTCAAAGGCGAGGTCGAGCATGTCTTCTTCTTCGCCGGTTTGTTCGTTATCCTGCGCGGCCACGCGGTCTGCCCAGTCGGGGTGGATATATAGGTGGCAGGTGGCGCAGGCCATGGAGCCTCCGCATGCGCCTTCGATGGCCTCAAATCCGGCGTCGCGCAGGATTTCCATCAAAGACCAGCCATCATCGGCGGTGATTTGTTTGGACGTACCGTCTTTTTCGATCACTGTGATGGTGGGCATTTGGTTTATGTCCTTTTGATGCGGTTATATATTTTTTGCCAAGCTATAAGAAAAGCCTCAATATCGCTTTCTTTCGTATCCCACCCAGTGGAAATGCGCAAGGCAGATGATGCAGATTTTTCATCCATGCCCATGGCGATGAGGACGTGGCTAGGTTTTACTGTACCGCTGGAGCAGGCCGAGCCGTTTGAGACAGCGATACCCTCAAGATCAAGGGCCATCAGCATGCTTTGAGAGTCCTGGCCGGGCAGGCTGAAGAATGTTGTATTTGCAGCGCGCGGTGCATCCTCAGAGTGAATAATAATTTCGGGAGATATCTTCTTGATTTGTTTTTCTAATTTATCTCTGAGGATGGCCAGATTTTTGTAAGTTTCCATGTTTTCTAGTGCTGCTTTTGCTGCTGCGCCGAACCCTGCTATGCCGGCGACGTTTTCCGTTCCGGCGCGGGCGGATTTTTCTTGTCCTCCGCCAAAAAGCAGAGTGGGGGTTTGACCACATAAGCCTAGAGCAAGTGCGCCTGCGCCTTGCGGGCCGCCGATTTTATGGGCCGAGAGGGTCAGGAAGTCTATGCCGTTTTCCTGCATATTGATGGGCATGCGTCCTGCAGCCTGGGTGGCATCGCTGTGGAAGAGCGCGCCATATTTGTGAGCGAGGGCAGATATTTTCGCAACGTCTTGTATAATGCCGCTTTCGTTATTGACCAGCATGCAGGAGACGAGGGCGGGTTTGTGTTTTTGCAATAAGTCTTCCAGCGCGGCTAAATTAACGAGGCCATTGGTATCGACAGGAATTTTGATTGCGTTAGGGGCGTCCAAAACGGATGGGTGCTCGGTTGCGGTGATTAGAATTTTTTCATTTGAAAAATGAGACAGGATTGTATTGTTTCCCTCAGTTGCGCCGCTGTTGAAAATTATTTGTGATGCGGGCGTGCCGGTGAGCGCCGAAATGTGCATGCGGGCGTGTTCTACGATTTTGCGCCCTTCGCGGCCAAAATAATGTACGGCGGAGGCGTTATATGCGCCGTTTTGTGCATCGATGGCCTCTATAATTGCCGCGCGAGCCTGGGGGAGCAGGGGTGCCGAGGCGTTATAATCGAGGTAAATATGTGCTTTTTTCATGCTTAGTCATCGCATTATCCACATTGTTTTTCAAGTACTTATGCGAATTTTGTGGACTTATGTAGAGTATTTCAATATACAAAGGGCTGTGAACTGTAATACTCAACACAAAAAGAGGTATTAATGCCTGAAGTAATTTTAAACGGTCCCGCCGGTCGGCTTGAGGGTCGTTATCACCACTCAAAAACAAAAGATGCGCCATTGGCGTTGATTTTGCACCCTAATCCGCAGCATGGCGGAACGATGAATAACAAGATTACATATGCACTATATCAGGCATATGTGGCGCGCGGTTTTTCTGTTTTGCGCTTTAACTTTCGCGGTGTTGGCCGTTCGCAAGGGACGTATGATGAAGGTGAAGGCGAGCTGAGCGATGCAGCTTCTGCGCTTGACTGGATGCAAGAAATTAATCCGAATGCGCCCTATGTCTGGGTTGCCGGATTTTCTTTTGGTGCATGGATTGCGATGCAGCTTTTGATGCGCCGTCCGGAAATTCATGGTTTTGTGTCTATTGCACCGCCTGCGCATCTGGATGATTTTGCTTTTCTTGCCCCGTGCCCAACGTCAGGTTTGATGTTGCAGGGGGGGCGCGATGATATTGTTCCAGCGTCCGCTGTTCAGGAGCTTACCGAGCGGTTGCACATGCAAAAGGGTATTCACATTGATTACCGTTTATTGCCGGAGGCGAATCATTTCTTCCACAATCACATTGATGTGATGATCGAGCATGTTCATGACCACATGAACAAGGCCAAGGGTGGCATTCAGGTTCCTGTTAAGCTGGCGGCTTAGGCTTAGCTATAAATGATTTTATGAAAAGGCTGCGTTATGCAGCCTTTTTCTTCATATTTTCAACGGCGGCCTGAACGTCCTCGACGTGGCCGGGAACTTTGACCTTGCGCCAGAGTGCGGCGATTTTACCGTTTTGATCGATCAGGAATGTTGAGCGGTCTATGCCCATATATTTTTTGCCGTACATGCTTTTTTCGACCCATGTGCCGTACTCTTCGCAGACTGTTCCGTTTTCATCGGAGGCGAGGGGAAAATTCAAATTATATTTGGCTTTGAATTTGTCGTGTTTCGCTACGCTGTCTTTTGAAATTCCTATGATCGCTGTGCCGAGTTTTTCAAAGGCAGGGAGCGCATCACGGAAGCTGCAGGACTCAGTTGTGCAACCGGGCGTATCGTCTTTGGGGTAGAAATAGATAATCACATTCTGGCCTCTTAATGCCGAGAGTGTGATTTTTTCGTTTCCATCTGTGGGGAGGGTAAAGTCAGGCGCTTGATCGCCGATGTTTAATTCTGCCATAGCTTGAACTCCTTTATGAGTCTATAGTGGAAAAAGATAGGCGTATACTACCCAAGCTGCGGCTAAAAGTGTAGTCATTTACATTATCTTTCTGTGATATTTTAACCCCAGGGATTAATGGTTCGGTGCCAAGACGTGTTGTAAAGTTTTGTTGGCTTACGTGTTTGAGTACCCTGAAGGTGGTTGTGGCCTTTGGCTTTTTTGGCCTGTCCTTGTTTTTTCTATTTTTATGGCGGGTTTCGTCTGCGCCGCTGGATGTAACATTTGCAAAAGATTATATCCAGTTTGCCTTGCATGATGAGGCGACGGGTAATTATGCTCGGCTTAGCGGGGCTACCTTGTTCTGGCCGGATTTGTCGGGGCCGCTATTTCTTGAGATAGAAAATGGGGAGCTTCTTAACCGTGATGATGAATCAATATTGTCTGTAAAAAGTGCTGCGATAAGTTTTTCAAGAGCCGGCCTTTTGTCGCTTAAGCTCATGCCAAAATCTATTTTGCTCAAGGGGCCGACATTACGCATCGTGCGCACGGTTGATAATGATATCCGGCTTGATTTTGGGCAAGTAAAGTCTTCGGCAAGCTCAGAAGAGCAGGCGGCGCTTACAACGCGTATATTTAATTACATTGCGCGCCCGGGGGTTGAGGGGGAGACACATTCCCTTATTTCGCGGCTGCGCGGGTTTTCTATTGAGGATGCGCGTCTGTTTGTTGATGATCAGGTGGCAAAGCAATCCTGGTCGTTTCCGGATTTCAACTTACAGCTTTTGAGCACGCAAACCGGTCTTAAAGGCAGTATTGATATGGTTATGCCTGATGTGGGGTTAGAGGCTTCTGGCTTGCACGTGGATATGAATTATATCTGGGACCAAAAGAATGTTGAGATTGCAGCGGATTTTAAGTCGATTGATTTAAAAGCGATAGCCATGAAAGTTCCGGAGCTTGGAATGCTCGCGGCGCAGGATGTTGTTTTTGATGCACATGTGGAAACAATTTTGAATGAGCAATTTATGCCCTCTGATGTAAGGGTACAGATTGCCTCTAAAGAGGGGGAGATCAGTCATCCTGATGTGTCGGATAATCCTGTTCCCTATGAAGACTTGCTGTTGGGGGCGACTTATAACTACGCTGGAAAATCGCTGAAAATAAATGATGCGCGCCTTTCAATCGGGGGAATAGCTCTCATGGCGCAGGCAGATGTTATTCACACGGATGATGCGATTGCTGGGCCGGTAACGCTTAAGTCTGCGCGCGTCGAGCAGGCCCAAATTCCGCCTGTCTGGCCAAAAATCCTTAAGGGTGACTCCAGTGAAAAATGGGTAGTACAGCGCATGTCAGGTGGTGTGTTCAAGGATTTGAGCCTTGAATTTACGCTCGTGGGGGAGAAAATTTTGCAAGACAATATGCAGGCACAATGGGATTTTGATGCGCAGCGTTTGCAGGCTTCTTTTAGTTTTGAGGATATGGACGTTGATTACCGCGCGCCGCTTGATCCTATGGAGGGGCTGTTTGGGCGCGGACAGTTTGATCTGGATACGGATATTTTGAATATTGAGGTCGATAAGGGCATGATGGCCGGCCTTGATATTTCCAATGCAACCCTTTTGTTTGATGAGGTTGCAGCAGAAGGTAAGGGCAGTGCACATCTTTCGGTCGGGTTGAAGGGTGATATTGCCAATGTTCTGCGCTATATCGCAAAAGAGCCTATCGAGATGGGCGAGAAGGTCGGACTTGACCCCTCGCAGGTGAAGGGGCAGGCGGATTTGAGGGTAAATCTTGATTTTCCAACACAAGAAGATGTTCTCGTTGAGGATTTTAAGATTGGTCTTGAGGGCACATTGAGTGATGTTTATTTGCCAGATGTTGTTGATACGCTTGATCTTAGCGGGGGGCCTTTGAAATTTGAGATTAAGGAGGGGGCGGTTAAGCTGGCCGGGGATGCGATGCTTGAGAAGCGCGCAATTAATTTGACATGGCAGACTTTTCTGGACAGCAAGGGCAAGCCCTATGATGAGAAATTAACCGCAAAAATTATGGTTGATCCCAATCTGCGTTCGCTGATGGGGATTGATTTGAGCGATTTTCTGGAAGGCTCAGTATTTGTCGATATGGCCTACGCATCCTACAGGGATGGAACGGCGAAGGCCGATATTGCGGCAAATCTGAGCCCATCTGTCTTTTTTGTCGAGCCGTTTGGCTATATCAAACCATCGGGGATAAAGGGAGAGGCAAGTTTCAAGGCGCGGTTTAAGAATAGAAAAATTCAGCAGATTACTGATTTAAACGGGTTTGGTGAGGGGTTTCAATTTTCTGATGCTGTGCTTGATTTTCATTTAAAAGACGGTGAAGCGTCATTGAAACGTGGCTCTTTCCCTAGCTTTACGATTGGTCAATCGCAGGGAAAGCTCACTTTTCTTTACGCGGATCAGGGTGATTTGGATATTAATCTTGATGCACTGGTTTTGGATGCGGAGCCATTTTTGAAGCCAGATGATGTTCAGGAGGCTTACACGCTGCCGCCGATGCATATTACCATGAGTGCGGATACGTTGTTGACAGCGCCGGAGAGGGCGTTTCAAAAAGCGAAGCTGGATATTGATATAAACGCAGAAGGTGTTTTTACACGCTGGCAGTTTGAAGCGCTTGCGGGGGATGGGGGCGTGAGTGCGTATTATAAACCGGATAATCAGGGCGCGCGGAATTTTAAAATGCTTGCCGAGGATGCGGGCGGGTTTCTGCGTGCGTTTAATATTTATGATAATATGCGCGGCGGGCGACTTGAGATTAACGGCGAGCCTGCGCGGGGGGTGCGTGACCGAAATTTGAAGGGGGATGCGCGTATTTATGATTTTCATGTCGTCAAAGCGCCTGTGATGACCAAGCTGTTCAGTCTTCTGTCATTAACGGGTCTGGGGGATGCCTTTGCAAATAAGGGGATGAAATTTGATAAAATGGCCGTTGATTTTCAGTGGCTTTTCCGTCCTGAAGGCAGCATGCTCGTGCTGAAGGATGGGCGGACCACGGGTAATTCGCTTGGGCTATTATTTGAGGGGAATGTTGATAATGCCAAGCGTGAGGTGGATATTTCCGGTACGATTGTGCCGATGTCCGGGATTAATAAGATAATCGATAAAATTCCGCTGGTGGGGGATATTTTGACCGGTGGCTCTGGCGGGGTGTTTGCTGCGACGTATAAAATTCAGGGGCCGACGGATGATCCAAAGGTCAGCGCTAATCCGCTTTCAGTGCTTACTCCCGGTATTTTGCGCAAAATATTATTTGAGTGATTATTTCTCTTGTTTGCTGCGCTGCGTTGGTAATAGGCTTGGCAGATAAGTAACTTATAAGATAAGGGGTTTTGATATGGCGGATGATTCTGCAAAGGCTTTAGCGGATTTTATTTGCAATAACCCAAGAATGGTGGTTTTGGGTGTTGAAGCAAATCACAACGGGCAGGGTACCCGCGTTATTTGGGGTCTGAATGGACCGCATTCTCTTCAAGTTAATGCCTGTACTGATGATATGGCTCTTTTGCAAGCGGCTGCGGAGATTTCGGATCGGGCGAAAGTATTGTTTGCAGATGCTCAGAAGATGGAAGTAAGTCCGTATCATGCGGTTTGGGATAGTATACCGGATCGTCCGTCATCTGCTCGCGGTGGCGCCAGAGTTGTGCCTTTAGGTTCGTTGTGTGCTCCCGAACCCTAAATCTTCACCAAGGCGTGGCGTTTTTTGCCGGATGAGAGTTTGATGTGGCCGTCCTTGGTGAGGTCGGCAATGCTGGCTTTTTGATCGAGCGCCATCACGGGTTCACCGTTGATGCGCGCGCCGCCTCCCTGTATCAGGCGCTTGACTTCGCCTTTTGACTCGCACAGGCCGGTTTCAAGGAAGAGTTCGACGATTTCTATGCCTTGTTTGAGGTAGTCGACGCTGAGCTGTATAGAGGGCAGATCATCGCCTGCGCCGCCATCCTCGAACACTTTCTGCGCCGTTTTTGCGGCTTCGGCTGCTGCGCCTTTGCCGTGACAGAGTGTTGTGGCTTCAAGAGCTAGGACTTTCTTGGCTTCGTTGATGTCCGCGCCTTGCAGCCCTTCAAGTTTGCGGATTTCCATCATGTCGATCGTGGTGAATCGGCGGAGCAATGTTCCCACCATAAGATCGTCGACGTTGCGCCAATATTGGTAATAATCATAGGGGCTGAGCATATCGGCATTGAGCCAGACTGCGCCGCGCTCGGTCTTGCCCATTTTCTTGCCATCGGGTGTGGTGAGCAGGGGGGCGGTGAGGGCGAAAAGCTGGACGCGGTCAGCTTTGTGGCCCAGATCAACGCCGTTGATGATGTTGCCCCATTGGTCTGATCCCCCCATTTGAAGGATGGTGCCGTATCTGCGGTTCAGCTCCAGGAAGTCGTAGCCCTGCATGACCATATAGTTGAATTCAAGCAGGGTGAGAGGGCTTTCGCGCTCAAGTCTTTGTTTGACGCTGTCGAAGGAGATCATGCGGTTGATGGTAAAATAGCGGCCATAATCGCGCAGGAAGGACAGGTAGGACAGCTCATCGAGCCAATCATTGTTGTTGACCATCAGCGCATCATCCGGCTGGCTGCCGTAGCGCAGGAATTGTTTAAAACATGTTGCCTGAATATTTTTGATGTTTTCATTGATTGTTTTATCGTCCAGCAGGACGCGCTGCTCATCCTTGAAAGAGGGATCGCCGATTTTGGATGTTCCCCCGCCCATCAGGGTGATGGCCTTGTGGCCGCATTTCTGGAACCAGTGGAGCATCATAATGCCGGTTAAATTCCCGATATGCAGGGATTGCGCGGTTGCATCAAAGCCGATATAAGCGCTTTGGGGGCCTTCGTTCAATTTTTGATCGAGGGTTTCAAAATCTGAGCACTGGTGTATGAAGCCGCGCTCGTCTAGGATATTCAGGAATTCTGATTTATATGTCTTCATAACAGGAATTATATAAACATGGCGTTTGGAAAAGTCTATAGAGCAATTGGGTTGATGTCAGGCACGTCTTTGGATGGGGAGATTGACGTTGCGCTGCTGGAGACAGATGGGCAGGCCTATGTGAAACCGCTTGGGTTTTATGCGCATTCGTATGATCCTGAGATTGCGCAGGCTGTGCGAGCATGTTTTGGCAAGCGCGAGCGCGATGCGCAGCTTGATGAGGCGGAACGGCTGGTTACGGATATTCATATTGAGGCGGTCAAGGCTTCGGGGTTTCAAGCGGATCTGATCGGGTTTCACGGGCAGACAATAACCCATGATCCTGATGCTGGCTTTACCTGGCAGATTGGCGATGGCGCGCGGTTGGCGGGGGCTGTTGGTATTTCTGTGGTTGCGGATATGCGCCAGGGCGATATTAAGGCCGGAGGGCAGGGCGCGCCCTTGTTGCCGCTTTATCACAAGGCGATGATGGCGGGGCAGGATAAGCCTGTAGCGGTGCTGAATTTGGGCGGGGTTGCGAATATTACCTATATTGATGACGATCATTTAATAGCCTTTGATTGCGGGCCTGCAAACGCGCTGATGGATGATTGTATGCGCGAGCGCACGGGTCTTGCGTATGATGAGGGTGGTGCGATGGCTTCACGCGGGGATGTGCTGGAGGCGGTTGTGAAGGATTTTCTGCGCCATGATTATTTCAAGAAACCCCCGCCAAAATCGCTTGATCGCAATGCATGGAGCATTGATTGTGTGCGCTATGCGCGGCGGGAGGATGCGATGGCAACGCTCATGGAGATGAGTGTTTCCGGGGTGTGTATGGCGATGAAGCATTTGCCGCAAAAGCCTGCTCGTATCTATGCGGCTGGTGGGGGGCGGCATAATCTGTTCATGCTGGATAGTCTGAGTGAACGCCTAGAGCTGCCTGTTCGCTCCATTGATGATCTTGGTTGGCGCGGGGATGCTACGGAAGCCGAGGGGTTTGCGTATCTTGCGGTGCGCTCGCGTCTGGGGTTGCCGCTTACGCTGCCGAGCACGACAGGTGTAAGGGAGGCTATGACAGGTGGTATTTTTTATAATAGTCATTCTGAAGACCTTGAGGTCTGAAGAATCTAGATCCTTCAGCGCGAGCGTTTCAGGATGACAGGTGAGGAATAATGGGTATTGTTGCAGCAAATAAAAACTCGATTGAAGAGGCGGCTGAGGTTTTGCGTTCTGGCGGGCTTGTCGGGATGCCGACCGAGACGGTTTATGGTCTGGCGGCGGATGCACGCAACGGGCAGGCGGTGGCGCGGATATTCGAAGCCAAAGGAAGGCCTTCGTTTAATCCGCTTATTGTTCACGTCAACGACATTGATCAGGCTCTTGAAATTGCAGAGATAAATGCGCAGGAAATGGCTCTGGCGGAGCGGTTTTGGCCGGGGCCGCTGACAATGATTTTGGCGCGGCGTGCGAATAGTGGCCTGTCAGATTTGGTAAGTGCGGGTCTGCCTACCGTTGCGGTGCGGGTTCCGGCGCATAAGACGGCGCGTGCCTTGATTGGCGTGTGCGGGTTTCCGCTGGCGGCGCCGAGTGCGAATAAATCAGGGACACTCAGCCCGACAACGGCTTTGCATGTGTCTCAAAGCCTTGGGGGGGCGGTGGATTTTATTTTGGCGGATGGTGTGTGTGCGGTAGGGCTTGAATCTACGGTGGTGGATTGTTCGGGCGATCATCCGGTGATTTTACGCCCTGGGGGTATTACTGCGGAGGATTTGGGCCCGGATGTAACCTATTATACAGGTGATGAGATTAAATCGCCGGGGCAGCTTTTGAAGCATTACGCGCCGGGCGTTCCGGTGCGGCTGAACGCGGTGGATGTGCGCGCGGGCGAGGCGTTGCTTGGATTTGGGTCGATTAAGTTTATGGGGAGTGCAGAGTTTGGTGCGGCGGCTGATTTACCGCAGCAGCGTATCCGAAACCTTAGTGAAAGCGGGGATTTGTATGAGGCGGCGGCTAACTTATTTGCGATGATGCGCGATCTTGACCGGGCGGAGCATAAGGCTATTGCGGTGATGAATATCCCCGATACTGGCATAGGGGTTGCGATTAATGATCGGTTGCGGCGCGCGGCCAATAGATGATTATTGGTTTTGCAAAATGTGCTGAAAGGTTTTAAAATCGTTTTATGTTCAGGCTTTTAATGATTTTAATGGTTCTTGTAACCCCCGCATTCGCGCAGGAGGGTAAACCTGATCTTATGGAGCAGGCGGTTGAATATGGCGCCAAGGCGGATGCGTATAATGCGCATTGTGATAAAGAGAGCCATTTGGCGGACAGTTTTATTGAAAAATTTATTGAAAAGCGCGGTATTAGTTCGGATAAAGCACAAAATTTGCGAGATTTGCGGGATAAAGAGGCAAAGGCGACGCGTTTTGCGCTCGCTAAGGATGCTAAGACGTGCAAGGACCTTGAGTTTATGATGGTGCGCCTTGATGTGATGCGTAAACTTAAAGACATCTCTTATTTGCTCAATGGTGTTGATCCTGCGACCCTGCCGGAAGATCAGTTTCCGAATATTGAAGAGCTTTTACCCCCGACGATGGACGCGCCACCGCAGCAGGAATTGTAATCTTTCCTTTTAGGTAGGGCTTCTATCTGCTTCATACTCAATAGAAAATTAAAATTGTATTTTTTTAAAACTTATGCATACTGTTGCGTGTATGTGGGCGAGATATTTTTGGGAGTGGACATTTAGTGACGTTTAGAAAAACAGCGTTTATCACAGGAATAGCCGGGCAGGATGGCGCCTATCTTGCGCAGTTTTTGCTGTCTAAAGGGTATCAAGTTCACGGGCTTGTGCGCTGGGATAGTCATATTGATCCGCTGGATGGGCTTTCGCGTCTCAATGTTTTGGGGCTTGTTGATGATCAGATTGCATTTCATACCGGTGACTTGACGGATGCGCAGAGCGTTACGGCCCTGATCAAAAAAATTAAACCTGATGAGATTTATAATCTGGCGGCACTGTCTCAGGTGGCGGTAAGCTTTGATACGCCGGCGTCTACGCTTGACATTAATACCAAAGGAACGCTGTCTATTCTTGAGGCTGTGCGGATTTTGGATATGACCGAAACGGTGCGTATCTATCAGGCGTCTTCCTCTGAGATGTTTGGTAGCAGCCCTGCGCCGCAAAATGAAAATACGCCGATGCATCCTTGCAGCCCCTATGGGGCGGCGAAACTGGCGGCGTATTGGCTGGCGCGGACATACCGGGATTGCTATGGCATGCATATCTCAAACGGGATTTTGTTTAATCACGAAAGCCCAAGCCGGAGCGAGGATTTTGTTACGCGCAAAGTCACCAAGGCCGTTGCGGAGATTGAGCTTGGGCGTATTGAGCCGCTTATGCTTGGTAATCTTGATTCTGTGCGCGATTGGGGGCATGCGCGGGATTATGTGCAGGGAATGTGGATGATGGTTCAACGTGATGTGCCAGATGATTACGTGCTGGCGACGGGGCAGGGAAAGACTGTGCGTGAGTTTGTCACTCGCGCTTTTGCTCATATTGGTGTGCGCTTGCGTTGGCGTGGAGAGGGGCTCGATGAAGTCGGGTTTGATGTGAAGACTGGTAAAGTTCTGGTGCAGGTGGATCCGGCGCTGTTGCGACCGAAGGATGTAAACGACCTGCTTGGGGATTCGGGTAAGGCAAAGCGTGTGCTTGGCTGGTCTGCGCAGACCTATTTTGATGATCTTGTGAGTGAAATGGTGAATGCAGACCGCGTGCTTTTGCGCGATCAAGCGGCTTTTCTGCGTTACGGGAGGGAGCAAGAGGGAGTTAAGTAATTATCAGCTTAATTTGCTTTTGTTTGTGTATTTTTAACTTTGAAGAAACATAGAGATACTCTTATGTATTCCTTAAAAGACAAGCGTGTGTGGATTGCCGGGCATAGTGGTATGGTCGGGTCGGCGCTTGTGTGGCGTTTACGCGATGAGCCATGTGAAATTTTGACTACGGATATAGATTTGCGCGTGCAGGCGGATGTGCGGGATTGGGTTTTTACCAATAGGCCTGAAGTGGTCATACTGGCTGCGGCAAAAGTTGGCGGTATTGGCGCGAATGCGGCGGCGCCTGCCGAGTTTTTCTATGACAATATGATGATTGCGGCAAATGTGATGCATGCGGCCTATGAGGCCAAGGTGGAGCGGCTATTGTTTCTGGGCTCTTCGTGCATTTACCCCCGTAATTGCCCGCAGCCGATGCAGGAGGCGATGTTACTCTCGGGTGCGCTTGAGCCAACAAATGAGGCTTATGCGCTGGCTAAGATCGGCGGCGTTAAAATGGCGCAGTTTTACCGAGCGCAGTATGGGTGTGATTTTTTTTCTGCTATGCCGTGTAATCTTTACGGTTATGGTGATCGTTATGATGATGAGGGATCGCACGTTATTCCGGCGCTCATTATGCGGGCGCACAAGGCCAAGCTTAATGGTGACAAGGTTTTGAGCGTATGGGGCAGCGGGGCGCCGTTGCGCGAGTTTTTATTTGCTGATGATCTTGCGGATGGTTTGGTGAGGCTTTTGCATGATTATGAGGGTGGGGGTGTGGTTAATATTGGCTCTGGGCAAGAGATTTCGATTGGCGCGCTGGCGCGGATGATTTGCGATGTTGTGGGGTTTGAGGGGGATATTGTGTTTGATGACTCCAGACCGGATGGCTCACCGCGAAAATTTTTGGCTAGCGCGGTGATGGGGGCTTTGGGTTGGCGTGCGCAGACGGATTTACGTGTGGGCCTCATGAAATCATATGAAGATTATTTGGCGCGATATGAAACTATCCCTTGCAGGCGCCGCGCATAATATTAAACTTGTTTGTCTATGAGACAATCTACCAATCATCTCTTAATGGTCGAGCCTGCGGTGTTTTATGCCAATCCGCAGACGATGGAGACCAATGTCTATCAAAATGCCGAAGAGGGTGTTGATGGATTTGAGATCTTGAAAAAAGCCCGGCGCGAGTTTCAGAAATACCGCGATAAACTGGTTGATAAAGGCGTGATGGTGACAACTGCGAAGGGTCATGAAAGTTGCCCGGATATGGTGTTTCCGAACTGGGCCTCGACCTATGATGACGGGCGGATGATTTTGTATCCGATGCTGAACGAGAACCGCAGTTTTGAGCGCAGGCCCCGTATTATTGATCGGCTGAAGCGGTTTTATCCGCAGGTCACGGATTGGACGCATTATGAAGCGCAAGGATTGGCGCTTGAGGCTACGGCGAGTATTGTTGCGGATCATGTGAATAAGCGCGCCTATGCGGGATTGTCCAAGCGCACTTCGCCGGAGCTGGTGCGTAAATGGGCGGAGCTGACGGGTTATGATGTGATTACCTTTGAGACGCGCAGCCATGCGGGGCCGCCGGTCTATCATACGGATTTTCTGATGTATATCGGCACGGATATGGCCGGGATTTGCGCCGAGTGTTTTGTGGATGACGGTGCGCGCACCCTTGTGGTCGAGCGTTTGCGCGAGACGCATGAGGTGGTTATGTTTTCCATGGATCAGTTACGGGCGAATTGCTGTAATGCCCTTGAGGTTATGGGGCGTGGCGGTGAGAAAATGCTGACCTTTTCCAAGGCGGCGAAGGCGGCTTTGCAGGAAGATCAGCTGGAGGTTATCCGGGAGCATTACAAAACCCTGATTTGTCCGGATTTGGCGACGCTGGAGCGTTATGGCGGGGGCTCGGCGCGGTGTATGCTGATGGAATTATTTTAGGCTTTACGCTGATCATATATTTATGTTAAATTTTCTTATATAATAATTTTAGGTCTCACTCATGCGTAATATTGAAACAATTATTGATGGTTTGCGGGAGTCGTCTCTTGTTGTTTTGGATGATTACGAATTTAAAGATCCGTCAAAAGATTTGCATGAGAAGGCTCAGACGATAAGGCTTTTTGTTGAAATGTTTTCCGGTCTTGAGCGCATTCACAGCGGCAAGTCGGATGACGATGAGATGACACACGATAATTATGTGCTTGACTATCTTCGACGTCATACAAAATTCTTTCAAATATCCGATCCGAATTTTTATATAGGACTTATGGCTAAAATTGTTCACGGGCAGGCAGATTCTTATCCGTCACTTAGTGAGTCTCGTGTTACAGCAGTTGAAATTGATGGTTTAATTAGTGGCTTTCAGGGTTTTGTTGCGGAATTTAAGAAGATTTTAAATGTCGGTGACGGCAATGATGCGTCTAAAGAAAAGCTTGTGGCGGCTGTCGAGCAGGTGGAGGCGCATTATTCCAGCATGGTTCCGGTGTGGAAAAACGCGCTTCATCGAATAAACGGAGCGCAACCGCATGGGGCTGTCTCAGGGCCACAATTCGATTAATCACGGGATGTAATCGACCCGATCATCCAGAATATCTTTTGCTGTTACCCAAAAAATCCGGCTGGGGGAAGTTATGTATAAAGGTGTTATCGTAATGCTTGTGATTTGTGTTGGTGGAACGCTGTAGCGCCGTCCGAGTTTCTGGCAAATGATTGCATTTCCCGCGCTGTTTTCTATCAGAATTACATTTTCCAGAGTGTATGGGGGGCTTGAGGGGTTTTTGGCGATGATGTCGGCGATTTTTTTGCCGCGGCGGGCTTCTATCAGTCTTGTTTGAGAAATAATCTCAGGTTTGTTCTTCTCTATCGAGGTTTTGAATTCAAAGCAAATGCCTGTATCAGTGCCCAGAACCGGCAGGGTTTTATCGAATGTTATGGGTTCTTGCAAATCAACGATGTTTTCGGCCAGCGTGATCTCCTGAAACACGTCTTTAAACAGGTTTTCGACGATATTTTTGGGCAGGATATAGGTCATCAGAGGGATGATGGGCGTGGCAATCAGAAGTGCAAACATAATCATAAGCAATGCGAGCGTGCTAATGATGCCAAGCTTGAAGACAAACACTGTGCGGGTTTTTGGTTGTTTGTTCGTCATTATGCCGCTTTTTTGCCGAGCAGACCTTCGCGCCTTAGCAATGCATCGGGGTCTGCGTCGCGCCCGCGAAAACGTTTATAGAGGATGTTTGGCTTTTCGCTGCCGCCCTTACTCAGAATGTTGTCTTTATAACTGGTCGCAACTTCTTGATTGTACAAACCTTTTTCGAGGAAGAGCTCGAATGTATCAGCGTCCAAGACTTCGGCCCATTTGTAGCTGTAATAGCCTGCGGAATATCCGCCGGCGAAAATATGCCCGAAGCTGGTGGAGGTTGGGCCAGCCAGCCGTGGGAAGAGGGCGGTGTCTTTGGTGGCTTCGTCCTCAAATGCGGCGACGTCGTCGATTTTATCCGGGTCTGCGGTGTGCCAGGCCATATCAAGCGTGGCCAGCCCAACTTGGCGCAGTCCCGCCCAGCCGACCATGAAGTGCATGGATTTGCGCAGTTTTTCAACCAATTCCGCGGGGATTTTTTCACCAGTTTTGTAGTGCGCGGCGAAGCTGTCGAGAATATCTTTTTCGTAGCACCAGTTTTCCTGAAGCTGTGAGGGGAGCTCTACGAAGTCCCAGAGAACCGAGGTTCCGGCGTGAGATCGATACGTTACGTTTGATAATAGTGCGTGCACGGCGTGCCCCATCTCATGGTAAAGTGTGGTGACTTCACCATGCGTCAGGAGTGAGGGGCGCTCGCCCGTTGGTTTGGTGAAATTGCAGACAATTGCTATTACAGGGCGCTCGATTTTACCGCGGAAGAGGCCCTGATCACGGTAGCTGGTTTTCCATGCGCCCTGATTTTTGCCCTTGCGCGGGTGGAAATCGGCATAAAGTGTGCCGATAAAGGTTCCTGTTTTTTGTTCAATTACATCAAATGTTTGGACGTCCTTGTGCCATGTCGGATATTCATTGGAGGGGATGAATTTCAGGCCGAAGAGTTTGCTGAAATGGTTGAAGCAGCCGTCCAAAACCTTATCCAGTTGCAGATAGGGGCGGAAATCCTCGGAGGTGAAATCAAAGAGTTTTTGTTTCAGTTTTTCAGCGTAATAACCGATGTCCCAAGGTTTGAGGTCGCTTACGTCGTGTTCGTCTTTGGCAAAAGCGGTTAACTCCGCAAGGTCTTTTTGCGCGGCGGGTTTATAGGCGGCTTTGAGTTTATCAAGGAAGTCCATCACGTTTTTGGGTGATTTGGCCATGCGTTCCTCAAGCACGAAATCGGCGTGGGTTTTGTGGCCGAGAAGATTTGCGCGCTCTTTTCTGAGGGAGACGATGCGTCTTATGTTTTCGGAGTTATCGTATTCGTCTTTCCAGGCGCGGGAGGCGAAGGCGCGCCAGATTTTTTCGCGCAAAATGCGGTTATCGGCATATTGCAGAAAGGGGCCGAAGCTTGGGTAATCGAGGGTGAAGAGCCATTTGCCGTCATAGCCTTTTTCCTGGGCGGCGTGGGCGGCGGATTCAATCGCGCTGTTTGGCAGGCCGGCAAGGTCGACTTCATTTTCTATCACCATTTCAAAGCTCTCGGCGGATTTTATGGTGTTTTGCATGAAGGCGGGGTTGAGGGTGGAGAGCTCTTGCGAAATCTCGCGCAGGCGGGCTTTTTTTGTATCATCCAGTAGTGCGCCGGAGCGGACAAAGCCGCGGTATGAATCATCTAAAAGTGTGTATTGCTCTGGTGTTAGGTTTAATTCTTCACGCTGATCGTATATTGCTTTAACGCGCGCGAATAAATCTGCGTCAAGGGCAACATCGTTTGAGAAATCGGCGCTGATGGGCCCGATTTTTGTGGCCAGCGCGTGGAGTTCATCACCGCCAGTGGCTGAAAGCTGGTTATAGAAAACCGATGATGCTTGTCCCAGATTTTCCGATGCGCATTCAAGGGCAACAAGTGTGTTTTCAAAGGTTGGTGCGTCTGGGTTTTCTTTTATAGCCTTAATATTTGCGCGGGCTTGTTCTATTGCCTCTTCGATTGCCGGTAGGTAATGCTCGGTTTTAATCTTGTCAAATGCCGGTGCCTGATTGGGCAGCGGGGAGATCTGGAGCAGGGGGTTATTGCTCATTCTTTATTTTCCTTTATTGTCATCCTGAAGCGCCCTGCGCTGAAGGATCTTTTGTTAATTCAGATCCTTCAGCGCAGGGCGCTTCAGGATGACACTAGTATAGGATAAAAAATGATCGTGCCAAGGTCTGAGGTGTTTGATGATGTATATTTTTCTGCCGAAGACGGTTTGGCGGAAACGCGTCATGTGTTTCTAGCTGGCAATAATCTGCCTGAGGCATGGCGGGGTGGAGATATTTTTACAATTTGTGAGACGGGTTTTGGGACGGGGCTAAATTTTCTGGCGGTTTTGGCGTTATGGCTTGGAGATGAAAACCGCTCGAAACGATTGCATTATATATCCTTTGAGAAATATCCCTTAGAGGCTTCCTATATAAGGGAGCATTTATCGCACTGGGGCGAGCTTTCGGATTGTCTGGAGATGTTGCTTGCGGGTTACCAGGAGGGCTGCTTTTCTGCCTGTGACGGGGTGGATGTGCATCTGATTTTCGGGGATGTGAATGATGAGATGCCAAAGCTTGAGGCACGCGTGGATTGCTGGTTTTTGGATGGGTTTAAGCCTTCGAGCAATGCAGATATGTGGAGCGAGACGGTGTTTTCGAACATGGCACGACTTAGTGCGCCGGGCGCATCGTTTGCCACATTTACCTCTGCGGGGTTTGTCCGCCGAGGGCTTGCGGCAGCGGGGTTTGGGGTGCGTAAGGTGCGCGGATATGGCCGTAAACGTGAAATGATTGTGGGTTCATTTTTAAAAAACGAACAACGCATGCGCGTTGCTTCGTGTCCTGAAGACTCTTTTTAGTTTACCATAGATCCTTCAGCACAAGTGCTTCAGGATGACAGAGAGGATGATATGAGAATTAATATTATTGGCGGTGGGCTTGCGGGGTGCTCGCTTGCGTATGTTTTGAAAAATGCCGGTGCTGAGCCTGTGATTTATGAGGCTTCGGAGAGCGTTGGCAGCGGGGCTTCGGGGAATGATATCGGGTTATATAATCCCCGGTTCACTGCGGAGTTTGATGAGATGGGTCAATTTTACTCAGTGGCGTTTTTTGAGGCGCTGGAGGTGTTTGAGCGATTTGGTGATGCAATTGACTGGAGCCCTTGCGGGGCGGTGCATTTGATAAATAATGACCAGAAAGAGCGGCGATTTGGCAAAATGGTCCGCAGTTGGGGCTGGGCGCAAGAGGATATGCGCCTTGTGCGCGCGGATGAGGCTAGCTCTATTTCTGGTGTTTCTTTGGATTATGACGCGCTGTATTTGCCTCGATCAGGCACTGTTTCTCCGCGCAAGCTTTGCGGGGAATATGTGCGCGGGGTGGAGGTTCGTCTTAATCAGCGATTGGAAGATTTTCCCGATGGGCCGGTTGTTCTGGCTTGCGGGATGGCGTGCTTGAATTTCGATGTGGCGGCGCATCTGCCCCTTAAGCCAGTGCGCGGGCAAATTACGTATGTGCGGGAGAATGCGCTCAGTAAGGCACTGAAAACCACGATCGGATATGGTGGGTATATCAGCCCGGCTCTGGGTGGTGTGCATTGTCTGGGGGCGACGTTTGAACGGGGGCAAAGCCATGAGAGCATTGATTCGGGCGATGATGTGGCTAATTTAGATAAATTATTTCAAAATGTTAAATCTATGGTGGGGGATTATGAAATTATCTCTGCGCGCGCGTCGGTGCGCACCACAACGCCTGATCATTGTCCAATTATTGGCCAATTAGGGGAGAAGGTTTACATTACGACGGCCCATGGATCGCACGGCATTTTGAGTTCTTTGCGCGGGGCGTATATCTTACGTGATCTTATGATCGGCAATGTATAGATCAAATGCCAGCTAATTTTTACGCTCTGTTATGGTTTTCCTGCTAAGGTATATGTTGGACAAGAAGGATTAGGATCATGGCAAAATTGCTAAAAAGATTTCTTCGTGATGAGGCTGGCGCGACTGCAATTGAGTATGGCTTGATTGCAGCGGGAATTGCGATTGCAATTTCTGCGACAGTGCTTTTGATTGGTACGGATCTTAATACCGTGTTTGAGTCATTGCGCACTTTCCTGTCATAATATTTAATTGATCATGTGTGTATAAAAGTTGCCTATGAATGGCGGGCAAGCCGTTCATAGTGTTGCCCCGTTTTTAGAACTGTGAGACAGTTCTTCCTATGATAATTGAACCCTCTTATTTGACGGCTATTTGGCATCCGTTTTTGGCTTTTATTCTGGTTGTTGCTTTTAGTTTTCCGCTCAGAAAACTTGCGCGCACTGCCGGAATAGTGGATAAACCGGGGGGGCGTAAACAGCATGTGAAGGCTATTCCACCCATTGGCGGACTCATTATTTTCTCTGTTTTTATGATTTATGGTGTGGTTTCTGGTGTTGTGGATTTGCAGTCATACTGGCCGCTATATGGCGGGCTTATTTTACTTATGGTTTCAGGTGCATTTGATGACCAGTTCCATATTCCGGCCTGGCTGAAGTTCTTTATTCATATTGGCGCAGCGGCACTGATTGCCTTTATGGGCGATGTACAGGCTGCGTATTTGGGCAATTTATTTGGATTTGGTGTGGTTTGGACGGGGTTTATGTCCTATCCTTTTACTATTGTTGCAATTGTTCTATTGATTAACGCGGTCAATCTTATGGACGGGCTTGACGGGCTGGCTGGTGGGGTGTCGCTGGTTATGTTCGTGTGGTTTGCAATTGCTGCTTTTGTGGCGGGCTGGGTTGATTACGCCAGTGTTTTGGTGTTGTTGATTGCCTGTATTGCCGGGTTTTTGGTCTTTAATATCCGTAGCCCCTGGCGGCGCAGTGCATCAATGTTTTTGGGGGATGCGGGCAGTATGTCTTTGGGGCTTACTATTGCCTGGTTTTCGGTGCTGTTGGCACGCGGGCCAGGTACGCCGCTTGAGCCAATTGTTGTGGCGTGGATTATCGGTTTTCCGGTCTTTGATACCTGCGCGCAGTTTTACCGGCGTGTTTGCGAGGGAAAGCACCCGTTTGCGCCGGATCGGGGGCATTTTCATCATCATTTTATTGATGCGGGGGTTTCTGTGCAGGTCGCCAGCTTCACAATTATCCTGATTGTGGCGGTTATGGGGGGGATTGGCTATGGTGGCATGGCTCTTGGTGTGCCTGATTTTGCGCTGACGCTAATCTGGCTTGCATTATTATGTATACATATAGTAGTATCCCGAAAACCAGAACGTTATGTTCGTTTGATAGGGCACTGTTTTTGCTTGTTTAAAACGCGTAGAACATAAGATAATTTTGCCTTTTTTGGTAAGCGGAGATTGGGATTGGCCAAGAATAGTTTTATCATTTTGACCACGTTTATGGCGTGCATTGTTCTTAGTTCCTGTATGGATTACGTGTCTATGCCTTCTT
This sequence comes from uncultured Micavibrio sp., assembly GCA_964351365.1. GTDB lineage: Bacteria > Pseudomonadota > Alphaproteobacteria > Micavibrionales > Micavibrionaceae > UBA1672. The sequence goes on from CAYGNP010000023.1 coordinate 30,497, forward strand.
TTCCGGTGCTGTCTTCGCAGGATAGTCCTCCTGTATCGCGGACATTACCGGAAGATTTTGAATATGATGACTCTCAGGTTGTTGAGACGGAAGTCTTGCTTGATGCCGATGGTAATTGGCACATGGTCGAGCAGGGGCGGGTGATGGATCCGGCCAAAGCGCACTTGGCCGCGCGACAGCAGGTGAATATCAGGCGCCGTGAGCCTATGAAAAGTCTGACTGCGCATTTTGAACCGGATGCTAAAAGCGGGCAGGATGGCACTTTACGGGTTTTACGTGTTGAAGCCAAGGATGCGATGGATGATGATTTTATGGTTCTGGGTGATATTGTAGATGATAACCAAATTGCATCTGCGCCTCAGGCAGTGGCTCCTGCGCCTAAGGTTTCTGCTCCTGTAGTGGCTACAGTTGCTAAGGATTCATTATATCAAGGCAGGGAAAAGCCAGGCTTTTTGAGTGGAATTAAAGTTCCTAAGCTTTTTGGTTCGCCGAAAAAAGAGAAAAACCGTGGTGTTGTTAAGGCGATTAAGGATGTCGAGCAGCCGGAGCTGGCTGCTTTTACTCTTGTTCCGCCTGATCTGCCGGAGTCAAAGATGCCTCGCTCAGAGCCGGTTCCTGTTCCAGTGCGCAAGGCGGACGTGCCTTTGGGTGATTATGTTGTGCCTGGCGTGAAGCCTGCTCTTGCAGTGGATAGTGAGGGTGTGCCTGTGCCTGTGGCCAAGCCTGTGCGCGCGATTAAGCAGCTTGCGGCTGCACCGGCTCAGATTCCGCGTGAGGTTGCGCATGTTACGCAATCGCGCAGGCCGCTGTCTTATGCGACGGAAATCCGCAGTGGTCGTCATCCGGGCAAGACCCGAATTGTGATCGAGGTCACCAATATTACAAAATATAAGGTTGCTATAGACGAGCTGCGTAATGTTTTGCGGATCAAGATGGATGATACGCAATGGGATATGGAGGCTCAGAGCTCGTTTTGGCAGAGCAAATTGCTGGGGACGTATATAGCGCGCCAGCAAAATGACGGGAGCGTTTTGCTTGAGGTTCGCCTTAAGGAGCCGACGAAGATTGTGGGCACGCTTATCTTACAGCCGAATAAAACCTCGAAATATCGTGTGGTGGTTGATTTAAAAGATTAATTTCGAATGGTTTTCTGCTTTGGCTGCGTATAGTCTTCTATAGAAACAATTTTTTAAAGGAGATTTTTCATGAAAAACAAATTTTTGGTTATGACACTTGTTGGTGCGGGGATGTTTGTGGCTCCGGCTGCTTTTGCGGATCATCACAAAGGTGGGGACAAGGCCGGCAAGATGTTTGAGAAACACGACATTAATGGTGATGGCGTGATTAGCAAGGATGAGTTCATGAAAGGCGCTGAAGAGCGTTTTGCCAAAATGGATACTGATGGCAATGGTGAGGTCAGCAAGGATGAAGCCAAGGCCCACCATGAGGCCATGAAGGAAAAATGGAAGAAAATGAAGGATCGCAAAGATAAGGCTGATTCTGTGGAATAAAGGATGTGGGTTTGCACAACCAGGACGAGATTACTGATGAGGCCCTTATGGTTTTTATCCAGATGGGTGACCATGGGGCCTTTTCAGCTCTGGTGCAGCGTCATACGCAAAGATTTTATGCGGCTGCGTACCGCGTTTGCCAGAACCCCGGCTTGTCGGAGGATATCGTACAGGAGGCGTTCTTGAAATTATGGGGGCGGCCTGAGCTTTGGGATCCGGATAAGGGGGCGAAGTTTACCACCTGGTTTTACCGCGTTGTGAGCAATCTGGCCGTCGATCATATGCGCAAGGTTAAGGTTAGCGGCGGGGATGCGGCGCTTGAGTTTATTGCTGATGACAGGGTGGATCAGTATGAGGAATTGGCAATGAGTGATCAGCAGCGTGCGCTTGAGCGAGCGATTGCCAGTTTGCCGGAGCGCCAGAAATTGGCCCTGAATTTATGTTTTTATGAAGGATTGAGCAATAAAGAGGCTGCGCACGTTCTTGATATAGGTGTAAAGGCGCTTGAGTCTTTGTTGGTGCGTGCAAAGGCCAGTGTTAAGGATGAATTGAAGCGCGTCGGTGTTTTGGATGATGATGAACAGAAAGGAGCTTCTTATGGATAATGAACGGTTTGAGCATATTTTAAGGCAGCGTTATGCGCCCAGTATGCCAGACGGATTACAGGCGCGCATTATTGCGGCCAGTGCGGCTGTGCCGCGCAGGCAATCTGTGTTTGCTTATTTTATCATGCCGCGTCCTGCGCTATCTTTGTTGGTGGTTTTGGTTTTTGGGCTGCTTCTGGGTGCGTGGTCGACGGATATCGGTGTGGTGGATAATGATTATGTTTTGCCCCTGTTTTTTGCTGCTGATGATACGTATAATAATGGAGGGTTTTTATGAAGTGGTCAGTAAAGATGATGTTTACCTTATCGATATTTGTAAATCTTTTGTTGGTCGGGGTTATTGGAGGGCATTTGGCGCGTAAAGCCCAGCACCATACGTTTTGGCAAGAAGATAATATCTCGGTTGAGGCGCGCGCGCTATTGAAGGAGAAGATGAAGGGCAAGTTTTCCGAAATTAAGCCTTTATTTCAGGCTATGCGGGATACAAAAAATGATATGGAGCAGATTTTAGCTGCCCCTGAATTTGATGAGGCGGCATTTTATATTTTCGCTGGTAGGATGAGTGATTTGCATGTTCAAATTACACAGAAACGCCTTGAGTTGACTATGGAGATTGTTAAAGAGTTGTCTCCTGAAGATCGTAAAGCGCTTGCTTCGCATCTGGCCTCTAAATTAACGGGGCGCGTTGGTAAGGGGCGTTACAACAAGAAAGATGGCCATAAAGAGGCTGGAGAAGCCCCAGAATAACGGCCTATATTGGCTTAAGCGAAACTTGCGGAATCGTAAGAGGTTTGGGCTATAAGCTGTTGTTTTTTATTCTTAAACGTGTGTACGTTTTGTTGCCATAATTTGTGATTTTTCTGCATGTGTTTTAGCAAAGCCCTTGTTTGCGCCGTTTGTGATTCTTTCATGAAAAGCGCGCACAAAACGAATCTGTACGCAACTGTGTTTGTTTATCTTTAACAGGGGTTTGTGTGAGTTTTTTGAGATTAACCGAGTCTGTCCGTTTTGATTAAGCTGATTTTAGCTTATGCAAAGCGCTCGTTATAGTGTTTTTGACGCTCGCGCAGGGATTTTGCGCGCTCGGGGGTTAAACTGTCGATACAGTGATGGCAGGAGACACCTTTTTCATAGGCTGGATTATGTGTTTCTTCGGCGCTGAGTGGTTCACGGCAGGCGTGGCAAACTGTCCAGTCACCTTCTAACAGGCCGTGGCCGACGGAGACACGTTTGTCGAAAACGAAGCATTCGCCGTTCCATTTGCTGGTTTCGGCGGGGATAGTCTCCAGATATTTCAAGATGCCGCCCTTGAGGTGGTAGACGTTTTCAAAACCGTGGGCGAGCATGTAAGAGCTGGCCTTTTCGCAGCGGATGCCGCCGGTGCAGAACATGGCAACTTTTTTATGTTTGGCGGGGTCGAGGTTTTGTTCTACCCACTCCGGGAATTCAGTAAATACGTCCATTTTGGGGTCGATGGCGCCTTCGAAGATGCCGAGCCGCGTTTCATATTCGTTGCGGGTATCAATCAGGGTGACTTCGGGGTCTGAGATCAGAGCGTTCCAGTCGGCGGCCTCTACGTATTGTCCGACTTTTTCGGTGGGGTCGGCTTCGGGGCGCTTGAGGGTGATGACTTCTTTTTTCGGGCGCACCTTGAAGCGGTTGAACGGGGTGACGGAGGCGTAGGAGTATTTTAGCTCGCCTTGTTTTACGCCTAGATGTTCGTCAAGGAAATCGATCATGGCGCCGAGTGTTTGCTCTTTTGCGCCGATGGTGCCGTTCACGCCCTCGGGGGCGAGGAGGAGGGTGCCGCACATGCCTTCGCCGTCTTTGGCCTTCAGGGTTTTGTCGAAATCCTGAATTTTCGCGCGCATGGCCGGAATGTCTGTGATCTTCACGAAGCGGTAAAGCGCAGCGATTTTGTAGCTTTTGTCGGTCATGGGTGTTTTATAACGCCAGAAGCGCCAGAATGCAATATTTTCAATGAGGCAGGGGATTGAGATGTATGATGTCATCCTGAAGCCTTTTAGGGCTGAATGTTTTTTTGAACTACAGAGGGCGCAGAGTTTTTAAGACATGCCTGCGGCGCTTGTTGCTGTCGCAGTGACGATTATGATTTAGATTCTTCGCTGCGCTCAGAATGACAGGGGGGCTCGGCGTGGCATTGAGATATTTGCTGTCATCCTGAAGCCTTTTAGGGCTGAAGGATCTTATGGGTTGGATTGCAGTTGTTTTTAAGGGATGAGGTGGAGGAGATTCTTCGCTGCGCTCAGAATGACAGGGGGGGCTCGGCGTGGCATTGAGATGTTTGATGTCATCCTGAAGCCTTTTAGGGCTGAATGTTTTTTTGAACTACAGAGGGCG
>CAYGNP010000024.1:0-32536 GCA_964351365.1 uncultured Micavibrio sp.
ACATCTACGGCAGATTCAGAGCGCGTGTAGGATGCGTAATCAAATCCTGCGCCACCATCAAGTATATCTGCATTTCCACCGCCTTGAAGGATATCGTGTCCGCCGAGGCCCTGAAGGTGGTTTATGTCTGCATTGCCATAAATATAGTCACGTGCAGTGGAGAGATCTGCTCCGATTATATTTTCAATTGAGTTGAATGTATCGCCTTCTGCGAAGCCGCCGGATGCTGTGTTATTTTCAAGGTCAACATTAATACGTGACGTTGAATTACTGTAATCAACCGTCCCATTCTCCGTTTGAGCCGAGAAAAACTCTACATCCGCGGTCGCAACATATGTCCTGTCTTGAGGGAGAATAAGCCTAAGATCAAAAATTCTATCATCAAATTCCAGGAACTCTACAACAGAATCGGGGTTACCAGAGTAAAAATTCTTAATTGTGAGGCTGTTCGAAAAGGGCAGAAACTGCGAAACGAGCCGTAAATCTGTACCCACACCATTTGAAAATATGAGATCAGTGAGCAAAGTACCAGAAGCTATCCGGATTGTATCAATCCCCCCGGTATCTTCGATCACATCTGCACCATCGCCTGAGAAGCTGTAGAAATAGCGATCATCTCCCAAACCGCCGGAAAGCGTGTCATCGCCTGTATCGCCTGTTAAATTATCATTACCATCGCCGCCAATCAGGATATCGAAATCAAGTCCACCGACGAGATTATCATTTCCAGGCCCACCATTAATGATGTCGTTTCCTGCCCCGCCAACGAGCAAATCGTCCCCAACGTTACCCCAGATAATGTCTCGGCCTTCGCCACCTTGAACCTCAAGATTTTGAGTAAAGTTTGTTAAACTGGCAAAGAGAACTATATCATTCCCAAGTCCTGGCAGTATGAACTCATAACTGGATATCAGAAGATTTCCATTTTCATCTTCAAGCCGGATAACTTGGTCGGAGTTATTACCCACGATGATGTCGCGAAAAGCAGCATTTCCGTTAGGAAGAACTGCCCCGTTCACATTAAATGTACCATCGATAACAATCGTCGTTCCATCATATGGGTTGATAAATGTTTGCGAAGTAAATGTAGTTGGTGTCCCTGACACAAATGTTAATGCTGGTGAAGACATAGAATTTTCCCCTTCTTTTCCACACGTTAAAATATCATTCAGATAAACGCTATAATAATTAATCTTTATGTATAATCAAGAAAAATTTTCAAAAAGTTATGTATTTTTTAATTTTTTTTGTTTTCAGGATACAGAAACATACTCCGGGTAAACTCTGTGGCTATAGTTTTGTGCCATCTCTGTCATATCCGTCTGGCTAATAACTACGCCGATAATAGTTTTATTCTGAATGCCGCTCTGTTTTAGATGAAATTTCAAGCTGTTAGCTTTTGTTTCCCCCCATTCAAGAGCAAGAATAAAGCCATCAATGTCATCAATATATCGTGCAGTGTCAGAGCTGGCAGAAAGAGGCGGCAAATCAAGAATAACGTAATCAAACTGAGTTCGCGCATCACGAACAAGACTCTGAATTTCTTGCTCTGTAATCTGATTAATCACATGAGTAGGTAAAACATAAAGGCCGGTTTTCTGATCCTGTGCAATGTGTTCACCAAGAGGCAGCGTGTTAATACGCACATCTTCCACGGCAGAAGACCGCTTTATCCTATTTGCGCCAGAAAGCATAGGGTTTCTGATATCAGCGTCAATTAAAAGGCACGAAGCCCCTGATTGTGCAATATATAATGCAAGATTACTGGCCGTAATAGATTTGCCTGAACCCGGCGTATCAGAAGCAACACCAATGACTCTACCTGAATCACAGCCGAGTTTTTTATCAACGACCAACTGAATATTATGGCTTGTATCGGCATGAAGCGAGCGCGCGGAACTAACACTGTTACTAAATTCCCTATTTTTAAAAAGACAATCCCCTGCAACAACTTTTGCAGAAGGGTTATTTTGTTCAAACTTCGGCAAAAAGCCTAGAAAGAAAAGCCCAAGCTCACTCTCTACCTGTCCCGCGCGTTTAATCGTCTTATCAAAATTATCTTTAAGCAATGCAAGAAAAACCCCCACTCCAGTCCCTAAAATTAAGGCCAGACCAAGAATTAAAAAAGATTTAGGATGACTTTTCCCTTGCGGTGGCATTGCATAGGTAATAATCCGCGATTGCGATACTGGAAAAGATTGTTGCTGATTAACCATCTGAAATTTTTCCAGATAATCATCATAGAGATTTTGATGCGTTTGCGCCTCTTTTTCTAAAGCTTCTAACTCGAACTTGAAGGAATCATTTTTGATTTTGAGTGTGATTAGTTCATTCAGAGTTTTTTCTAACGATTCAGCTTCTGCTTTGGCGACTTCGAAATCATTTTGATTGCTCTGGACAATGCGTTTCATTTCACCAAAAATGACATTTCGTGATTCTTCTAATACTTTTTTTTGATTTTTAACCGCGACATGATCTTGGCCCAAGGTCGCAATCAGGCGTGTAAGACGCGCCTGATTCTCAAGATATTTCGCCCTTATACTGTTAATTACATCATTGTTAAAGGCCTCGGCTACGGCGGCGGAGATATCATTTTTTTCTATAATGTTCTTGCTGTGCATATAGCGCACATGCGCAGCATCGGCTCTGGCCCTTGCATCACCCAGTTTCGCATTAACACTTTGAATTCTCTGCTCGTTTATGGTTTGTCCATTGTTATCAATTAAATCATATTTTATTCGAAACTCCTGAACGGCGCTTGCGGACTCAATACTTTTTTGCCGCAAAGCCTCTATTTTATTTTCAAGCCAAGTTGCTGTTTTAACTGAGCCTTCGGAGAAATAATTAACCTGGTCATAAATATACGCCTCTGCGAAGGCGTTGGCTCGATCTGCCGCAATTTTGGGATCTGTGTGTGTGTAGCGCAATGTAATAACATGCGTCTCACCTTCCCTGTTTGCACGTAATCCCTTGATCAATTGAGATAGCGTGGCTTCATGAACCTTAAAATCATTTTTAAGAGCCTCCATTTCGCTTTCGGAGTAAAGATATTGCATAGCCTGCTCAATAATTCTTCGCGATTTTATAATTTCAACCTGACTTTCAATCGCCGCATTTTCAAAACTACTGCTTTTTGTTGAAGATAAGGCCGCCACAGTGTCAGCCTGACTGCGATCAAGTAAAATAGAGGCTTTGGCAGTATATTGTGACGGCGTGATTAAAAGATATAAAAAGGCAAGCCCCAAAAAAACACCCATGCTGATCAATATGATCTTATAGCCCCTCTTAAGGGATATAAAAATGCGGTAAATATCCAAAATGTCGTTATTTGTGCTCATAACTTTATATCTAATAAGCGTCCCTGGTAACATTTGTTGTGGATGATTGTAAATTCAGAATATTGAGAAACTTAGAAAACTCAACAGATTCAGAGTTAGCAATATACACAATATCGTCATCCTGCATCTGAAATTTTTGTGCAAGGAAAAATCCATCGCCCTTACGCAGGTTTAATTTATAAATAACAGGAATAGTGGACTGCTCAGAAATCTCTGGAGCAACATCCTGACCAGTTATCTCAAGAAAATCTGGTCTCTCGCGCCGGAACACATAAATTTCCGATGGATCAGCCTGAAATGTATTTAAACCTTGCGCCTTGGCAATAGCATCGGAAAGTTCAATTTTCCGGCGTTCAAAATTAAAACTACCCTGAAATTGGGAAGCGCCGTAAATCGAGAAAGTTTCCGGCTCTCTGTAAAGATAAAGCGTATCATTGGGTTCAAGATAAATATTTTTGCTCGGATCAAGCAAAAGATCATCGAGCTTAATCGTATGCTCTTTACCCTCCCTATGCAGCGTCACCCAGCTCTCATAGCCCGGAAAAGAGCTTCCACCGGCATTAGCAAGGCCATCCAAAACCCTCTCCTCGTTAAAGCTCAAAGCAAAACGTGATGGATTGCGAACGTCACCGATAACACTTACCTCTGATCCTCCCCGATCTTGAAAAGAAACAACCACTTGTGGCTCAATCGCGCGGTCTGCGAGCCCAGCCGCTATACTTTTGGCAATCGAATTCGTTGTTTTCCCGGCCGCCTGAACAAGGCCAATATAAGGCACAGTAATATACCCAGATCCATCAATGGTTTGCGCAGGAAGCGAAATAAAATTACCTGGCCGAACGCCAGCCTCGCGCGGAACAAACAAGCCACCAGACTGCGCCTCGTAAATTGTAACCATAATGGTATCGCCCACATCCACGTTAACAGCTTTGGGTTTGCCTCCAACAGGCCAGTTAATATTTGTATCAATAGATTTTTGTCGCAGATCCAGCTTGTGAAGTAGATCATCTGTAATATTGACCGTTAAATACGATGTGCTCTTAGTTTCAGTAGACACAGAAGCACTGGAGCCAATCAAAATTGCAGATGCATGAGGGCCGGACGCAGGAAGAAAACCGCATCCTGTAAGCCACAATAGTGGTACAGCAACGAGTAAAAAGCGACTTTGAGGCATGAAGTGCCCTCGGTTAAAAAACTAAATAATGCAGAACGCGTGCAGAATACTTAAGAATAATCTTAAAGGAATTTTAACGTAATACAAGAGACCAATCTCATTCACAAAGATAAAAATCAGCATAAATTGGAAAATGATCAGACCCGCTAGAATAGGATTTACGCGTATAATTTTCATTATGAAAATTTTTTGTGTAAAAAATATGATCTATGGGAACAGAAAATAGTGGCGCAGCCCAGGCAGGCCATGTCCCAAAATAATTTAATATTGATGGGTTTCCAAGAAGTCTTGCCTGATTTTGGATGTTTCTCATCGGCGGCGTCCATGGTGCACTATTAAAATCTCCTGCTAAAATCAGGCGAATATTTGGATTTTCGTAAACTTTATTTTGCGCGTAATCAGCAACATCTTGTAAGAATAAATTCCGCTCATGAAGACGCTCATCGTCTTTTGGTGATGTTGAATGTAAGCCTATAAGATCAATTATTTTTCCACTTCGCTCAATCTGGGCATGAAGGATCTGCCTCTTGGATCTTGGCATTTGAGGTTTTTCGATTGTCTTAATCGGGTATTTTGAATAGAGCGTAACGGTGAATTTTTTCCCTTCTTCGTAGTTTGGATAAAAAAATGGGTGGGTTTTTGTGAAACTTTTGTGGCTGTAATCTAAAAAAGTCTCTTGTGCTTCTTGTAATACAACAATGTCTGGTTGTGCTCCGGCAATATTAGCTAAAATTTCTTCAACACGGTCGTTCTTGTATAAGATATTGTAACTCATGACCCTTATGGGTGTTTGTGCATTTTCACATGTCTTGTGTGATTTATGTTTTAAGGGGTAAGCCAAAGTAATTACACAGGCCTGAACACATATCAAGATAAGCTGAATCATGCTTATGAAATAGCTGCTGTACAAGACAGACAGGATGAACAAAACGACAAGAGTTGCTGCTACATATACACGCAATTGATCAGCGGCGTCTGCATATAAAGGCCAAATATCTGTGTAAGGCAAAATGGTTAGAGCCAGACATGATATGGTAAAAAGCAGAATTAATATTTTGAGGATCATCTCACTATATATATTTTTAATCGCCTGATTGTAAAGAAGATGATAAAGACAATATGATTTTCGGAGAGAATTGGTGATTTTAAATTTTACAACATTTTACACTCGGTTTTTCGAGAAAAACCTCTTTGAGCGCATAATTCTGTATCTTTTTGCTTCCGAGATTATTGTTAAAATTGTGTTTGAACTGGTTTTAGGGCAATGGTTTTTTGTCCAATCGCAGCACAAGCAATGGATATTTTATGCCTTGCTCGCGCTCGATTACCTTATTTCTATCAGAAAAGTTATAAACATAAAACTTACAGTCAATGTGATGTCGCTTTTCTCACTTTTCTTTTTCATTCTTATTGCTCAGGGGCTTTTTGTCGGGATTATGAATGGCAATAAACCATTTGAAATTCTCAATGACACCATACCCCCGCTGATGATTGCCTTAAATATTCTCCGGTTTCAGTCATATGAGGAGGTTAGTAAACCAATCGATTTCAAATTTTTGCTTTACGCAACAACCTCTTTGGCATTTTTAACGTGCGTGATCGGGTTTCTGGCCGTAAAACTTGGCAGGCCCTCAGTTGCCCAAATTCCTGTAGGGCCGGTTTATTTCCCCTTAGCTGCTGCTGGCCTGATCATGGTGCGACCTTTCCCCAGAATATTACTACCGCTCATAGCCATCATGTTTATGCTTGCATTGCCGCAATTCAACAGAACGACCTTGGCCTTTATAGTTTTGATGATGGCTGGTTATTCTCTCATTATAACGCTCAAGGATCCTTCAAAAGGATTATTTCTGATTGCATTATTTACTATTTTAGCCAGCGTCTCCTGGATGCTTTTGCCCGAGGATTCACAAACCTATCGGCGGATTATGGGTTTAACAGAACTCAACTTTTCTGCCCGCACTGGATCTGTTGGTGAGCGCCAGGAAGAATTTGACAGCATCAGGACAACGCTTGCCGCTAATGGTAAAACAATAGAGCTTGTTGGCCTTGGCTTTGGCGGGGTGTATGAAGCTCAATTTACGCATAAATACGTCAGAAATTATGGTCATGCCCACTATTCCTGGGCATGGTTTAACCTGCGCTATGGTTATTCGGGCTATCTTTATCTGCTTATTTTTCTAAGCGTTTTGTTATTTAATGCGGTTAAAGGCTTAAGGATGAAAACAGAAACCGGGACATTCATAGGGCTCTTATGCATTTTTGGCCTTCTCTATTGCACAACCTATGTAAACGCCGTCTTTCTTTGCGTTGGCCTTCACTTCTTCCATCTCCAACAGGAAAACCAAAGGACATGAGCGGACGAAAAACAGCACCCTTTATCATGATCCAAAATGTTGCCAATGCTGCCGTGCAGCTGGCGATTGTCATCATCATCTCCCGCGCCCTGGGCGCAGAAGGGGCTGGGCATTATGCGCTCGCCCAGAGCTATGTCATGCCGGCGTTTTTCCTCGGGCTCTTTGCGCTCAAAACGCAATACCTAATTGCCCGCGAACCTTTTGACATCGGGGATTTATGGGGCGTTCGCACCATTGCCGCAAGCGTGATATTCCTGATCGTGGTTTGTATTGCGCTTATTGCTGAAAACACCCATATTGCCTTGATTGTTCTCGCGCTGTCCTGTGTCAAATTTTTTGATGGCTATATTGATACGCTCATCGGCATATTTCAAAAATCCGGCGCGCTTGGCTTTATCGCCAAGACAGCAATAAGCCGCCTCATTATAAGTATGGGCGCCTTTACGCTTGTTTTTTTTGCAACGCGCGATACGGCACTGTCGTTATTCACCATGGCCGGTGCAGGATTTTTACATTTCTTTGTCATCGAGCAGCCATGGTGCCGAAAGAACTGCCTATATAACAGCCGGATATTTGACTTCAGTCCTGCCGCAACAACAACGCGCATGAAGCTTGCTAAAGACGGCCTGCCCATTGCGTTGGGCGTTTTGATCGGCGCGGCGCAGCTCAGCGTTGTGCGCATCCTGCTCGAGAATTACCACGGCGCAGCGCTTCTGGGGCAATTTTCGGCAGCCCTTCAGGTGGTTCTAATTGGCAATCTTTTTATCGTCGCCACCGGCCAGGCCTTCATGCCGATGCTCGCAGCGCATTTTCAACAAAATAACAGAAAAGCCTTCAAAAAAATCATACTTATGCTGATGGGCTTTATAACCCTGTGTGTTTGCGCAGGAACGGCTCTGAGCTTCCTTATCGGAAATTGGTTGATGGAATTTATTTTTGGCACGGATTTCAAAAATCTTGGCTGGATGTTGGTGATCGCCAGCGCCTCATCACTTCCCTTTTTCATGAATGCTGTGCTCAATCAGGCAGCGATCGCCTGTAATCTCGCATACGCGCAGTTCAAAGTGTATCTCACAGGATTTATTATCGCCTGCGTATTGGGCTGGTATTTAACTGCTCACTACGATACAAACGGGGCTTACGCGGCTATATTCATCACAAATATAGTGCAATGCGCCGCATTTTTAGCGCTGATTTCCAAAAGGTTCCGGCAGCAATGAGCAAAATAAAAATCATATTCCTCTCCCCCGTGGGGTATTTCAAGGGCGGCGGCGAGCGCTCGCTCTTTGATCTGGTCGCTAATCCAGACATTGAGCCGATAATTCTAGCCTCGGAAGATGGTCCGATATTGGATAAAGCGCGAGAACTCGGCCTTGATTGGGGCGTCCTGGATTTCGCAAGTATAAACAAAATCCATCGCCCCTTTTCCTTCATGAAAGGATTAACCGCGTTTTTGGATCTGATAAGAGCCGCACGCGCTTTGAAAAAAATAGCGCAAAGCAAAAATGTAAACATCGTGCACTCCAACGGCCTGAAAGCGCATATGATTAATATCATCGCAGATCGAATGGGCGGGGCAAAATCCGTTATCCATATCCGCGATATACCCTACACACGCCCGGAAAAGCTGGTATGGAAGATTATGCACGCGCTTTGCCGTAAAATGATCCTCGTCTCTCATGCCTGCTGGCCGGGGGAGAGTCTGCCAAGAAAAGCAATCGTTATTCATAACGGAACGCCTCTGATCAATTCAATCCTATCAACACCTAAGGCTGAAAAGCTTACAATTGGCTTTATCGGGCGCATCCATCCGGCCAAAGGTCTGCATTTGCTGATTGACTGGATTGCGCAAGCGGATATGGACATGCACTTGAGCGTGCGCGGGACATTTTCGGAAGATGCGCCGGACTATGAAAACACGATAAAAAACCTGATTAAAAATCAAAGCCTTAAAGACAGAGTTGAATTCACAGGCTTTATAAATGATCCGCAATCACTCTATGCCGGGCTTGATGTGGTTTGCGTCCCCTCTCAAACCCCGGACCCATTGCCGCGCAGTGTCATGGAATCCATGGCGCGCGGCATTCCAGTTCTGGGCTATCCGGCAGGCGGCATATTCGAGATGATCGAGGACGGTAAGACCGGATTCCTTGTCAAAGATTTCGAAACGTTTCAGCGCGCAATTGCAGATATTGTCGATAATCCTGAACGGCTCGAATTGATGACAAAAGCCGCAAGGAATAAGATCGTTCAGGAATTCACTATTGAAGGATTGCACAACAACGTGAATATAATTTACCGCGCTCTGAGCGCCTGATCTACAAAATCTTTAAATTTGGTGCGAAAGATTTCAGGCGCGAAACCTTCGGCATGTGTGCGGCAATCTCGCGTATCTATCTTGAGCATATCAAAACGCTGAACTGCTTCCATCAAGGATTCGGGCGTCTGCTGCTCAAAGAATAAACCTGTCTTGCCATCCAATACGGTCTCCAGCGCTCCTCCCGCGCCATAAGCGATAACCGGCGTGCCGCAGGCCTGCGCCTCCACGGGGATGATCCCGAAATCCTCTTCCGCCGCAAAAACAAACGCCTTTGCACGCTGCATGGTGTCCTTTAGAACCGCATCCGGTTGGAAACCCATAATTTCTATATTTGCCGCGCCGTCTGCGATTTTGCGGATTTTCGCCATCTCCGGCCCCGCGCCAATAATTTTGAGTTTGCGCTCCGGCATTTTGGCAAACGCTGCCGCGATCAGATCAATCTTTTTATATGGCACCATGCGCGAGGCGGTCAGGAAAAAATCCTCTTTCTTCGCACGATAAGTAAACATATCAATATTGACGGGCGGATAAATAACGTCTGCATCACGCCGATAAACCTTCCATATGCGCTTTTTGATATATCGTGAGTTGGTCAGAAAATGGTCCACCCCGTTTGCTGTGCGCACATCCCAAATCCGAAATTTATGCAGAATGCGTTTTGCGATATATCCCTTGATTCCGCGCTCCATATTGCTCTCACGCAAATAATGATGCATCAGATCCCAAGCATAGCGTGTCGGGCTATGGACGTAAGAGATATGCAATTGCTCCGCGCCCGTAATCACACCCTTGGCCACAGCATGGCTGCAGGAAATCACGAGGCCATAACCGGAAAGATCAAAATCCTCAATCGCCTGCGGGCAAAAGGGCAGCAGCTTGCGGTAATATCGGCGCACGCCCGGCCATTTATTCAGATAGCTGGTCGTAATCTTCGCTCCGCCGAAAACCTTGCGCTGCTCATCATCTAGAAAATCAAACAAAGTATAGATATCAGCCTCAGGATAGACCTTGATGATCTGCTCCAGAACTTTCTCTGCACCCGCCAAAACCGGCAGCCAGTCATGTATAACGGCAACCTTCAGGTCATTACGCCCGGCCATAATGATCCTCCAGGCGGACAATATCATCTTCACCAAGATAGCTGCCAGTTTGAACCTCAATGATCTCAAGCATGATTTTGCCAGGATTCTCAAGCGCATGCACGATTCCAACAGGAAGATACACAGATTCATTCTCGCTCAGCGTGATCGTTTCCTCACCCTTGGTCACGCGCGCTGTTCCCTTGACCACCACCCAGTGCTCCGATCTGTGGAAATGTTTTTGCAGCGAGAGCTTGGCCCCGGGTTTGACGGAAATGCGCTTGACCTGATCGCGCTCGCCGAAACAGATAGAATCATAATGCCCCCATGGACGGTAAACAGTGCGGTGATGCTTGGCTTCCTTGCGCTGGGCTTTTTTCAAATCACCAACGATATCCTTAACATTTTGTACAGAGTCTTTATGCGCCACTAGAAGCGCATCTTGCGTATCCACCACGATAATATCCCGAAGACCCAAAGTGCAAACAAGGCGGTCAGAGCCTTGAATAAAGCAATTACGAGTATCTTTGGCAATCACATCTCCCTTGGTCACCGTTTGATCGGCATTTTTGGGAGAGACCTGCCACACTGCATCCCATGACCCAACATCACTCCAGCGCGCATCCAGCGAAACAATAGCGCCCTTATCCGTATGCTCCATGACCGCATAGTCAATTGAAATATCAGTGCATTTTGAAAAAGAATCCTCGTCAAGGCGCATGAAATCAAGGTCCTTCTTGCTTTTCTCAACGGCGTCTTTGGCCTGCGCAACCATGTCTGGCTGGAATTTTTCAAGCTCTGACAGATATACCGACGCCCGAAAGCAAAACATACCGCTATTCCATAAATATTTTCCACTCTTTAGGAATTTTTCTGCATTGGCTTGATCGGGCTTTTCTTTAAATGCGGCAATCTCACTGGCGCCGTTTTCAAGTGAAGATCCCAATTCGATATACCCATATCCGGTATGGGCATGCGTGGGCTTGATTCCAAAAGTGACCAGATGCCCGGCTTCGGCAAGATTTTGCGCTGCGCGAACCGCCTGCGCAAAGCTTTGTATATCCTCAATGACGTGATCGGCAGGCAAGACCAGCAAAAGCGGATCCTCCTCATGGCGCATCGTCATAAACGCTGCTGCGGCAATGGCTGGCGCGGTATTGCGCCCAACAGGCTCAAGGGCAATATCGCTGGCTTCACGCTCAATCATGCGCAAATTTTCGGCCACGATAAAGCGGTGATCATGGTTACACACAATAATTGGATCACGAAGATCAAGCGCGCTGAGGCGTAAAACCGTATCCTGAAACAGTGTATGATCCGAGTGCAGAGCAAGAAACTGTTTTGGGTATAATGGCCGCGACAGAGGCCAGAGCCGTGTTCCGGAACCACCAGATAAAATAATAGGGTACATAAGCGCCTCAGTTTCTAAATTTAAAACCACGCTGTTGTTTAAACATATTTGATAAAAAAAAACCACTTTATCTTTGATTATCCTTATGATAAATCGTATCGCAACTTTAAAAGGGCTAGTAATCTCTTTTTTCGTTCTATATATATGAAGTTTCATCAAGATAAGTTAATAAGATAAGGAAAAAACATGAGTGATATCGCCGATCGCGTGAAAAAAATCGTTGTTGAGCATTTGGGCGTCGAAGAGAGTAAAGTAGCCGAAGGCGCAAGCTTTATCGATGACCTTGGCGCAGATTCTTTGGATACCGTTGAACTGGTCATGGCATTCGAAGAAGAATTCAGCATCGAAATTCCAGACGATGCAGCCAAAGACATTCAAACTGTTGGCGACGCTGTAAACTTCATCAAGAGCAACGCAGGCCAATAGTAGATTTTGGTGTTTTACAGATGCACATTATCCCTCATTTCAGCCCGCTCGCGGGCTGTGATGCTATTATAGGTTCTTTTTTTCCAGGAGCACATCATGAGTGAATTAAGACGCGTTGTTGTAACAGGCATGGGCATGGTTTCCCCACTTGGTATGGGTGTGGAGCATAACTGGGCGGCTATAACCAGCGGCCAGAGCGGTATTAAAAAAATTGAGCATTTCGACGTCTCTGACATCACCTCACAGATCGCAGGCATCATTCCAAAAACCACGGACGAAAAGCCAAAAAACGGCGCATTTAACGCCGATTTGTTTATGGAACCCAAGGAACAGCGCAAGGTCGATATCTTCATCACATACGGTATGGCCGCCGCGCAGGAAGCCATTGCAGACGCAGGCTGGAGACCCACAGATGAGCAAAGCCTTGAGCGCACAGGTGTTCTTATCGGCTCAGGTATTGGCGGATTGGACGAAATTTACAAAACATCGACATTATTGAACGAGCGCGGCCCGCGCCGGATTTCACCCTTTTTCGTGCCTGCTGCGCTGATTAATCTCACCTCTGGCCATGTCTCCATAAAATATGGGTTTAAAGGCCCGAACCACTCCGTTGTTACCGCTTGTGCAACCGGAACACACGCCATTGGCGATGCTGCGCGCCTGATTGCACTCGATGATGCCGATGTCATGATCGCGGGCGGCGCTGAAGGGGCTGTATGCCGTTTGGGCGTAGCCGGATTTGCCGCTGCGCGCGCGCTTTCAACAGGATATAACGACAACCCGCAAGCCGCCTCAAGGCCTTGGGACAAGGACCGTGACGGCTTTGTCATTGGCGAGGGAGCGGGCATTCTTGTCCTTGAGGAATATGAGCACGCCAAAAAGCGCGGTGCAAAAATATATGGGGAAATTACCGGTTATGGCCTCTCCGGCGATGCTCACCATATCACAAGCCCATCAGAGGATGGCAATGGCGGCTACCGCGCCATGCAGGCCGCGCTTAAGCGAGCAAAACTCAACCCCGAAGATATTGATTACATTAACGCGCATGGAACCTCCACGCCGATGGGCGATGGCATTGAATTCGGCGCGGTCAAACGCCTGTTTGCGAACGCACTGGATACCATGTCCATGTCCTCGACCAAATCGGCAATTGGCCATTTACTGGGCGCAGCCGGAGCAGTGGAAGCCATTTACAGCCTCAAAGCAATTGAAACGGGCACATTGCCCCCGACACTAAATCTGGATAACCCGTCGGAAAATTGCCAAGGCATTGACCTCGTGCCGAAAATCGCAAAGAATAAGACAGTAAATACTGTGCTGTCGAATTCCTTTGGTTTTGGCGGAACGAACGCTTCAATCGTAATGCAACGAGTATAATGACGGCATTTCTTAAATTTTTATGCTACATGATCGTTATCGGATCAACTCTCCTCTCCATATCGATTGCAGGGGGTAGTTATTGGCTGAATCAGGAATTCACCAAGCCCGGACCACTGGAGCAAGCCAGAATTGTAAGCGTGCCGCGTGGTGAGAATATAGGCGGCGTATCGGGCATACTGGCCGAACAAGATGTTATCAGCTCAGCAATCATATTCGAAGCAATGGCACGATTTATTGGCAAGGCCGAGAGCATCAAGGCCGGTGAATATCAATTCCGAGCGGGCGCATCGATGCGCCAGGTGCTCTCACAGCTTACAGAGGGCAAAACCTACGCCCGCACAATCACCATTCGCGAGGGTCTCACGAATTACGAAATATTAAATCTTCTAGCCACAAAAGAAGATATCGCACAGATTGAAATCAGCCTTTTGCCTGAAGGCCGCTACCTCCCCGAAACTTATAGCTACGCTCTTGGCGATACCAATGCGGATATCCTAAGCCGCATGGCCAACGCCTTGAACATTGCGCTAGAGGAGGCTTGGAAAAACCGAGCCGACGGCCTTCCAATCGACACCAGAGAAGAAGCCCTTACGCTGGCCTCTATCATTGAAAAAGAAACCTCTGTTGCTGAGGAGCGCCGAACCGTAGCAGGCGTTTTTATCAACCGTCTGCGCATGAAAATGCCCCTTCAAACGGATCCGACCGTCATATATGCGCTGACCGACGGGAAGCCTGAAAATAAGGGCAAAGGGCCGCTGGGGCGCAGATTACTGAGGGCGGATTTACAGTTTGACTCGCCGTATAACACCTATAAATATCCGGGCCTGCCGCCGGGGCCTATTGCCAATCCCGGTAAGGCCGCAATCGAAGCTGCGCTTAATCCAGAGGAACATAATTACCTGTATTTCGTGGCGGATGGAACAGGCGGGCATCTTTTTGCAACCACGCTGGATGAACATAACGCAAATGTAGCGAAATGGCGTAAAATCCGCGCAGGACAGTAATCTACTCACCCTCGTCAGGCTTGCGCGTGGGCCGCTGCGCTCTATAAGCAGAGCCGCCCGAGGAGGAACCGCCAAGCCCCATGCCGGGCGCATTTACACCCGGGGCAGGGCGCTGATGGGAGAGCTCTAGCCCATGACGGCGCGCAAGGTGCTGTGCAAACTCAAGTGAAGCTGGGGCCGCCGATCCTAAAATACAGCCGGACGTGCTTTCATCACCCGCATCATCGCGGTGCACGGGCTGGCCAAGCACACAGCGCTTCACAAAATAATGAAACGCCGCCAGCGGCCGATCAGGACTTTGCGCATTTTGAAAAGCCTGCGCGCGGTAAGGATCGTTTAAAATCATCAACGGCACTTGATAGGCCTGCGCAATTTTACCGTCCTTGACCGATCCGATGTGAATCAGTGCATTGGAATCCAGTGTATGATAATGCTCACTCTCAACAGGAATATTGAGCTCCAGATGGTCCATATCAGCAAATTCAAGGGACAAAATACCATTTTCGCTGTCGAACAAAACACCCACGGCCTTCTTAACCAGATTCTCGGAGCTCAAAAGCCCGGCCTCATGGTTTGATGTCACCAGCAGATCAATGTTCATAAGCGTGACTTAAATCTTTGGACCACCGGGAATTGCCGCAGAGGCATGAAGCTGCGCCTCAAGATCATGACCGATATACTCTTTTTTTGCCGCTGCTGCCATAACTCTCATTTCTGCAATAACATCTGGTTTGGTTTTATCCTCAACCGCGGCGACGGCGCGCTGAGCAACCTCTTTTTGTAACAAAACAAAACGTTCTTGTTGTTCTGTAACAGTCTGACGCACCCGCACAGTTTCCCTGAGCCCCTCAGCCGCCGCCGCGGCATCTTGCGAAACGGCTGCAGCACTATGAGCACCTGTGTTAGCATCGTCAGCGAGGCGGGCATGTGTTTCTGCAGAAGCAACCCCGGAATAATATGTACCCGCAGTTACGGCTGTCTCAGCGCGCACTACGCCCTCAGTCTCACGCGCTTCATGAATATTACCTACGGTAATCAAATCTTCAGCTACACCTGCAAGAGCGCCTGCTGTATTTTCCTGACGATCTCTTAACGCAACCAATCCATGTAGCTCCTCAACACCAACATTTACGCGTTGCACGTCATAGGGCTGTTCAACAGCTTCTATAAGTTCTTCAACTGGATTCGCATCAAACGCCATATCATTTCCCTTTCAATCGCTTACCGGCACATAAAGCGCACATATTCACAGGCCTTCAACCTGCCATTTTCAAAATAACCTATAGCACAAAATAACTCATTTTGAATTTTTTTGCAAAGTTCCTGGCTCAGCGCGCAATTCAGATGCATGATCTCCAGATCAGGCTGAAAAATAATCCTCACCTCACCAGTGGCGGCATTCACCACAATCTGGCTGATTGGCTTGTGAAATTCACCATCACAGGTAAAGGCAACCTTGCCGGATTTTGCAACAAAAACCTCTATATTCATTTCTAGCCCTTTTCTGAGCAAATTATATGTTTTATCAATAGGGGTAAATCATTTTCGAAAAGACCTTGCGCTTATGTGTGGCATTACTGGACTTTACAGCTTCGATCCGCGCCCGGATCGCCTCGCTCTGCGCAAAACGGCAGAGGCGATGAGCAGCGCCCTGCGCCACCGCGGGCCCGATGATGGCGATGTCTGGCAAGACCCCGATCTGCCGCTCGCGCTTGGCCATAGGCGACTATCGATCATCGACCTCTCAAAGGCCGGGCATCAGCCAATGGCAAGCGCCTCTGGGCGCTACATCATTGCCTATAATGGCGAGATTTATAATTTCAGGGAATTGCGCGCGCAAATTGATGAATGCTATAGCTTTCGCGGCACGAGCGATACTGAAATCCTTTTGGCCTGTATTGAGCAATGGGGGCTTCAAAAAACCCTTACGAAAATCCGCGGTATGTTTGCCTTCGCCCTGTGGGACCGCACGGCACAGGCCTTGTTTTTTGCGCGCGACCACATGGGCAAAAAGCCACTTTATATTGGCTGGGCGGGCTCAAGCCTGGTCTATGGCTCAGAGCTCAAATCGCTTTGTGCTCACCCTGATTTTAACCGCGATGTTGACCGCGCCGCGCTCACATCTTACATGCGCTTTGGCCATGTGCCCGCCCCGCTTTGTATTTACGCTCAGGTCTGGCAGCTTTTGCCGGGCTCGATGATGGCCCTTGATATGCGCATGCTGCGCGCCGGGCAGGACCTGCAGCCTCTGATCGAGCGGTTCTGGAGCCCAAAAGATGCACTTGAAACCGCACGCAGCAACCCCTATAAGGGAGAAACTCTGGTACAGGATTTTGAGGAGCTGCTTACATCGTGCGTGCGTGACCGCATGATCTCTGACGTTCCGCTCGGCGCATTCCTTTCCGGCGGGATCGACAGCTCGGCGGTCGTAGCGCTGATGCAAAAACAATCTGCTGATAAAATCAAAACCTATTCCATTGGCTTTGATGAGGGTGCATATAACGAGGCCCACCATGCGCGCGCGGTTGCCACTCATCTGGGAACAGATCACCATGAAATGATCCTGACCCCTGCCAATGCGCTGGATATTGTCCCCGATCTGCCCGCAATGTTCGATGAACCTTTTGCGGATATGTCGGCGATACCGACCTATCTGGTCTCTAAATTCGCCCGCGAGAGCGTTACCGTAGCACTATCTGGTGATGGCGGAGATGAAATGCTTGGCGGCTATGTGCGCCATGTTTCCGGCCCACGCGCTTGGAATCTCGTGCAAAAC
The DNA here is from genome assembly GCA_964351365.1 of uncultured Micavibrio sp. Classification (GTDB taxonomy): domain Bacteria; phylum Pseudomonadota; class Alphaproteobacteria; order Micavibrionales; family Micavibrionaceae; genus UBA1672. Next base: position 17,266 of record CAYGNP010000024.1, read on the forward strand.
CATATCCCTGCGCCATTGCGAGAGCCGCTCTCACAAGTCATACAAAGCATTTCTCCCTCTATGTGGTCAAAGCTACGCCCTTCACGCCCGCATTTTGGCATGCATATGCATAAATTCGCGCAAATTCTGAATAAACACAGCGAGGGCGATGTCTATTTGAGCCTGGTGAGTGCATGGAATAAACCCAAAACCTTTGTTCTTGATGGCTCCGAAAGCATTATCCCGCTGGTTGATCCCAAGATGCAAATCGAGGGCCTCAGCTTCGCCGAAACCATGATGTATTGGGACGCGCTCACATATTTGAGCGGGGATATCCTGACCAAAGTCGACCGAGCCAGTATGGCCGTAAGTTTAGAGGCGCGTGCGCCGTTGCTTGATACCCGTATCTATGATTTTGTCTGGCGCTTGCCGGAAAATGTTAAAATCAAAGATGGGCAGGGCAAATGGCTCCTGCGCGAGCTTCTGAAAAACCATATCCCCGAAGAGCTATTCACTCGCCCTAAACAGGGTTTTTCCGTGCCGGTTGCTGATTGGCTGCGCGCAGATCTAAAAGATTGGGCGGAAGATCTGCTCGACCCCTACGAAATCAAAGCCCAAGGTCTGATTGATTATCACCAGATTAAAACACTATGGGACAAACACCAAAAAGGCTACGGCAATTATGCACAAAGCCTTTGGACAGTATTGATGTTTCAGGCCTGGCACCGGGAATGGATTAGCCCCTCATGAGCAAACTCCTCTATATATTCGATGCCCGTGACTGGCACAGCCGCATTCCCGTGGCCGAGCATGCGCGCGAGCGCGGCATTGACGTTAAGATCGGCCTGATTAACCCTAAACAAAAATATATTAGCGATTTTGAAATCACCGCGCTGCGCCAAAGTGGGCAAAATCTAAACCCCTTAAGCACACTCATGCTTATACGCGACATGCACCGCCTTGTCAGCGTGCAAAAGCCGGATATCATCCATGTGGTGACACTAAAATACAGTTTTATGGCGGGGATAGCGGCGTTGCCATTCCCGCACATGCGCAAGATTTTTACGCTTGCCGGGCTGGGTTATCTTTTTCGCGGCAACAGCCTTGGTGCGCGCGCGCTTAAGACCTTGTTCTCACCCATGCTGAAATATCTCTTTCACCGTAAAAACACCGTGCTCATTTTTCAAAATCAGGATGACCAGATTGTCATGATCAACGCCGGCTTTGTGCGTGCGCAAAACACGGTGCTCATTAAAGGCTCCGGGATTGACATCGCAAAATTTGACACAAGCGAAGAGGAAGATACGCGAAACAATCATGCCCCGCTCGTCCTCATGCCCACGCGCCTTATCCACGAAAAGGGCATCGCCGTTTTTATCGAATCCGCCCGCATCTTGAAAGGCCGCGGCACAAATGCCATATTCCAGATCGCCGGTGGCATAACAAAGGATAATCCCGGCGCCATAACACACGACCAAATGCAGGCTATGACCGCGGATAAAACGGTGGAATGGCTTGGACGTGTCGAGGATATGCCAGCCCTGCTCGCTGTGGCGACACTGATTGTTTATCCCTCTTATTACGGGGAGGGTATACCGCGCGTTCTGCTGGAGGCCTGCGCTGCCGGGCGTGCGATTATTACAACTGATCACCCCGGCTGCCGTGAGGCGATCGATCACGGCAAGGGAGGCCTTCTGGTACCAATAAAAGACGCGCAAGAAACTGCCAATGCCATTCAGACCCTGCTCGATCAACCTGATCTGCGCGTAAAAATGGAAATTTGTAACCGCACGCGCGCCGAACGCGAATTCAACATAGACATCATCGCCGAACAAACCGTGAGGCTGTACTTAAAATAGAAAGCTTGCCAATCATGAACATCGCTCCGTATACTATAAGAAGGTTTATAAGAGGAGCGCACTTCATGGCAAAAAAAGACTGTCATTATCTGACAGGTAAGCTGTTGATTGCAATGCCAAATATGGGGGACCCCCGTTTTCACCGGGCCGTGATATTCATGTGCAGCCATGATGAAAATGGCGCTATGGGCCTTGTCATCAATCATGAAATGCCCGGTGTTGAATTTTCTGATCTCATCAAGCAGCTTAAATTTGAATCCGATATCACATTTGATACGCTTGATCTTCCGGTTATGTATGGCGGTCCGGTTGAAACAGCGCGCGGCTTTTTGCTGCATTCGACCGATTTTAAACGCATTGATACGATGACGGTCAATGATTACGGTATAACCGGAACCATTGACGCACTGAAGGAGATTGCAAAAGGCAAAAAACCAAAAGATTTAATGTTTATTCTGGGCTATGCCGGATGGGATGCGGGCCAGCTTGACGAAGAAATCCAGCAAAATGCCTGGCTTGTTGTGGATCCAGATCCATCCATCATTTTCCAGGGTGGCGCTGATGATAAGTGGAGACGTGCCGTGAATAAACTTGGCATTGACCCCGCGCGGCTTTCTTCAGTATCTGGACGCGCTTAAGCCGCAATACGGTCTTTGATTTTATCAAACCCTTCAAGCTGTCCGAGCGGACCAAGGGCGGCAAGTGTTGGCGCGGAAGCAAAGATCTGCGCGCTTATCACAGAAAGATCATTCAGGCTTACCGCGTCAATAGCGCGAATAATGTCTTCAACCCCTCTAACCTTGCCGCGTAAAATAAGTGATTTGGCATGCTGGTCTGCACGGCTCATCATGGATTCGCGCGCCATTAAAGTTGATGAGCGCAATTGCGCTTTTGCGCGCGCAAGCTCTGGCTCACTGATAGACCCGCCAATTTTGTGAATCTCCTCACAGATCACCGGAATTAGATCCGGCAGTTTATCCGGCCCCGTTCCGGCATAAATTCCAAATTGCCCGTCATCCGAATAGGATGAATGAAAACTGTAAATCGAGTAAACAAGGCCGCGTTTTTCGCGCACCTCCTGAAACAATCGTGAAGACATTCCCCCGCCCAAAACAGTCGCCAGAATTTGTGCCGGGTAATAATGATCATCGGTTTTAGAAACCCCCTGAAAACCGAGCACAATGTGGCTTTGCTCCAAGTCACGGTGCTCGCGGAATTCTCCGCCCTGATATAGAGCGCCAACTTTAATCTGCTCCTTGTCACGCGGCAGAGAATCAAATTTTTTCTCGATCATCGCAATCAAACTGTCATGATCAAAATTCCCGCTCGCACAAATCACAAGGCGGGCAGGCGTGTAGAAACGCTCAACATAGCCCATCATAGTTTTTCGCGTCATCGCCCTGATGTTCTCAACGCGGCCAAGGATAGGCGCGCCAAGGGATTGCTTCGGATAGGCCGTTTCGAAGTAATGATCGAAAATAATATCATCCGGCGTATCGCTGCACATGCCGATTTCCTGCAAGATCACACCGCGCTCACGCTCGATTTCTTCATCGGGCATGGTCGAATGCTGCACGATATCGGCCAGCACATCCAATGCCAGCGGCAAATCTTCTTTCAGAAGATGAATATGATAACTCGTCATCTCACGCCCCGTATAGGCGTTCATGTTCCCCCCGACATCTTCAATCACCTGCGCAATTTCCAGTGCGTCACGGCGCTTTGTGCCTTTGAATAACATATGCTCCACCATATGCGCCGCGCCATTAACTGATAAATCCTCATCGCGCGTGCCCACACCTGCCCATACACCGATCGCAACACTCTCTACTGAGGGCACAGGGTCGCTTACAACGCGGATGCCATTTGGCAATGTCACCATTTTAAAATCTGCAGACATATAAAAAACCTTTCTAAAAATAACCGACAGCTTTAATGCCCAGAAAATCATTGATCTTTAAACGTTCAGCGATGACCGCCGCAACGATAGGCAAAACAATCCCTGCAAGTGTGCAAATACTTAAAATAAGTATCGGTATATCGAGCCCGAGTTTGGGCAAAATTATCCTGAAAGGCACAAGAAAAATTATATGCATCACAAAAATAGACATCGAATATTTTCCAAGAATTTGAAGTATGACAGGCGATCCATATTTTATAAAAATACCGCCAAGCATTAGGGTTGCACTTATGCCGCCAATGAAATTTGAACGCGCATCAAAACCAATAGCAGGTGCTAAAATATAAAAATAGAGCGGGCCGGAAAGGGCAAGGCATAATAACAAAGCGCCCAAAATTTTGACATCAGCAATACGCTCAAAAACACGATCTCTCGCAAAATAAGCGCCGATCAATAAAAATGCAAAAGACCTTAGAACATCGGCAAATGTGGGCATAAAATAAAATACGAAAGACAGGACCAGAAATAAAATTGCAACCAAAATATAATGGCGGTTATAAAATTTGTGCATCATCAGAAACAGAATCTGCGCCAAAAATAGCGCATACAAAAACCAGAATTGCGCAGGCGGTGCATAAAACTGTTCAAGAAAATCAAAACTCTCTTGCTTGTTCACAAAGGATGAAAAAATAATTTTGACGACAATCTGAATGATCGACCAGAGGAAATAGGGATAGAGGATATACTGCAAGGACGTTTTGAAATAATTTTGATAGCCCGCTTTATCAACGCTACGTTCAACAAAAAATCCGGACATCAGGAAAAAAATTGGCGTGGCCAAGGACGTGGCATAAATCCAGAAATACTCCAGCAAGCTCGTTCTGCCCATCAGACCCGCGCTCTCCAGGCCAAGCGCCGCATGATAGGCAACAACAAGAATAATCGCAAAACCCTTATTGGCATCAATCCAATTCAGCCTTGTTTTTGACACAAAACCCCCTTTTGTGAGCGGGTGTGTTTCTTTACAAAATCCTGCACAGCCTCAAGATCATTGGGCTGCTCGGTCATAATTTCTTTACGTTCAAACAGATCAGAGAGATGATCAGGCAAAGCGGGGCGCAGGCCAATTGCTTTTTCAACCGCATCGGGAAATTTAGACGGATGCGCTGTTGCGAGCAGAACAACTGCGCCACTTTCCTTCGCTGCCAGTGCCTTCGCGCCCTTCATCCCAACGGCTGTATGCGGATCAAGGATATAGCCACTCTCTTCATAAACCTCTTTAATCAGCGCCAATGTCTCATCATCATCAGTGCGCACCGCGCTAAACACATTGCGCGCAGCCTCAAGATGGGATGCGGCAACAGCGATATCACCCTCAGATTTAAACGTTGTCATCAACGCCTCAAGGCGCGCAGCATCGCGCCCCAAAAGATCAAAGAGATACCGCTCAAAATTGCTGGAAATTTGAATATCCATCGACGGGCTGAGTGTGGCATAGGACTCTCCGATCTTCATCTCGCCGCTTTCGAAAAACCGCGTCAGGATATCGTTTTTATTGCTGGCCACACATAATGATTTAATCGGCAAGCCCATCTGCCATGCGCAATAGGCCGCAAACACATTCCCGAAATTACCCGTTGGCACCACAAAGGAAACCTCTTTCTCGGGCGCGCCCAGTTTAAGCGCCGTCGTGAAATAATAAACAATCTGCGCCATAATCCGCGCCCAGTTAATTGAATTCACCGCTGATAAATTCACATCTGCGCGAAATTTCGGATCATTAAACATCGCCTTGACCATGTTTTGACAATCATCAAAGCTTCCCGAAAGGGCGATGTTATGCACATTCGGGGCATCTATTGTTGTCATTTGCTTGCGCTGAACATCCGAGACGCGGCCCTTGGGATGCAGGATAAAAATATCGATATGGCTGGATGTATAACATCCCTCAATTGCTGCAGAGCCTGTATCACCGCTGGTTGCACCCACAATTGTAATGTGCTCGCTGCGCTTTTTCAGCACATGATCAAACAACCGCCCTAAAAGTTGCAGCGCAACATCCTTAAAGGCAATGGTCGGGCCGTGAAACTGCTCCATGATGTAAAGATGATCGCTCAGGGGATGCAGCGGCGTAATATCCGCGTTCCTAAATGTCTCAGGGCCATAGGTTTCCTGCAAAATTTCCTGAAAATCATCCGCCTCAATCACGCCCTCAACAAAGGGGAACATCACGGAAAACGCAATCTCAATATAGGATTTACCCTTAAGCGCGGTAATATTAATCTGCGGCCAGTGCTCTGGTACGTAGAGCCCGCCATCAGGGGCAAGTCCCGCCAGCAGCACGTCTTCAAAATTTAGGGGCTCGCCCCCGCCACGCGTGGAAATATACCTTATCATGCCCCTGTATTAGGCATTTTACGCTTGAGTGTCAACGCCCTTAGAGCCCGCTTGCATACTGAGCTTCTCGAGCAATTGCTGCCCTTGCTCAGTTTGCGCCAATCCCTCGAGCATAGCGCCCATATTGGTGCCCCCCTTGGCAGAGAACAGATCCATGACATTTTTCATACCCTGAACAGGATCGCCTGCATTGGTGATAATCTTAACATCGGCTGCCTTGAGGGCCTGCGCCTGCTCAATGCCCACAACTTTGGCGGCTTCAATACTTTCAACGCCAAGAAGGTAAGTCTGGTAGCCCTGATTTTCACCAATCTCACGTGCCAGTTCAATCTGCGCATTAACAGGAGCAAGCTGCATCGCACGCTCGGCCTCCGCACGAGCCTGTCCTTCAACTTGAATACCTTCGGCCTCTTTCTTTTTGGCCTGCAGATCCCCATCAGCGCGAATAACAGTTGATTCTTTATCCCCTTCCGCGCGCAGAATAGTCGTTTGTTTGTCTTCATCCGCCTTAACAACGTTCACGTCCTTGGTAATTTCCGCACGTTTCACATCATTGACCTTGATAACAGCCATTTCCTTTTCCTTGGTCACGCGCTGCTGCTCTTTAATTTCCTGCTGCGCTTGCTCATTGGCAATACCAACCATTTTAACCTTCTCGGCGGTGCGCTCACCAACGGCCTGCTGCGCCTGCTCATCACGAATATCCCGCTCGCGCCGCGCATCAATTTCTGCGATTTCTGCATTTTTGATGTTTTCCGCAACTTCCTGACGGCTTTGCATTTCAATCAGGGATTTTTTCTTCTCCATGATGTTGTGCACAACCTTATTGTCCGATGCATCACGAATATCCATAAGCTCGATGCTTTTCACCGGCACAACGCCCCAGCTCGTCAGCTGATCCTGAACTGCCGCAGTAAACTGCTCGCCGTAAACACTGCGCTCAAGCATGATACGGTCAATGTCATGAGAGGCCAGAATCGTTCTCACTGCGCCCTGAACAATCGAGCGCAATTGGGCTTCAAGCTCGTCAAAACTCTCCACGCGCTGCGCGGCCATATTGCTGTCATTAATTCTGAAAAACGCAACAATATCAACCACGAAGGGCACACGGCCGACATCATAGGCTTCATAAGCAATCAAATGCAGATCAAACACAGAAACCGGCATAACGATTTTAGTAATCCCGATAATCGGCAACCAGGCTGGCCATTCGTAGTAGGTATTTCCATTAGGTGTATCTTTACCATATGATCTGGTGTGCTTGGTGGATTGCACGATATGCACTTCGTTCGTTGGCACCACGCGGCGCAGGAACAACGCTATTATGGTGGTCAGAATGACAAAACAAATAAATCCAGGCACACCATAGTTAAAAATCAGGTCAACAAGCGCATCCATCTGCAACACCTTTCAGAAATTTAAAAAAATTACATAACATAGAGTCAAAAATCACACAAGATTTTATCTCATAATCAGGTTAATAAATCTTTTATGCATGGGCGAAGGCACATCAAGGGTCAATTCCGGGTGAAAGGTGCTGGCCATGATCTTGCCCTTTTGCACCCAGACGGGGTCACCATCATGCGTGGCCAAAACATCAACATTTTTATCAATTTTTGTTATAATTGGTGCACGGATAAACGACACCGTATAGCCGTCAATCTGATCGTGATGGCTATCAAGCTGGCGGCCATATCCATTGCGCTTTACGGTTATAGGCAAAAGGCCGAACGATTTTTGCACCGGATCAGTGACCTTTTCGGCAATCAGTATCGCCCCGGCGCAAATCCCCCAGACAGGCTTTCTCGAAAACTGATCTTGCAAAACATCCCACAGCCCAAAACGCTCGATCAGCTTGAGCATGGTCGTGCTTTCCCCGCCAGGAAGAATAAAGGCATCGACTTTTTCAAAATCAGCGGGCGTTTTTACGGTGAGAAAGTCCCCGCCAGCCGCCAGCACATGCGCTCTGTGCGGCTCAACGGCGCCTTGAAGGGCAAGACATCCGATAACAGGTTTGGCACTCATGATGGCTTCACCAATAAAACAAGACCTAGCGCCCCCAGAAAGAGCCCGGCAATTTTATAAGCATCCAGCGTTTCTTTAAACACATAATACCCGATTATTGCCGTTAAAACCGTGCCCCCAACGACCCAGACCGCATTTGTAATCGCAAGCCCGCCGCTCCTCACAGCAAAGAAAAATGCAAGATCAATCACCACAATGGCAATGCCTGCAACAATTCCGGCCATAAGGCCTTTGCTGGAATAGGGCAAAGTCGAAATACTCTGACCCTGCAGAAACACATAAATCAAAAAGGCGATGATATGCCCTGCAAACGCCGTGGCTGTAATCAAAAGTGTAAATAAAAACGGATTGATGCTCTCGGTTGCAACGCGCACCGAGCTGTTATAAACAACCGCTCCTATCGTTGTAAGAGAGGCAAATATCAACCAAGCCCATGAAAACATCGCTCAAACTCCCCGCATGATAAGGGCAAGGCTTGTATTATAACTGCCTTGTTTCGTAGGCCACGCAAGCCTTCCCAAAGGACGCACCACAATAGCAGAATTCTCCGCACTGATGCGCTCAAGAGCGCGGAAAGGACCCGGAATAATGTTATTATCTGGAAATAATGCGCGGCCATGCGGATAATAATCATGCAGCAAAATAACACCTCCTTCGGATAAAACCCGCAGCGCCAGACTGATTTCATGATAAACAGTATCCGCACCATGGTCACCGTCCAGAAAAATAAAATCGAATGTTTTATCTGTGTTGCGTAAAAATTCTTCCGAGGAGGAGCAGATGAAATCGACTTGACCCTCAAGGCCGAGCTGCATCAGGTTTTGCATAGGAGAGCCGGCTAGTCCAAGGGCCTGCCATGGGGCATCTTTGGCGTTCACATCGCATATATCAACGGTGATTAACGCCGCGTCATGAGACAAGGCGCTGGCAATATAGAGCGTAGAGGCTCCGATATGTGTTCCAATTTCAAGAACAGATTTGGGTTTTAATTCTTTGATGAGAGTATAAATAGCGCGCCGATCCCCCGGATTAACACCGCCATGTTTATCCTGATGGCCTAAAATATCTGATATTTTCTGGCGGTCTAGATCCCAGTGCGCACTGGAACCGCTAAGCATGTCATCAAGGGCGAAATTGTCATTATGGGCTAGCTTGCTTGAATCAAATCTGCGTGCAGGCTGATGGCTTAAACTTCTACGCGCAAGCCTGTCACGTAAAATATTTTTGATTGATAGAGGCAAAATTTTCTTTAAAACATTTTTCATTGCGCTTGTATAGCTCAGAGAGTAAACGTGCGCAAGCCGTCACTCTAGGTCTGGACTGGCAGGAGCTGCAGAGGCATCATGAGCCCCTAAAATAGACTCTAATTTTTTTTTTGAAGTAAGGAAGCTCTCTTTAACTTTATAAAATTCTGCGCCATATCTTCCTTGCATTTCTATGCCTAATATTCTAGTACGTCCAGCCATAAATCGCTCTAATTCTCCGTAGGCTTCAGAAAGAATGGCATGTGCATTTTCAGCTAAATTCCTAACATTTTCAGAAGGATTATTATTATTATTAATCATAAACACTGTATCAGCGAGTACAGTGGCATTATTAAATTTTCTTAATCCATCTTCCCAGGAAAAAGCTGGTTTGGCTGTATCCTGATGAAACGTTAATCTTCGGAGCTCCCTAGCATCTCCTGGTTGATGCGGGAATCTCTCATTCATTACTGTTTGAAGATCTTCCATGATTTTGAGATACTGACTTTCTATCTCTTCAAAAGCCGACCCATGATTTACGCGTCTCTGCGGACCCTCAACAATGTCGCCATCCTGAATAAATGCCCTCAAGACTTCAAAATCCCTGCCTAGAGCAGTAAAGCTGCGAAGTAACTCACGTTCGGTGTGCGTATTGTCAGGTTCTAAACAAAATTCCTCTAAAGCCGAACGGCATCGATAAAGGGAGCTACGAAAATTATCTGCGCCTACATCCCAAGATCTCACCTGAAAAAGCCTAAATCCATTTGCACGCGCTGTGTCGAAAACTCTGACATTGGAAGACATTCAAAACCCCTAAAAAATTATTATGTAATATTTTAGGCATAAACTCCAGGATTTGCAAGCTTTGAGTTACCTGATCTCACCAGCCGCGATTTGCCATCTTCATCGGCTCTTCAAGCTCCGAAATCTCGGTACCGCGCATCGCCACGCCCTCAAGTTCCTTTGAGGCTTCAAGAACGATCGCCGGGTCATTATAATGCGCTGTTGCCTTAACAATGGCTTTGGCAAATTTCTCCGGATTATCGCTTTTGAAAATGCCCGAGCCCACAAACACGGTCTCTGCGCCAAGCTGCATACACAGCGCGGCATCAGCGGGCGTTGCAATCCCTCCAGCAGCAAAATTTGGTACCGGCAATTTACCCTCTTTGCGCACAACCTTAAGCAGCTCATACGGCGCGCCCATATCACGCGCAATGGTCATAAGCTCACTCTCATCGGCATTCAGGACCTTGCGAATTTCCGCATTGATCTGGCGCATATGGCGCACGGCCTCGACGATGTTACCCGTACCTGGCTCGCCTTTTGTGCGCATCAGAGCTGCGCCCTCTCCGATGCGGCGCAGTGCCTCGCCCAGATTTTTCGCGCCGCAGACAAAGGGCACTTTGAAATCATGCTTGTTAATATGGAACTGCTCATCCGCAGGGGTCAGAACCTCGGACTCATCAATATAATCAACGCCAAGTTGCTGCAGCAATTGTGCCTCGGCGAAATGCCCGATCCGGCATTTGGCCATGACAGGTATAGAGGAGGCCTTCATAATCTCTTCGATCAGCTCTGGCGGGCTCATACGTGCAACGCCGCCTGCTTTGCGGATATCGGACGGCACACGCTCCAGCGCCATAACAGCAATCGCGCCTGCATCTTCTGCGACTTTAGCCTGCTCGGCTGTGACCACATCCATAATCACGCCGCCCTTGAGCATCTCCGCTAGACCCGTTTTGATATTGATCACATTCTCAGCCATATCATGTTCCTCTATTGCATTTTTTATCGGAGGCGTATTTATACACATAAATATTGGAAATGCAAAGGAAACCCGCGCAGGGTTATGTTACAGTTTCGTAATGAAAAACTATGATGTTATCATAATAGGCGCGGGCGCCGCCGGAATGATGTGTGCAGGCCAGGCCGCAAAGCGCGGGCGTAGCGTGTGCATCATCGAGCACACAGCCAAAATCGGCGAGAAAATCCGCATATCGGGTGGCGGGCGCTGTAATTTTACCAATCTCTATTCCACAGCAGATAATTTCCTCTCCCAGAACCCGCATTTTTGCAAATCAGCGCTTAAACGCTACACGCCGCATGATTTCATCGCGCTTGTTCAAAGCCATGACATTGCCTATCACGAAAAGAAATACGACCAAAAAACAGGCAATGAAAATGCCCGCGGACAACTTTTCTGCGACAACAGTGCCACAGACATCATCGATATGCTGCGCACCGAAATCACAAATCACGGCGGCGTGTTTCAATTGGAAACACAAGTTAAAAGCATAGAAAAGCATGGCGTTTTCACGCTACATACTGATAAGGGCGCGTTTTCCTGCGAGAGCCTTGTGATCGCCTCTGGCGGCCTGTCTATCCCGAAAATAGGCGCGAGCCCCTTTGGGTATGAGATTGCCAAACAATTCGGCCACGAGATTATTCCGCCCCGCGCGGGTCTCGTGCCCCTCACTTTCGATGCGCCTATGCTGGAAAAAACAAAGCCCTTATCCGGGGTTGCTCTTGATGCCAAAGTTACTTGTAACAACGCCGCCTTTCGCGAAGGGCTGCTCTTTACCCATCGCGGCCTATCGGGGCCGTCAATCTTGCAAATATCCTCTTACTGGCAGGGCGGGGATGAGATTAGCGTCAATCTCAAACCGGATATGGACTGTCTTGCTTTCCTGAAGGCCAAAAGAAATGACGAGCCCAAAAAGCAGATCCACACAATATTGGGCGAAATCCTCCCTTCACGCATAGCGGGTGTTATCGCGCAGATCAGCGGCCATGATGTGCGCATTGCCGATTTATCCGATACAAAATTAAAAAACATTGCCGCGCAGGTATCATCATGGATCATCAAACCTTCCGGCAGTGAGGGCTACCGCACTGCAGAGGTCACACTGGGCGGTGTCGACTCACAGGGGATATCATCAAAAACATTTGAATCCAAAACATCTCAAGGGCTTTATTTCATCGGCGAAGTTTTGGATGTAACCGGCCATCTTGGTGGCCATAATTTCCAATGGGCGTGGTCATCGGGCTGGTGCGCGGGACAGGAAGTCTAAGCCCCGGCCGCACCCTCAATCTCATCAACATAATCAACCACAACACGATATTTTGGATCCTCTAATAGATTAACCTCTACCATATCACGCGCTTTTTTGAGCAAAAGCTTGCAATCTGGACTAAGATGCACCAAATGCAGACATTTCCCTGCGTCCTGATATTTACTTGCCAGCGTGTCAATCGCCTCTAGCGCTGAATGATCCCAGACCCGCGCATGTGAAAAATCAATCACGATATGCTCATCATGTTCGTCATTCTTGGGATTGAATATGTCCCTGAACGCAGCAATTGATCCAAAAAACAAGGGGCCATAGAGCATATAGACCTTACTGCCCTTATCTGATCTGCCTTCAACCACCCAAATATGGTGCGCAGATTTCCATGCATAGACAAGGGCCGAGACAATGACCCCAATGATGACAGCCAGCGCCAAATCATGCGCAATAGTGATTCCTGTTACCAGAAAAATCACAAACGCATCTTCCTTCGGAATTTTGCGCATCATCCGCAAGCTCGCCCACGCAAAAGTGGCAATCACCACCATCATCATTAACCCTGTCAGCGCCGCCAGAGGAATTTTCTCAATCAGGCTCGACCCAAAAAGAATAAAAAACAACAGCGCCAAAGCTGCCGTAATACCTGACAAGCGCCCGCGTCCTCCGGATTTAATATTGATCATAGATTGCCCGATCATCGCGCACCCGCCCATCGCTCCAAAAAATCCGCACGTCACATTGGCCAACCCCTGACCCACACATTCCTGGGATGTGCGCCCGCGTGTCTCGGTCATTTCATCGATTAATGTAAGGGTTAGAAGGCTTTCAATCAGGCCAATCGCCGACAGGGTAAAGGCCACCGGCAGAATGATAAACAGTGTTTCCCACGTAAAAGGCACCATCGGTATGTGAAATTCTGGCAAACCACCAGCCACGCTTGCAAGATCACCGACGGTGCGTGTATCCAGATCCAGCCCGATCACCAAAGCAGAAACAATAACAATCGAGGCCAAAGGCGCGGGGATAAGGCTCCCAATTTTCGGTAAACGCGGAAACAGCCAGATGATCGCCATGGTCAAAGCCGTAAGGCCAACCATAAGATACATCTGCGAGCCCACCATCCAGCCACCATTAAACACAACATCAAGCGCGCTGTGGCTATCGGGGTGGTGATCCGACATTTTAAACTGACCCAACTGCGCCAGAAAAATCACGATCGCAAGCCCGTTTACAAATCCCAGCATGACCGGGTGCGGCACAAGGCGAATAAACTTCCCCAGTTTAAAAATGCCGGCTAGTATTTGTATTAGCCCCGTTAGCGCAACGGCAGCAAACAGATATTCCACACCATAAAGAGCAACAAGGCCAACCATGGCAACCGCCATCGCGCCGGTTGCGCCTGAAATCATGCCGCTGCGCCCCCCAAAAACAGACGTGATGAGCCCAACAAAAAACGCGGCATATAACCCTACCAGCGGCGCAACCCCGGCAACAAAAGCAAAGGCAATTGCCTCAGGCACCAAAGCCAGAGCTACGGTGAGGCCAGAAAGGATATCCGCCTTGGGGTTTTGTGTAAGGCGGAAACGCTGAACAAGGCGAAGCATCGTGATAAAGATCCTTTGAGAATGAGAAGATAAACAAGGATCCTGTTATACAGAGCTGAGATTAGAGCGCAACCCTAACAGCAACCGCACCCGCCAGAGGGATTCGTGTGATCAGCATCACATTCTTCGTCATCAAAATCTTCTGGCGTTTCTTTCATAAGGTCTTTCTTTAGCTCAATTCAGGCTTGGGCGAAAGTTTTTTTTGATGTTCACGCCACAAAATAAACAAATTCGAGCCAACAATAATGATCGAGCCTGCCAAAATTGTTGGATTTGGCGTTACGCCCCAAATCATGTAATCCGAGATTAGCGCAAAAACCAGATTAAAATAGATCAGGGGCGCTACCACTGCCGCAGGGGCATTCTTATAAGAATGCGTCACGCAAAACTGCACCCCAAAGCTGGAAAACGCAATCAAACCAATGTAAATCAGGGTTTCAGGCGTGGGCATAACCATATAAAACGGCAAAAATGGCAAAGCCATAAGCACGGAAACGGCTGCGAAATAAAACACCGTGACATTCGCATTTTCTGTGCGCCCCATAAAACGCAAACACAATGTGACTGCGGCATAAAAGACGGTAACACCCACACCAAATAGTGCCCCGAGGCTAGAGGCCAGTGTTCCGGGCTGCATAATTATGACCATTCCGATAAAACCCACCACCACCGCACTTGTGCGGTAAATGCCGACTTTTTCCTTCAGCAAAGGATAAGACAGAGCTACAATCAGAAGTGGTGACATAAAGAAAAACAGCTGTGCCTGCGCAATCGGCAAAAGCGTATAACAGAAAAACGCACAAAACATCGTAATTGCGCCAAACACGGCGCGGATTATCTGCATTTTATGATTAGTCCTGGGAATGGCATGCACCTGCCTTGTGAAAACCAGAACCAGAAAGCTTAGGACCAAAACCCCAATGCTGCGGTAAAAGAAAATATCAATCGGGTTATGGACAACACTCGCAAGCTTGACCAATGATGACGTTGTGACAAGAAACAAGGACGTACATATGCCGCATAAAACTCCGAACCGTATTCGGCTCATTGGAACATTTTCTGGCTGGTCTTGGGGCATCAAATTGTCAGTTCTTTGAAACAATCTGCCACCGATATCACAAGAAGCCGGTCTTGAGCATATAAAAAAAAGGTGCTGTCCTAGATAATTAGCCCATATATTTATTAACCCATTGCT
>CAYGNP010000025.1:0-29447 GCA_964351365.1 uncultured Micavibrio sp.
TTTTCATATTATAACGGGCCTTATTGGTGCGGATGGCGGGGCGATTTTGCTTGATGGGCAGAATATTACCAATTTGCCTATGTATCGCAGATCGCGCCTGGGTGTTGGGTATTTGCCGCAGGAAGCCTCGATTTTTCGCGGGTTATCGGTTGAGGATAATTTGCGGGCGGTGATTGAGCTGCAGGATTTGAACAAGGAAGATCAGGATGTGATGCTGGAGGATTTGCTTGCGGAGTTTAGCGTTGAGCATTTGCGGCGCACCCCGTCTCTGGCGCTTTCGGGAGGGGAGCGCAGGCGCGTTGAGATTGCAAGGGCGCTGGCGGCGCGGCCAGATTTTGTGCTTCTGGATGAGCCACTTGCCGGGGTTGATCCGATTGCGGTGAATGATATTCGGAATTTGATTGCCCAGCTTAAAAATCGTGATATCGGGGTTTTGATTACCGATCACAATGTGCGCGATTGTCTGGGGATTGTTGATCGCGCCTATATTTTGCACGATGGACGGGTTTTGATGGAGGGTCCGCCAGAGGAGATCGTCAAGGATGATGATGTGCGCCGGGTTTATCTGGGCGAGGGGTTCTCGCTGTAGTTTTAGGGTTTTTCCTGAATTTGTTAGGTGAAGTTTTACTCATATCGTGGTAAAATGAAGCTATGTCTTTTATTTCACAAAAACTTGATTTACGTCAATCGCAGCAATTGGTTATGACACCGCAATTGCAGCAGGCGATCAAGCTTTTGCAGCTTAATAATGTCGAGCTTTCTGAATTTGTTGAAGAGGAGCTGGAGAAGAATCCGCTGCTTGAGAAGGTTGAGAAGGTGGAGGAGCCGTCATTGGCGCAGGAGGCTCCGGCGAAGGATGATATTGACAGCGCGTTTGATCCGGGAACGTCTTCGGCGGATATTGGCAGTGGGGGGAGCGCCAAGTTTGATCTGGCGGAGGATAGTTTCGAGAACCGGATGAGTGCGGAGCTGACGCTGCGGGAGCATTTAACCGAGCAGATGCATATGGCTTTTGGGGATGAGCGCGATCGTATGGTGGGCGCGTTTTTGATCGATCAGCTTGATGAAAGCGGTTATTTGCGCGAAGATCTGGATGTTCTGGTGCAGCGTATGGGGTGTTCGAATGAGCGCGCGGAGCGCGTGATTCAGCAGCTCAAGCAGTTCGATCCTACGGGCGTGTTTGCGGGAGATTTAACTGAGTGCCTGGCGCTGCAGCTTGAGGAGAAGGGATTGCTCGATCAGCCCATGCGCATATTGCTTGAGAATTTGAGCTTGCTGGCGGAGCATGATTTTAAGGCGCTGGCGCGGCTTTGTGATGTGAATGAGACCTATCTGATGGATATGGTGGCTGATATTAAGGGGCTTAATCCCAAACCGGCGGCGGAGTTTGATCACCTTGTCGTGCAAACGGCGGTGCCGGATGTTTTGATGCGGCGTTTGCCGAAAAATCTGGGTGGTGGGTGGAGGGTGGAGTTGAACGCCGAGACTTTGCCGCGGGTTCTGGTTAATCAGGATTATTATACGCAAGTGTCCAAGACGGCGAAAAAGGAAGACCGGGAGTATGTTTCCGGGCAGCTTGCGTCTGCGAATTGGCTGGTTAAGGCTCTGGATCAGCGGGCTTTGACAATTTTGAAGGTGTCGGCTGCGATTATAGAGAAACAGGACGCTTTTTTTAATTACGGGATTGAGTTCATGCAGCCTTTGACGCTCAAGGATATTGCCGAAGAGATTGAAATGCATGAGAGTACAGTGAGCCGTGTGACCACTAATAAATATATCGGCACGCCGCGCGGTATATTTGAGCTTAAGTTCTTTTTCTCAACGGCTCTGGTTTCTGAGAGCGGGATGGCGCATTCCTCCGAGGCGATCAAGGCACGCATTAAAAGCCTTATTGATGGTGAAATTTACACAAAAGTTTTGTCGGATGACAAGATTGTCGATATACTTAAAGGAGAAGGCATTGATATCGCCCGGCGCACGGTTGCAAAATACCGTGAGAGTATGCATATCGGCTCTTCTGTTCAGCGGCGCAAGCAGAAGAAAAATAAAGCAAGCGGCTGAGATTACGGTTTTTTAAACTATAGAAAAGGACTAATGATATGGAAATGACTGTTCAAGGTAAACAGCTTGATGTTGGTGATGCACTTCGGGAACATGTGACCGGCAAGCTTGCCGATATTGATCATAAATATTTCAATAACGCCACGGATGCGACTGTTACCTTTTCGAAAGAAGGACATGGTTCGGGCATGTTCAGGGTTCATATTTCCTTTAATGTCAGCCGAAGCATTCAGGTTGTGACGGAGGCGGTCGAACATGACCCTTATGTAGCTTTTGATACCGCGTCTGAAAAGGCGGCCAAGCGTTTGCGCCGGTATAAGCGCCGGTTGCGTGATCATCATAACCGCGCGGAGAAATCGCCTGAAGTTGAGATGATGAAGGCACGTGCCTATACGCTGCTGTCGCAAAATGGGCATGAAGCCGAGGAGCAGGATAATCATGAGACGGATGCGGAAGGCTCAGATCCGGCGATTATTGCGGAAATCCAGACCCATATAGAAAAAATGAGCGTTTCCGAGGCGGTGATGCGCATGGAGCTTGCGGATCAGAATGCATTGATGTTCCGCAATGGCGCGAACGGTAAAATTAATATGGTGTATTTACGCAAAGACGGCAATGTTGGCTGGATTGAGCCGGATGATGCATAATATGCTATAAGATAATCTGCTAAGCCTTTAATTTTGTGGATTATCTCTGTAATGCAGATTTTTATGGTGTTTGTTTTTCAAATCATGCTAAACACTCAATCAATGATTTATATGTAGCCACGGAGGTGTGTTGTGTTGGCGAAAAAAAATCTGCGTTTTGATTGTTATCTCAATAATCTTAAGGTTCAGGGGGTGCGTCAGCTTGCGAGTAATCTCTCCGATTCTGCGGAAAGTGTTTGCGGTGTAGAGGCTAAGCGCTTATCCGAGCTTTTTTTGCGTAGCCTGTCGAGATCGGATCGTATTGTTGGGGGTGGAGCGGCGGTTATTGACATCAAGTCTCCGGTTTTGCAGAAATCGGTTTTGATGATTGCCAATTTGGATCAGCCAATTGATTTGCGGGCGATTGACCAAAAGCCGGTGGATATCGTTGTTGCTGTGCTCTCGCCGCAATCAGAGAGTGCTTCGCACCTTCAGCAGTTGGCCAGAATTTCGCGTTTGCTGCGGTCTAAAGATTTGCGCGTTGCTTTGCGCGATGCCAAGGATGAGGATTCTATGCGCGTACTGTTTCTGCCTAAGCAGAGCTGGATGGAAGCCGCTTAGGTCGTAAGTTCAGGCCCCTAATTCTTGTATTTAATTTAGTGAACGATAACGGGTTCCAGATTTTCCTGACGCACCAGCATAAGAGCGTTTTCAAATGTTGTCGTGGTGCCGATTTTCTCGCCATCTGCACCGTAGACGCTGTAGCCATTCATGATTTCTTTTGTGGCCGGGCGGATATACGCGATTTGGTGGAGACCAAAATTTCTAAAATCCTGAACAGAGAGATTTCTAAGAATTTTTTTTACTTTTAAGACGCTTTCAAGATTTTTTTCAGTCATTGCAATGCCTTTCTTTTTTTTCTCTCAATACTATAAGACACCATAAAGGGGGTGTATGTCAAAAATCATTTAGTCTTCAGAGGGTGAGCTATCCACATCGATGGCTTTTAAGGTGCTTTTGGGTGGATTTTTCTGATTGATTTTGATTTTCACGGCGTTTGATTCCGGAATGATGCGCTCCAAATTGATGTGAAGCAGGCCATTATCCAGATCGGCACCGGCGACTTCTATACCATCTGCCAGAACGAAACTGCGCTGGAATTGGCGCGTAGCAATTCCGCGATGCAGGAAGATGCGGTCTTCTTTTTCGCCCTGTTGTTTGCCGCGCACGGTGAGCTGGTTCTGGTCTATTTCCACGTCGAGGTCAGCCATTGAAAAGCCTGCTACGGCCAAGGTGATACGCAGCCCGTATTCGCCGATTTGTTCAATATTATAAGGAGGATAGCCATCTGCGCCGCTTTTGCGCAGGCGATCAATTGTTTTTTCGAAATCATCAAAGCCCAGAAAAAGGGGGCTGTCGAATAGAGATAGACGTGTTGTCATTGCTTTAAAACTCCTCTGTTTTGAGCGAGATCCATCATTTTGTAGCCTGCCAGGCAGCGCTACATATCCTATGTTACAATATTCTTGTATGGTTTTTCAAGAAGACTTTACGAACAAACGGTCACAATAGCCGCATTCGACGGTTTTTTTGTCGTCAAAATTATACCAAACCTTGGGGTGACCGAGAGCGCCGCCTCCGCCATCGCAGGATACGCCGTCGGTATCTGCCGGGACTTTGATGGTTTCTGGCTCTTTGAAGTTTGGTTTCATAAGTCTATTAGAGAGAAAAACCTGTTTAATGACAAGAGGTTTGAGGTTCCAAAGTGTAAAAATTCAGGTATCTTTGTTTTGATGAGAAATAATGCTGGGAATGTTCTGTTTTATATATTGATTGCGGTGGGCTTGCTGTCGGCGCTGTCTTATGTTGTGGCGCAGAGCAGCCGTGGATCGGCTAGCGGAATGACCAAGGAAAAAGCTAGTCTTGAAGCAACGCAGCTGCTTGAATTTTCAAATATTCTTGGTAATGCGGCGGCGCAATTGCGCTTGAGGGGGTGTGCGGAGAGCGAGCTGAGTTTTGATAATGCCGTTGATTCATCGACCTATGATAATTCAAGTGCACCTGCGGATGAGAGCTGCCATATCTTTAGCCTGAAGGGCGCGGGTGTGCAGTATAATAGCTCTATTGATGCGCTTTATACCGGCAGCTATGTGATTACAGATGTTGGCACGGCACAGCCGGATCTTGTGGTTGATGTGGTGGTTGATAAATTGGTGTGTGAGGCCGTTAATGCGCGGCTTGATATTGAGAATAACGGGTCTGAGGGGCCACCCAGTGATGAGCTTTCGGGCGGGGCGGCTTTTGATGGTACGTATAGCGCTGTTGCGGGCGCGCCCGGGCGCATCGATGATGCGGGGCTTGTGGGTAAATCAGCCGGATGCCGCACGGATTCGGGGTCGGGGAGCGAGGCAGTGTTTAAATTCTACAAAGTTTTGCTGGCACGTTAGCGTCAGAATTTTGTCATCCTGAAGAGCCTGGTTTGCTGAAGGATCTGGATTCTTCGCTTTTCTCAGAATGACAGAGCCGATTCGCTAAATTTTCTTCCAGATTGTCCCTCTTGGTGTGTCTTCAATGGCGATGCCCATGGCGGTGAGCTGCTTGCGTATTTCATCAGAGCGGGCAAAATCTTTGTTTGCGCGGGCGGTTTTTCTCTCCTCCAGCAAGGCTTCGATTTTATCCGCATCCTCGCTGGGCGCGCCATAGCCAAGCCATTCATCCGGATTGTGCTGCGCGATACCAAGCAGTTTTGCTGCAGCAAAAAAGGCGCCGCTATTCTCAGTGTGCAGGTTTTTTGCCATGTCACACAGGAGGGAAATCGCTTTGGGTGTGTTGAGATCATCATAAAGCGCATCCAGAAATTCTGCTGGGGGCTCCGTGGTTTTTGTTTTCTCAAGTCCACGTAGATTCTGGTAGATACGGTCGAGGGTTTTTTGCGCCTGAGCGATGGATTGCTCGCTCCAGTCCAGAGGCTGGCGGTAATGGGCGCTGAGCAGTGTAAGCCGCAGGGTTTCGCCCTTATGCGTTTTTAGAAGGTCGTGCGCGAGGGTTACATTGCCGAGCGATTTTGACATTTTCTCGCCGCTGACGGTTACAAAGCCGTTATGCACCCAGTATTTGGCAAAGGAGGCAAGATCATCGGGATGGCCGTCCGCGCAGCAGCTTTGTGCGATTTCATTTTCATGATGTGGGAATTTCAAATCTGCGCCGCCGCCGTGAATATCAAAGGGCAGGCCGAGATGCTCTGCGGCCATGGCGGAGCATTCAATGTGCCAGCCTGGTCTTCCAAAACCCCAGGGGCTGTCCCATCCGGGCTCATCGCCATTTGAGGGTTTCCATAGAACAAAATCGGCAGGATCTTTTTTGTAGGAGGCGATTTCAACGCGCGCGCCTGCAATCTGTTCGTCGCGGCTGCGTCCGGAGAGCTGTCCGTATTTTTCAAAGGATGGGACGTGGAAGAGCACGTGGCCATCCGATTCATAGGCGTGTTTTTTCTCGATCAGTATTTGGATTATGCTAATCATTTCCTTGATGTGTCCGGTTGCGCGGGGCTGAATGTCCGGGGGCTGCACGCCTAGAGCAAGCATGTCGGCGTTGTAAATATCAGTATATTTTTGGGTGATATGGTCTATTTTTTCGCCTGAGGCTTGCGCGGCGGCGATGATTTTGTCATCCACATCCGTAATATTCGAGACATAGGTGACTTTCGGGTAGCGGGCGCGCAGAACCCGCGTCAGGACATCAAAGACGACGGCCATGCGGGCATTGCCGATATGGGCGTAGTTGTAAACAGTGGGGCCGCAGGCATATAAACGAATGTGAGAGGGGTCGAGCGCGGTGAATATTTCCTTTTTGCGCGTCAGGGAATTATGGAGTTTGAGCTGTGTCATGGTCTTAAAATATCTATTCTATGTCGCTTTTTACTGGAAAATACGTTAAAGACAGGCTAAGACCAAGCGTTAATTTGAGGTTTAATCAATTATGGCTTTAGAGATGAAAAAAGATACTGTGACCAGCCTTGTTCAAAAAGAGGGACGCCCGACACGTGCGGAGGCGATGAAGGCTGTTGAGACGTTGCTGCGTTGGGCGGGTGAAGATCCAAGCCGTGAGGGTCTGCTGGAGACCCCTAAGCGCGTTGTTGCAGCCTATGAGGAATTTTTCTCGGGCTATGGCAAGGATGCGGCAGCAGAGCTATCCAAGACGTTTGAGGATATCGAGGGTTTTGATGATATGGTGGTCGTTAAGGGCATCGATTTTGTCTCTCATTGCGAGCACCATCTTGTGCCGATCCTTGGGGTTGCGCATGTGGCGTATTGGCCTGATGAGAAGGTGGTCGGAATTTCAAAGCTGGCCCGGATTGTGGATATATTCGGGCGCAGGCTGGTGTCTCAGGAGAATATGACGCGTAATATTGTTCGCTGTATTGATGAAACGCTTAAGCCTAAGGGCGTGGCGGTTTATATTGATGCGAACCATCAATGCATGTCAACGCGCGGGGTGAATAAGGGGCATTCCTCTACTGTGACTTCAATGTTTAGCGGTATTTTCAAGAGTGACCGCGATGTGCAACGCCGTTTTATGGATATGATAAAGGATTGATCCTATGACACGCTTTGAATTGCCGAAATGGTACGATCTTCATACTCATTTCCGGCAGGGCGAAGTCGTAGCGGGATATATTCAGGCGCATCTGGATATGGGATGCGCTGGGGCGCTTGCTATGCCTAACACCAAGCCGCCGGTTGCCGCAGTGTTTCAAGTCGATGAGGGTGATTATTGGAGCATAGAGCGTTATGCGCGGGACTTGCGCGCCGCCGGTGCGGATGGCTTTGATGTGCTGATTACGCCGCTTTATCTGACCAAGGATACAAGTCCGGCGATGATTGAGGCCGGTGCAAAGGCCGGAATTTTGAAGGCGTGCAAGGCTTATCCGCCGCATGGCACGACGGGAGCGGAGTTTGGTGCGCCGATTGATGAGTTTATCAATAATGGTGTGTTTGCCGCGATGGAAGCGTCAGGCGTTGTCTTGTGTGTACATGGAGAGGAGCACGGCCTTGCGCCAGACCGGTATTTCGATGCGGCGGGGAATGCGGAGGAGATTTTTTATGCCGAGCGTATGCCGCGTGTGCGCGATGCCTTTCCAAAATTAAAAATTGTCTGCGAGCATGTCACCACCAAAAAGGCTGTTGATTTTGTGATGCAGGCGGGGGCGCATACCGGAGCAACCATTACGCCGCAACATTTGCTTTATACGATTGGGGATCTTATTCAGGGGCTTAAATACCATCTGTTTTGCCTGCCGGTTTTGAAATATGTTCAGGATCGCGACGCTTTGCGGGCTGCGGTGATTTCTCCTGATAATACCCAGTTTTTTGCCGGGACTGACAGCGCGCCCCATGCGCAAAAAGTGACTGAATGCGGGTGTGCTGCGGGATGTTTTACGGGCGGCATTGCCCCGCAGCTTTATGCGCAAGGGTTTGAAGAGGCGGGGGTTGATCTTGGCTCTGAGAGCGGGCAGGCGGCGTTCAAGGCGTTCTTATGTGAAAATGGCCCGCGATTTTACGATCTGCCAGTTGCGAAGCAAAATTTTACATTAATCAAGCAGGACAGTGCCGTTATAAAAACTTGTGATGCAATGCCTTTGCCGCTGGGGCTTGGGCAAAGCCATATGCCATGGTCGATACAGCTATAGCCATGGACTGGCGGGTGCTGCTAGAGCCGGATGTTCAGCGCTTCATTGCCGAGCATGAGCAGGATGATGTGGCGGTGCTTGCACTTAAGAAGGGGACGCTTCCGATTGTTCTGGATCAGATCAGGGTCCGGCAAAAGGCCAGGATCAAAACGCCCGATTTTTACGATACAAAGGGTTTTATATTTCCCGCAAAAGATGTGTATGAGCAGGCATCCTCCCGGGCGTGCGCGCTGTATAAGGCGTCGCTTGTGTCGGGGGAGAGCTTTGTTGATTTAACCGCAGGGTGCGGGGTGGATGGATTTCACATCGCGCGGCGCTTTGAGCAAAGTGTTTTGATTGAACAAGATGAGGCAAATGCCGCTTTGCTTGAGTATAATGCGCAAGTGCTTGGTTTGAGTGTTGAGGTTCGGCAGGGGAGCTGTGAAGATTATTTTAGGCGGATGTATCCGGTTGATATGATTTATATCGATCCACAGCGTCGCGATAGTGGCCGTAAAGGGCTTTATGATTTTTCTCTTTGCTCGCCTGATGTGATGTCTCTGTTGCCTGTGCTCAGGGAAAAGGCTGTGCGCGTTATGGTCAAAGCTTCGCCTTTTCTGGATATTGAAAAAGGCATGGATGATTTAAGTCCGGTGCATGAAGTGCATGTTGTGGAGTGGAGGGGGGAATGCAAAGAGGTGTTATATCTTCTTAATTTTACAAGAGAAATTCCCAAAGAAGAGGTTGTTGTACGGGCGGTTTGTCTGGATGATATCGGGCGGGTTTTACACAATTTCCCTTTTACGCTGTCTCAGGAAAAGAAAGCCGAGCCGAATTACGATATGCCGCGTTCCTATATTTATGAGCCGGGGCCTGCCTTTCAAAAAGCTGGCGGTTTTCAATCTATGGCAGCGCATTATGGCGTATCGAAATTGCATAAACACACGCATCTTTACACATCCGATGTGCAAATTCCTGAATTTCCGGGGAAATGTTATAAAGTTATCAATGTGTTGCCGGTAAAAGCGAAGGGGCTCGGTTTGGGGTCTGCTGATCTGGCACTGCGTAATTTTCCGGATTCTGTTCAAAATTTGCGTAAAAAGCTCAAATTATCTGATGGCGGCGCGCATAGAATTTATGCAACGACTTTGTGCGATGATAGCAAAAAATTGATTTTGTGTGAAAAGTAAGGGGGCTCGAAACTCTGGATAACTCAAGGGTTTGCGGCAAAATGTAAAGATATTCTTAATGATTAACGCTATATAATTATATTGGGAATTTGAGGAAATCATAACTTAAGTATAAGCGTGCACATTTAATGGCTTTGGCGTCTAAAATCATTGGGAAATCCGATTCCACTGAGCGTGGGAAAGAGAGTGCTGTCTCCTCTTCGGGTTTTCGAAGTATTTTTGTGTCCTCACCCACTCACATCTGGCGCAGTAAAATTAGCTGGCGGATTGCGCTTACAGCGTTTATGACGATTTTGCTTGTTCAGACTCTTGTCCTTAATCTGGGCGGGATAGAGCGTTTTCGCAACGAACGCTATAATGTTTTGAAGGAAAAAGCGCGCGGTGCGGTCGCTTCTATTATCGATACAGACATCAAAGGTACCCGTTTTGCGCCCTTTACAGACAAACATGTCGAGCGCCTTCTCAGCACAACAAATGTTACAGGTCTTACAGTTTATTCTTACAAATTCGATTTCATCAAAAGCTATGGCAACCCTGTGCATCTTATTCCCAGATACGGTGAGATGGATAAAACCTATCTCAGTCCTGATGGTTCGGTTTATGAGGTAATTTACAAGAACTCTGAATTGCAGACCATGTTCAATATCATTGTACAAATTGATACAAGTCAGGTTCAGGGATATGTGCAAGATTATGTTTTCGAAAATATTATCATTATGGTTATTCTCTCTCTCCTGGTGACAAATGTTCTTATGATTGCGCTTGGTAAATGGCTGCTGGAGCCGATTCTGTTTTTGCGCGGCAATCTTGTGGCGGCGTCTAAAAATCCTGAAAATCCAGATATTTCCAAATCACCCTATGATCCGTCTGATGAAATCGGGGCGGCGATTGATTTGGGGCAGAGGTTGATTAATCAAAATGCGCAAAATATTCGTAACCTTAAGAGCTCGGCCGAGGATAAAATCCATAGGCTGGCATATTATGATTCCCTTACCGGTCTTCCCAACCGGGCGCAGTTCCTGCAAACTCTTGAGGATCGATCGAAACCGCGGCCTGATGAGACGGTTGAGCGGTTTGCGGTTATCACTCTTGATCTTGATCATTTCAAGGATATTAATGATTCCATGGGTCATAATGTCGGGGATGCCATTTTGCGCTCCGTGGGTAAGAAATTACGCGCTGCGCTTCCTGAATCGGCGGCGGTGTCACGAACGGGCGAGGATGAGTTTGCGATTATGATGTCCTTATCGGGCAACAGTTATACCTCGCGCGATGTGGCTGAGCGGGTGATCGGTGTTATCCGTTCTGCGCCGTTTAAGGTGTTTAATGAAGAGTTTCAGGTGCGCGCTTCTGTCGGGGTTTCAATCTTCCCTGATGATAGTGCGGAGCCTGATATTGTGCTAAAGAATGCGGATATTGCGCTCAACCGTGCGAAGGAAGAGGGGCGTGATACGATCAAGGAATATTCTGAGGATTTTGACCGCGCTGTGCAGGAGCGGTTCCAGATTTTGCGCGATTTGCGCGATGCTATGGAGCATAATCAGCTTGATCTGCATTTTCAGCCCCAGCTCTGCCTGAAAACGGGCGCGGTGATTGGTGCGGAGGCGCTGCTGCGTTGGTGGAAGCCTGATGGAAGCAAGAATGGGGGGCAATTTATCTCCCCAGGCGTTTTTATTCCTGTGGCGGAGCAGTCGGGTCTGATCGTTCCCATTGGACAGTGGGTTCTTCGGAAGGCGTGTCAGGTTGCGCAAATGTGTAAGGAAGAGCACGATGTTAACGTGCGATTTGCAATTAACGTTTCGGGGAATCAGTTTATCCATGGTGATATTTGCGCCGATGTTTCACGCGTGCTTGAGGAGACCGGGCTTGATCCGCATATGATCGAGCTGGAGGTGACCGAGAGTGTATTTATGGATGATATCCAGCATACTATTAATATCCTGAAAACCCTCCATTCCCTTGGTGTGGAGCTGGCGATTGACGATTTCGGGACGGGGTATTCTTCGCTGTCCTATCTTTCTCAATTCCCGATTGACCGGCTCAAGATCGACCAGTCCTTTATTCGAAATGCCTTGAATGACAAGGATAATGCCTCGATTGCGCGGACAATTATCAATCTCGGGCACTCACTTGGGTTGAAGGTTATTGCGGAAGGCGTGGAAACCAAAGACCATGAGGATTTCCTGATTGGGGAGGGCTGTGATGAGGTGCAGGGATACCGCTATTCACGGCCTGTTCCTGCGCATGATTTCATTGAGTTTGTTAAAAATTATAATGGCAAGCTTGAGAGTTTTGGGGCTTAGGCCGCAAAATTTTCTAATGCTGATCTTGTGAATTAGGAAAGGATTTTGTCATGAGGTTTTTCCAGAGGTTGGGTGCGGATGATGTGCCAAAAATCATTTATTGGCCCTTTTTCGGTATTGTGATTTTTGGATTTATTCCATTATTCATTTTCATGTTAAATGGGGGTATAAAGGGTAATAATCCTGAAGGATCAGATATTGCTGCTGCAAAATTTATGGTTTTAATGCTAGGAATCGCCCTGATTTATTTAGGTTCTTCGTTTGTCATTCTTAATATTAAGAGAGCTTTATGTAATCAGAGTATTGTGCGTAGATCAGTTTATAGTTTTGTGCCTGTTCATGTTCCTGATTATTTTATTTCTGCGGAAAGAAAATATCTGCCATTTTATATCTTGTTTAATCTGATTGATTTGGTCTTTGGCTTATTATTGATCGGACTGTTTCTGAATTTTCAAGCTTATGTAGATCAATTTTCTTAGACCTCAAGCTTATATCTTGCCTTCGCTTTTGTAGGAGTGTAATCACATTATATGAAACATAATCCTTATTCTGGCGCTTTGACGTCCCGACAATGCGGCGCACTTAGCGGGTCTGCAAAGATTCCCGGTGATAAATCCATATCGCATCGCTCTATCATGTTTGGCGCTCTGGCGGTGGGGGAGACGATCATTAGCGGTTTGCTGGAGGGGGAGGATGTACTGCACACGGCCTCGGCGATGCGCGCGATGGGTGCGAAGATCCATTGCGGTGATGACGGGTTGTGGCGCGTGCACGGCGTTGGTGTCGGCGGCCTGCAGGAGCCTGATTCTGTGCTGGAGATGGGCAATAGCGGAACCTCGACGCGCCTGTTGATGGGGCTTGTCGGCGGGCATGATATTGCTGCGACATTTACCGGGGATGCCTCGCTGGTGAAGCGGCCTATGGGGCGGGTGATCAAACCGCTTGAGATGATGGGGGCGCAGTTTTTAGGGCGCTCCGAGGGGCGGTTGCCGCTAAGTGTGCGTGGGGCGAGGGATTGCTTGCCGATTGAATACCGCCTGCCAGTGGCTTCGGCACAGGTAAAATCGGCAATTTTGCTGGCGGGGCTGAATGCGCCGGGGCGCACAACTGTGATAGAAGCGCATCCTACGCGCGATCATACGGAGAATATGCTGCGGCATTTTGGGGTTGAGGTTGGCAAGGAGAAAGCCGAAGATGGTGCGGATGCAATATATGTTTGCGGGCATGCCGAGCTTCAGGCCTGCGCGGTAGATGTGCCGGGCGACCCCAGCAGCGCGGCGTTTGCGGTTGTGGCGGCGCTTATTACCGAAGGGTCTGATATTACCTTGCCTAATATTGGCATTAATGCGACGCGTATTGGTCTGTTTACGACGTTGCAGGAGATGGGCGGATCAATTGAATTTATGAACGAGCGTGTATCTGCGGGTGAGCCGATTGCTGATCTTCGCATACGGGGCACGGGTGAGCTTAAGGGGATTGATGTGCCTGAGGATCGCGTGCCGTCGATGATAGATGAGTTCCCGATATTGGCTATAGCTGCGGCGTGCGCGGGTGGGACAACGCGGATGCGTGGCTTAGCGGAGCTGCGTGTCAAGGAAAGCGACCGCTTATTAATGATTGCAAAGGGTCTTAAGGCATGTGGCGTCACTCTTGAGATGGGTGATGATAGCCTTACGGTGCATGGTGGAAAAGCGATTGCAGGAGGAGCGCAGATCGAGACTGCGCTTGATCACCGTATTGCCATGAGCTTTCTGGTGCTTGGGATGGTTGCAGAGGCGCCGATTGAGATTGATGACGCCGCGCCAATCAAGACCAGCTTTCCGAATTTTATTGATTTGATGAATGATTTGGGCGGGGATATCAGTGCGGAAAATGTTTGATAAATTTCTTTGTACATAATAAACTGCGTCAGCTAAAGGTAAGGATTTGAGTTATGGGTAAGGTTAACTTTAAAGGTTCGGAAATTCCTTTTGGTGATCAGCGCCACCACTTGGTTGTCAATACTAATGACCTTTATGCTGCTATAGCGGTTCTTGATAAACATGTTCCTGAAGTTTTTGATGGTCAATCTGTAGATTACAACGTTTATTCCATTGCTCACGGTAGCCAGCAACTTTCTGCTATTTCCAGCGCATGTGAGGATTTTAACTTTGGTATGGGAGAATGGACTCCTCTCACAGAAGCAGGCATTCGGTTTGTTCCGGCTTATATTGAAGAACCAGATACTTTGCGTGCGAGATTTAGGCAGAATATTAGATTATATATGCAGCCAGATTTGGAAGATAATTCGTTTTTTGGGCATTTAAAATCAGCTGTTCTTCCATGTGATCAGGCGTTGCGTGCTAGTACCTGTTGTAATGTTAGCCAAATTAGACAACGTGCGCTGGAGTATCTCGTGGTTGATGAAAATCTACCTTTATGGACAAGTATTTTCTCGCCGGGAAAAGTTCGTAAAATGGACATTAGTGAATGATGTCATCCCGGGCTTGTCCCGGGATCTGGGTGCTAATATTGGTGATGGGGAGAGAGGGGATGACTTCAGATTTGCCTAAAATTGTTGCTGTCGATGGGCCTGCGGCGAGCGGGAAGGGAACGCTTGCGCGGAGTTTGGCGCAGGAGCTTGGCTTTGCCTATATGGATACGGGGCTTCTTTACCGCGCAGTGGGGCATGAGGTTTTGCGGGCGCGGGGAAACCCTGAGGATGAAGATGACGCCATGCGCGGGGTTGCACGCCTTAAAATGCATATGCGCCTTGATGGGCCGGATTTGCGTAATGATGCGGCGGGGAATGCGGCCTCTAAGGTAGCGGCGCTGCCGCCGGTGCGCGCGGCGCTTTTGGCGATGCAGCGGGATTTTGCGCGTAATCCCGGTGAGCCTTATCTTGGGGCGCTTTTGGATGGGCGGGATATTGGTACTGTTGTGTGCCCGCAGGCGCAGCTGAAGCTGTTTATAACAGCAAATGATGAGATTCGCGCGCAAAGACGCATGAAAGAGTTGCAATCTAAAGGATTAGCCGTTACATATAGTGCCGTTTTAGAGGATATGCGCGCGCGTGATGCGCGGGATACCAGCCGAAAAGCGGCGCCAATGAAGCCAGCCGACGATGCGATTGTTATTGATACAAGCGATTTAAGTGCGACTGAAGTTCTAAGCAAAGCTCTGGATTATGCGAAAAAGGCATTTTGCTGATATTCCCTCATAGCGTGCGTTAGCGATGATATTTTTTAAAGCAGGCATGCCGTTTTGAAAAACAAGATGGGCATGTCATTTAAAATTTGAAAGGAATTAAAACTATGGCGCATGTTGCCGCAAATTTAAAAGATAAGGCAGATTCAAAAGAATTTGCCGCTATGCTGAGTGAAACACTCGGCGCGAATGAAAAATTCGAAGGAAATGTTGTTAAGGGGCTTGTGATCGGCCTTGAAGATGATCTGGTTGTCATCGATGTCGGTCTGAAATCTGAAGGCCGCATTCCTTTGATGGAATTCTCCAAGCCTGGAGAAGATCCTGAAATAAAAATTGGAGATACCGTTGAAGTATTCGTTGAACGCATGGAAAACCGTGACGGTATGTCTGTTCTTTCTCGCGAAAAAGCACGCAGAGAAGAAGTCTGGATTGAACTTGAGAAATCTCATGAAGCAGGGGAGCGCGTAACTGGCGTTATCTTTGGTCGTGTGAAAGGTGGATTTACTGTTGATCTTGGTGGCGCGGTTGCGTTCCTTCCGGGCTCTCAGGTTGATATCCGCCCGGTTCGTGATATGGACCCACTTATGGATGTTCCTCAGCCTTTCCATGTTCTGAAAATGGACCGGAGCCGCGGGAATATCGTGGTTTCAAGACGTTCTATCCTTGAAGAATCACGTCAGGAACAACGCAGTGATCTGCTTGAGAATTTGGCCGAGGGTCAGGTTCTTGACGGTATTGTCAAAAACATCACAGATTACGGCGCGTTCGTTGATCTGGGCGGGGTTGATGGCTTGCTTCACGTTACGGATATTTCATGGAAACGTGTTAATCATCCTTCTGAAGTTCTGCATGTTGGTCAAAGTGTTGAGGTGCAGGTTGTGCGCTTTAACCAGGAGACGCAGCGTATCTCTCTTGGGATGAAGCAGTTGCAGAATGATCCATGGCAAGAAGTTGAAACAAAATATGTTGAGGGTGCGCGCTTTACCGGCCGTATCAGCAATATTGCCGATTATGGCGCTTTTGTTGAGCTGGAAGACGGTATTGAAGGCCTTGTGCATGTTTCTGAAATGTCATGGACGAAGAAGAATGTGCATCCCGGCAAGATCGTTTCAACATCACAAGAAGTTGAAGTGGTTGTTCTGGAAGTTGACTCAGAAAAACGCCGTATCTCTCTTGGCCTAAAACAATGTCAGGAAAATCCATGGGAGACCTTGTCTAAAGACTTTAAAGTTGGTCAGGAAATTGAAGGTGAAGTTCGTAATATCACTGAATTTGGCCTGTTCATTGGTTTGACAGATGATATCGATGGTATGGTTCACCTTTCTGACGTGTCTTGGGAAGATCAAACGGAAGATGCTTTGAAAGCCTTTACAAAAGGCAGCAAAGTTAAGGCCGTTATTCTTGAGATTGAGCCAGAGCGTGAGCGTATTGCCCTTGGGATCAAGCAGCTTAGTGATGACCCTTATGAAGGTGCCCTCAAAGGCATGGCCAAAGGCGCGGTTGTGACCTGTACTGTGACTGAGATCACAGGCGGCAGCGTTGAGGTCAGTGTCAATGACAATGTCAGCGGTACGATCAAGAAGGCGGATCTTTCCCGTGAGCGTTCAGAGCAGCGCCCCGACCGTTTTGCGGTTGGCGAGAAGGTTGATGCCAAGATCATCTCGGTTGACAAGAAATCGCGCAAGCTTGGTCTTTCTATCAAGGCCCGCGAGATTGATGAAGACAAACAAGCGATGAAAGATTTCGGTTCTACCGAAAGCGGCGCATCTCTTGGTGATATTCTTGGTGCAGCCCTGCAAGGCAGCAAAGACGAAGAGAAGAAGTAGATTTTTTTAACTTCTTTATCTTTAAAAATTTTGGCAGAGCCGGGGATCATACCCGGCTTTGTTTTTTTGAGTTAAAAAACTGTTTCTTATCAATGGGTTTTGCTTGACGCGTTTTAATAGATCAGGCAGTGTGTATGGACTCACTAATGACTATGTGCTTCGTTTTTTTGGTGCAAAAGGATATTTACTATGACGAAATCAGAGCTGATCCAGCGCTTGGCCGATATGAACCCGCATCTTTACCTGCGTGATGTCGAGAAAATTGTTGAGACCGTGTTTAACGAAATCTCAAATGCGCTGGCGCGTGGCGATCGTGTGGAGTTGCGCGGTTTTGGCGCGTTTTCCGTTAAGCATCGTGATGCGCGTGTTGGACGTAATCCGCGTACGGGCGAGACGGTTCATGTTGAGGAAAAAAGGCTGCCGTTCTTTAAAACGGGCAAGGCTTTGCGTGAAAAGCTTAATGGTGAAGGTTGATGGGCGTTTTACGCGGCATTTTGGCTGTGTGCGTGACAATTGTTATTGGTTTATTTGCCGCCTTTAACCGCCAGAGCGTTGATCTTTATTGGAATCCCCTGAATCTTGATGATGTTTTGAGTGTTCCGGTTTATGCGGTGGGGCTTGTCGGTATTTTGTTCGGCTTTTTTGTCGGGGCGATTATGGTGTGGCTGAATATGTCGTCTTTGCGCCGTCAAAAGCGTAAGCAGAAGAAAGAGATTAAGACGCTTGAGAAAGAAGTCTCGCGCTTGAAAGACGATAAATTTTCTGCTCAGCCGCCGGCTGCGGATATATTTCCTGCCCTTCCTTCACAATAGGTTAAATTCATGACTGACTTTCCAAAAATTTTCTGTGCAATCGACACGGTTGAGCTTAAGGATGCGTGCGCCCTTGCGCGCAAGGTTGCGCCGGTTACCGGGGGGATCAAGATTGGCCTTGAATTTTTTAATGCGCATGGGCCCCAGGGCGTGGAGCGCGTCTTGGAGGTCATGGGCACGGCGCAGCTTTTTCTTGATCTGAAGTTTCATGATATTCCCAATACGGTGGCTGGCGCGGTGCGCGGGATTTGCAGGAATTTTGCGCCGGCTTATCTGAATGTGCATGCCAGCGGCGGGGCGGAGATGATGGCGGCTGCTAAGGATGCCTGTGCAAAGAAAACGAAAATGCTTGGTGTTACGGTGCTGACCTCCATGGATTCGCACGGTATTGAGGCGGTGGGCTTCCGCGGAGGTGTGCCCGATCAGGTTGAGCGGCTCGCTCGGCTTGCGCAAAAATCCGGGCTGGATGGGGTGGTGTGCTCTGCGCATGAGATTGAGAGCGTGCAAGCGGTGTGCCGTGATGATTTTATTCTCATGGTGCCGGGAATTCGTCCTGAGGGTGCGGCCAAGGGAGATCAGAAGCGCGTGATGAGCCCGTCGCAAGCTTTGGCGGCGGGGGCTACGCATCTTGTGATCGGTCGGCCCATTACGCAGGCGAGTGATCCGGCGCGCGCGGCGGAAGAGATTTTAGAGAGTTTGTAGCGTGGTTCAGGTCAAGATATGCGGCATTAAAACACAGGAAGCCCTTGAGGCGTCTATTTCATGTGGGGCGCATTATGTGGGGTTTGTGTTTTATCCCACCAGCCCGCGACATATCGAAATCGAAATTGCTCATAAATTGTCGCAAATGGCAACAGTGGTGCATCGTGTGGGTCTTTTCGTTGATCCATCAGATACGGCTCTGGAGGCTGTTTTTAGCCAGGTTGCACTTGATGTGATCCAGTTGCATGGTTCTGAAACGCCGCAACGATGCAGGGAAATAAAGACACGTTACGGGCTTGAAATTATCAAAGCTTTTGGCGTGCGTGAGGCCAAGGATTTAGCGGACATTGAAGAATATCGAAACGTTGCAGATATGTATTTATTTGACAATGTTCAGGGCGGTTCAGGGCAGAGCTTTGACTGGTCATTGCTGGCGGGGCGAGAATTTTCGCGGCCATGGATGCTTTCGGGCGGTTTGACGGCGGAAAATGTGGGCGAGGCGCTCTCGATTCTCTCACCGGCGGCGGTGGATGTGTCTTCTGGCGTTGAATCTGAGCGCGGGGTGAAGGATGCGGGGAAAATCAGGGCTTTTCTAGAGGCGGTTAAGGCGTTATAAGTTCTTCATGACAAAAGCGAATTCATATAAAAATCAACCTGATGAGCGTGGGCATTTCGGCCCCTATGGCGGGCGGTATGTGGCGGAGACGTTGATGCCTCTTATTCTGGAGGTGGAGAAAGCTTGGAACGCTGCCAAGGCTGATCCTGCGTTTTGGGCGCAGTATGATGATTTGGCAAAACATTATATCGGACGGCCATCACCTCTGTATTTTGCGGAAAAAACCACCAAGCATTATGGCGGGGCGAAGGTTTATTTCAAGCGTGATGAGCTGAACCATACGGGCGCGCACAAGATCAATCATTGCATCGGGCAGGTTTTGCTGGCGCGGCGCATGGGCAAGACGCGCATTATCGCCGAGACTGGCGCGGGGCAGCACGGCGTGGCGACGGCGACAGTTTGTGCTTTGTTTGATCTGCCGTGCACGATTTTTATGGGCGCGAAGGATGTTGCGCGCCAGGCGCCCAATGTGTTTCGCATGAAGCTTTTGGGCGCAGAGGTGCGCAGCGTGAATTCCGGCTCCTCCTCACTTAAGGATGCGATGAATGAGGCGATGCGCGATTGGGTCAGTAATGTGCGCGATACCTATTACCTGATTGGCACTGTGGCCGGGCCGCATCCGTTTCCCGCTATGGTGCGTGATTTTCAATCGGTGATCGGCAAGGAAACCAAAGAGCAGATGCTGGAGCGGGAGGGGCGTTTGCCTGATACGCTGGTTGCGGCTATTGGCGGGGGCTCGAACGCGATGGGTTTGTTTCATCCGTTTCTGGATGATGCGGATGTGTCCATGATTGGTGTTGAGGCCGGGGGGCATGGCGTGGGCACGGATTTGCATGCGGCGAGTTTGGCCGGTGGGCGCGCAGGGGTTTTGCATGGGATGCAGACCTATTTCCTGCAAGATGATGACGGGCAGATTCAAGAGGCGCATTCGATATCGGCCGGGCTTGATTATCCCGGAATTGGGCCGGAGCATGCATGGCTGTTTGATCAAAAACGGGTCAATTACGTGTCAATTACGGATGATGAGGCGCTCGAGGCGTTTCAGATGTGCTCGAAGCTGGAGGGTATAATTCCGGCGCTGGAGCCTGCGCATGCTTTTGCGCATGTGGCGAAAATCGCAGGGGATTTACCGAAGGATCATATTATTGTTATGAATCTATGCGGGCGCGGGGATAAGGATATCTTCACGGTCGCAGAGAAACTGGGCGTTAAGTTATAGCATGTTGTCATTCTGAAGACCTTTAGGTCTGAAGAATCTGATGGCACTGAAAAAGATCCTTCAGCGCAAGCGCTTCAGGATGACAAGAAAGGATATTTTATGGCTGTTGCCGCTCAAAATTATGAGGTCAAGGCCGGGCTTGAGAAGATTGAAGCTTTTGATGTGGCGGGCATTTCTGCGGTTATTTCTGACCGTGAGCAGGCGGCAGAGCAGATTAATGCGCTTTGGGAGCAGTTTTTTCAGCGAAGCGTTGGGCAGAGCGTTCAAAACCGCGTGGATGATGTGATTTATGCGGTTTATTCCGATTATGAAGGTGATCATACCAAGCCATACCGCTTGACGATCGGGTATAAGATCAAGGGTGATGCGCCCGCGGGCTTACATAGTGCCCGGGTTCAAGGGGCGCATTATGCGATGATGAGTGCAGCTGGAGAGCAGCCTAAGGCGCTCATGGAAACCTGGACGGCGATCTGGCAATCTGATCTGGAGCGGTGCTTCGAGACGGATTTTGAGGTTTACGGGCAGCGTTTCTTTGAGGATGGTGTGCATGAGGTTTTGGTGGCTGTTGGTGTAAGGGTTTGAAAATGAACAGAATTGAAGCAAAATTTAAATCTTTGGATCGGGCGGCGTTGGTGACGTTTATTATGGCGGGTGATCCGGATTTGGCGGGAAGCCTTGCGGTTTTGAGGGGTTTGCCAGGGGCGGGGGCGGATATCATCGAGATTGGCATGCCTTTTACCGATCCTGCTGCTGATGGGGTGAGCATTCAAAAGGCGGGTTTGCGCGCGCTTAAGGCTGGTGCGAGCCTCAAGACGACCCTGCAGATGGTGCGGGATTTTCGCATAAGCGATGATAAAACGCCGATTATCCTTATGGGCTATGCTAATCCGATTTATTCTTACGGGCTTGAGGGGTTTGCCGCGGATGCCGCGAATGCAGGAGTGGATGGGCTGATTATCGTTGATTTACCGCCGGAGGAAGATGATCTTTTGCGCGTACAGGCGCTGAAACAGGGCCTTGATATGATCCGGCTTGTCACGCCTACCACCGATGCGCAGCGTTTGCCCAAGGTTTTAGAGGGGGCGAGCGGGTTTTTATATTATGTCTCTATTACGGGTGTGACCGGAACGGCGAGCGCGAATTTGGATGAATTGCGCCCGCATATTGCCCAGATCAGGGCACAGAGCGATTTGCCGGTTGCGATTGGTTTTGGTATTAAAAATCCCTCGGATGCTAAAGCCATGGCGGGGATTGGTGATGCCGTCGTTGTGGGTTCGGCGATTGTTGATCGGGTGCATGATCGAGAGGATACGCTGAGCTTTGTTCGCAGTCTGGCAAAGGCTCTAACTTGACTTTTTTTGCACAAATAGGCATGATCTGGCCACACAAAAAGGATTAATCCATGAACTGGCTGTCGAATTTTATCCCTCCGCGTATCCGCTCTTTTGTTGGAGAACAAAAGGAAGTTCCTGATAATTTGTGGCAGAAATGCCCATCTTGCGAGGGGATGCTGTTCCATCGTGATTTGGCCAGTGCGCATAATGTTTGTTACCATTGCGGGCATCATTTGCGCTTTAGCGTTAAAGAGCGTCTTGAGATGCTGTTTGATGAGGGCAAGTATGAGAGCGTGGAGCTGCCCAAGGTGGCGCTTGATCCTTTGAAATTTAAGGATCGTAAGCGCTATGTTGAGCGAATTAAAGAGGCGCAGGCCAAAACCGGCCTGAAGGAGGCTGTGACGATTGCTAAGGGTAAGATGGATGGTCTCAAGGTTGTGATTGTTGCGTTTAATTTCCGCTATATGGGTGGATCGATGAGCGCGGTTGTGGGCGAGTCTATTGTGAAAGGCGCGGAAATAGCGGTTAAGGAGCGGGCTGCGTTTATTGCTGTGCCCTCGAGCGGTGGTGCGAGGATGCAGGAGGGTATGGTCTCTTTGATGCAAATGCCGCGCAGCATTATTGCGGTAGAGATGGTTAAAGATGCGAAGTTGCCGTATATCGTAATTTTGACTGATCCGACGACAGGGGGCGTGAGTGCGTCTTTTGCCATGGTTGGGGATGTTCATATTGCTGAGCCGGGTGCGATGATTGGTTTTGCCGGGCGGCGCGTGATTGAAGAAACTGTGCGCGAGACACTGCCGGATGATTTTCAGACCGCCGAGTATCTTCTGGAGCACGGTATGGTGGATATGGTTGTCGGGCGTAAAGAAATGAAAAAGGTTCTGGTGAATATTATCAGCATTTTGACTCAGCAAAAACCGCGTTTTCAGCCGGATGGTTCAGAAAAGCCCGGCAAGGGCGGGATGAGTGATGCGCCTTTGAATTCTGCTGAAAAAGATAAGGCGCTTAAGGCCAGCTCGCAGGCGAAGGCCGCTCAGAATTCTGCCAAAAAAGCTATCACGCAGAATAAAAAAGATGTGACCGGGCAGAAAAAGAAAAAGGTTGCGCGCGCCTAAGATGCACCGGGCCGATCTTCATCACAGTGATGCCCACTTGCAAAATCAACTGAACCGGATTTTTCAGCTTCGCCGCACCCGCAGCGCTGTAAACTGGGATCGAGATCAATTTCTTGATTTATTAGATGCCCTTGGAAACCCCCATTTATCCGTGCCGCCGGTTATTCATGTTGCGGGGACGAATGGCAAAGGGTCTGTAGTTGCTATTTTGCGCAGTATTTTGGAGGCGCAGGGTCTTCGCGTTCATGCCTATACATCACCGCACCTTATTCATGTGAATGAGCGCATTGTTCTGGCGGGTGAGCAGATTGGTAATGCTGCACTCTCGGGACTGATTGATCAGGCTTTAGGCTTTATTGATTCTGCGCCGCTATCGTTTTTTGAAGTGATAACGGCGATTGCGTTTCGTGCTTTTGCGGATTGTCCGGCGGATGTTTTGCTGCTGGAGGTTGGTATGGGCGGGCGGCTTGATTGTACGAATGTTGTCCCGGCGCCGCTGGCGTGCGTGATTAACCGGATATCTATGGATCATACAGAGTTTTTGGGGGAGACGATTGAGCATGTTGCGCGCGAGAAGGCGGGCATTATAAAGGCGGGGGTGCCATGCGCTGTCGGGTATCAAGGGGATGGCGTTGTATATGATATTGTGCAGCAAAAGGCGCAAGAGATTGGCGCGGCTGTTCAACTTTACGGGCGGGATTGGGATATCCTTGAGCAGGGTGATGATATGGTTTTTACCTATGGGGGGCAGAATTATATTTTGCCCAAGCCTGCGCTTAAGGGCGCGCATCAGATTTTGAATGCGGGTCTTGCGCTGTCGGCTTTGTTTAGTGTTTCGGATCGGCTTAAAGTTTCCCATGATGCGATGGCACAGGGATTGCGCAATGTGTTTTGGGGTGGGCGTTTGCAGAGGCTGGATGCGGTGCGCTTTGGTGTTGCGGATGATTGCGAAATTTGGCTGGATGCGGCGCATAATGATAGTGCAGCGCAGGTTTTAGCGCAGCATATTGCGCAGAGCGGCAAGCGTGCGCACCTTGTGATGGGCCTTTTGCGCAAGAAAAAGATCGAGGATTTTTTGGGCCCTTTGCGCCCTGTAGTTAATGATATTCACGTTGTGCCGGTTCAAGGTGAGGATAGTTATGCTGCGCGCGATATTCCGGGCAGTCAGGGCCATAGTAATGTGCTTGAAGCGGTGCGCGCTATTGCTGTGCGTGATCCTGGCGCGGTTATTTTTATTGCTGGTTCTGTGTATTTGGCGGGGGAGGCTCATAATCTTAGCGCTTGCGCGGGGAAAGATCATTTGAAATAATATGTTATGAAGAAAAAGATTTTCCTTGTCGATGATGATCGCAATATTTTGATGTCAGTGTCTATGGCACTGGAATCTGAGGGTTTCGCGGTTGAGACTTTTAATGACGGGGAGTCCGGTCTGAAGGCGATTTTAAAGGGTGCGCCGGATCTGGTTATACTGGATGTGAAGATGCCGCGCATGGACGGGATTGAGGTGCTCACCCGTTTGCGTGAAGAGAGCCAGATTCCTGTGATTTTTCTGACCTCCAAGGATGATGAGGTGGATCAGGTGATTGGTCTGCGAATGGGGGCGGATGATTATATCACCAAGCCGTTTTCGCAGCGCCTTTTAATTGAGCGGATCAAGGCTTTGCTGCGCAGGCAGGATTTGATGCGTGAAGATATAGAAGGGCGAGGCAGTGTCTTAGAGGTGATCTCATATGGTGATCTGAGCCTTGATGATTCCCGCCATTTATGTACGTGGCGGGGGAATGTTCTTAATCTGACGGTGACGGAATATCTGCTGGTGAAAGCATTGGCTGTGCATCCTGGGCATGTGCGCAACAGAGACCAGTTGATTGACATGGCGTATGGTGAGAATATCTATGTGGATGATCGTACAATTGACTCGCACATTAAACGCGTGAGAAAGAAGTTTAAAAAAGTTGACGAAAACTTCGACAAAATCGAAACGCTCTACGGCGTCGGATACCGATATAAAGAAGACTAGCCGCTGGTTTCGTACCTCTACGCATCGCGGGGAGATTGAACAGCTTTTTGATTTGTATTGGGGTGGTGAGGAGCGCCGTATTACCGGTTTGACGGTGCGGATTATCGGTGTGAATGCGATTGCGGTTATTGGGCTGCTGTTTGGGGTTGTGTATCTAGGGCAGTATAATGCGCAGCTTATTGAATCAAAGCTGGAGCGGTTTGAAACTGAGGTTACGCTTGTGACGGCGGCACTCACAGAGAGCGTCCTTGAGCTTGGGTTTGATAATCGCTCGGATTTGTCTGCAGACAGGATTAGGGTTTTGTCTGCACGGCTGGCGGCGACAATGAACAAGCGTGTTCTGGTTTTTAACTTTGATGGCATGATGGTAAGCGATTCTGCGGAAATCATCAAGGATCAGGACATTAAGCCGATTTTTAAGATTATCAAAGAGGAGCCGGTTCGCTTTGACAGTGTTGAGATGCTTAAGGGCTCTGCTGCGTTTGTGGCTTCTTTGTTTCCCCGCAGAGAGAAATTGGCGCTTTTCCCGGGCATTAACTCACATTATGCAAAAGATTATCTGAATGTTGTGGATGCGCAAAGAAAGAATTTTAGCATTTCTGCCTGGAGGGATGAAGAGCGAGAAGTCGTTTTAACTGCGGCGATGCCTATTTTGAGGGAATCAAAGGCGATCGGGTTTGTGATGGTGGTTTCGCAGGATGAGGAGATCCGTGAGGAGCTGGCGGATGCGTGGTTTACAATTTTGCAGATTTTCCTTCTTACGCTTTTTATCACGATTTTGCTGTCAATCTATCTTTCCGGTGTGATTGCACGCCCGCTCAGAACTCTGGCGCAAGCGGCCGAGAATGTGCGCAAGGGTAAGCTCAAGCACACGGAAATTCCGGATATGAGTGATCGGCATGATGAAATTGGCGAGCTTTCCATTGTGCTGCGCGATATGACGTATGCGCTGTGGGAGCGCATGGATACGATTGAGGCGTTTGCGGCCGATGTCGCCCATGAGATTAAGAATCCGCTGACATCGCTAAAAAGTGCAGTGGAAACGGCGAGCATTGTCAAGAATAAGGCGGATTTGCAGAAACTTCTCGATATTATCCGCAATGACATAGACCGTTTAGACCGGCTTATTACCGATATTTCCAACGCTTCGCGCCTCGATGCCGAATTATCGCGTGAAATGTTTAACGTGATTGATTTTAAGAAGTTGATGCGCGATTTGCTCGATTCTTACAAAAGCCCGCTGGAGCGCGAGGCCATTAATCACGCCAATAGCGATGAGGCGCTCAAGGATGGTGTGATGATTACGCTGGATTTACCGGAATATGAGGATATTTATGTCCGGGGCAGTGAGGGGCGGCTTATTCAGGTGTTTCAGAATATCCTTTCGAACGCTTTGTCGTTTTCTGCCCTTAAAACAACGGTTAAGATCGGCGTAGAGCTCAAAGGGCGGCGCGTGACAGTCTATATTGACGATGAGGGGCCGGGGATTCCAGAGGGCAATCTTAAGACAATCTTTGAGCGGTTTTATTCCGAGCGACCGGAGCATGAGGAATATGGCCGCCATTCCGGGCTAGGCTTATCCATTTGCAAGCAAATCGTCACGGCGCATAATGGCGTTATTTATGCGGAAAATCTTTATGATCGCGGTGGGGCGGTATGCGGGGCGCGCTTTGTTGTGGTGCTGAATACGATATGATGATGAAACCAACAGATCAACCAATTATTGTTAGCGGCCTTTCCGGGGCGGGCTTGTCATCCGTGCTTAAGGCGATTGAGGATTTCAGGTTTGAGGTGATGGATAATATGCCGCTGTCGATGATTCCTGAGGTGCTCTCGGGCGGGGCGGGGCGTATTGCGATTGGTGTTGATACACGTACACGCGGCTTTTCGCCCGAAGCGGTGCTTGATTTAGTAAAGTCCTGCGGGGCGCGGTTGATTTTTATCACCTGTGATGATGCGGTTTTGTTCCGCCGCTTTACGGAGACGCGGCGCAGGCATCCGCTGGCGCAGGATCGCTCGGTTTCCTATGGTATTAAGGCCGAGCGCAAGCTTTTGGCGCTGCTTGAGGAACGGGCGGATGTTGTAATTGATAGCTCCGAGAGCTCAATCCATGATTTGCGCCATATGCTGGAGGGGCATTTGGCCGTGCATCCGCAGGAAAATCTGACGATTTCACTTGTGTCCTTTGCGTTTCGAAAAGGCTTGCCGCGCGATGCGGATATGGTTATGGATGTACGGTTTTTGAAAAATCCGCATTGGAATGCCAAGCTTAAGCCGCTTACGGGGTTAGATCCTGCGGTGGGGGCGCATATAAGCGAGGATGCGGGTTTTGAGGGGTTTATTACGCAGTTTCAGGGTCTTATCTTGCCGCTTTTGCCGCGTTATGCGCAGGAGGGCAAGAGCTATTTGACGGTTGCGGTGGGGTGTACAGGGGGGCGGCATCGCTCTGTTTATACCGTTGAGGTGCTCAAGGCGTGGTTTAAGGGGCAGGGCATCAAGGTGTTTGTGGAGCACAGGGATTTGCCGAAATAGTGCTTGGCTTGCATATTTTTTGGTTTTCCTGTAATTTCTGTCATAATAAATTATAAAAAATGGGGTTTATATAATATGGCGGAAGATTCAAGTCTTACAGGGGTTTTTTCTGGTGCGGATGATGCGCCGGACTCGTCTCCTGTGCCTGCGGTTTTTGCTGATAAAAAGATTGCCATCGGCAGTGTTGTTGTTCTTGAAGATGTGCGTCTTGAGCCGAGCGAGGCGCAAAAATCAGAGCGCTATGGTATGGATCCTGCGGCGTGGGATGCGTTGGATGAGGGTACGCAAGAACGTGTTCGTAAGGGTTATGTTGAGGCTGAAATTAAGCGCTATGAAATAGCACGTTTGAGTACGATTAAGACCTATAAGGGCTATCTTGAGAGTGCTGAAACCCAAGGCTTGATTGAGGTTAAGGATATTGCTGTTGAGAGCCTTAAGGCTGAGCTTATGATGGTTGAAAGTAAGGGCACCCAAAATGCAATCATTTCAAAAATCAATAATGGTTTTTCTGCAGAAGCGGCTGTTGATGAAATTTATGAGGAAAAAATCAGTCGTTTTAGAGATATGCCTAATCAGCCGAATGTTCAAAGAAAAATTATGGTTGAGTTTGCGCAGCACCGCTCTGTGTTGCAGCAATATCTTGATGATCCTGAAAAAACTTTAACATCGTTGCATAATTTGGCGCCGGGGACGGTGATTGTGGCGTCTTCTCTCCCGCTGCATGCGCTTTCGCATTTAATTGAACCTAGGACCGGAGCGCTTAAAATTGCCGGTGTTATTGTCGATGAGGGCAGTATGCAAAGCCATGCTGCGATTTTATGTCAGGCGAAGGGTATTCCCTATGCGCACGTTTCAGGGCGGGATATGGAACAGATGAAAAGCGGGGATTCTGTGATTATGGATGGGACTACGGGCACGGTGCATCTTCATGCCGGGCCAAAAATGCGAGCGTTATACGAGGAAAAATTTTTGGGGCAGACCCAGCAGGCTGCGGAGCTCATGGATCGCTGGAGTGATAATAAGAGGGTTGAGACTCAAGATGAACATAAAGTTAATGTCCATGCGAATTTTGCGTTATCATTGGAGGCGGCGGCGGTGCAGGGGGCGAATCCTGTTGGTATAGGGCTCTACCGGACTGAAATTGCTGCGCATATTCGGGACGAACAAGGTGGGACTTTGCCGGAAAAATGGGCGGAGATTTTCCGGGAGAATATGCGCCTGTGTGACCGGAATGGTAAGGCGATTGGTATTACTATACGCACGATTGATCTGGAGGGCGATAAGAGCGATTTGCCGCCGGAAGAGCGCGCCGCAAAGCAGCGTGAGATCACTTTTGGGCAGATGAATGGTATCGCGCTTCTGCGCAGGCAATTGGATAATGAGGGGATTGATAATCGCCTTAAGGTCATGATTCCGATGATAAAAAGCCCGGTGCATTTGCAGGAGATGCAAAGCTTGATGAATGCACAATGTGATAAGCAAGGGATCCAGCCTATTAAACTAGGTGCGATGATAGAAACGCTGGAAGTTTTGAAGGATTTGGATCGTTTGGATGCGGGGTTCTTTTCTGTTGGGACGAATGATTTGCTCTATGCCATTTTGCGCGTTGATCGTTATGATGGCGATACGGCGATTGAGGCGTATGACCCTACGAATCCTGAGTTTTTGGGTGCTTTGAAAGATGTCGCTGATGCTGCTCATAAACGCGCGATACCAGCAAGTATTTGCGGGAATATGGCCAGCGAAGTGCGGTTTTTGCCGCTTTTGATTGGCGCGGGTTTTCGGAATTTTTCGGTGGGGACTGATGCGATTCCGATGGTGAAGGAGCTCTCTAGCCGTATTGATACGCGCGCGGCGCAGCAATTGTTTGAAAAGGTGCGCGATACTGAGGATCGGGCGGCGCGGGAGGCGATTTTGGCGCGGTTTAATGAGGAGAATCTGGGGCTTCGCAAGGATGGTTCTTTGGATGCGCAGTGGCATCCGCCGGTGCCGGGGGAAAGTTTAAGGCTCTGAACCGATGTTCTTGTTATGTTTCACGTGAAACATTAAGCTTTGGCCGATATTTTTGTTTTATGTTAATATCTTGGTGGGTTTTTGGCTGTATAAGATTTGGTGTGTTTGAGGGTTTTAGATCCTTCAGCGTAAACGCTTCAGGATGACGGGGGATGGTTTCAGGCAAGGTGATTGAGGGTTTTTAGATCCTTCAGCGTAAACGCTTCAGGATGACGGGGGGG
>CAYGNP010000026.1:0-22453 GCA_964351365.1 uncultured Micavibrio sp.
AATTTTGCGGCATTTTACGGCCCACAAGGTCGAGCGCCTGAATGCCGTTTGTGCCCTCATAGATTTGGGCGATGCGGGCGTCGCGGACATATTGCTCTACGCCCCAC
The DNA here is from genome assembly GCA_964351365.1 of uncultured Micavibrio sp. Lineage (GTDB taxonomy): Bacteria > Pseudomonadota > Alphaproteobacteria > Micavibrionales > Micavibrionaceae > UBA1672. The sequence continues at coordinate 108 of CAYGNP010000026.1, forward strand.
TCCCAAATGTAGCCATGGCCGCCGTAGATCTGCACGGCAAGGTTGGCGACCTCTGATCCCATATCGGTCTGGTATGCCTTAAGGATTGGCGTCATGAGGGCGACGGTGTCGTCAGCGCGCTCACGTTCCTTGGGGTCTTCGTGTTTCAGGGCGATATCAGCCTGCATACCGACCCAATAGCTCATAGCGCGGGCACCTTCGGTGAAGGCCTTGCCGATCAGAAGCATACGGCGTACGTCCGGGTGTACGATAATCGGGTCTGCTGGTTTGTCCGGGGCTTTGGCACCGGTCAGGCTGCGCATTTGCAGGCGGTCTTTGGCGTATACAAGCGCGTTTTGATAGGCAACTTCGGCGATGCCAAGGCCTTGCATGGCCACGCCTAGCCTTGCATCATTCATCATGGCGAACATGGCGCGCAAGCCCTTATGCTTTTCGCCGACCAGCCAACCGGTGGCCTCGTCAAAATTCATGACGCAGGTGGCGTTGGCCTTGATGCCCATTTTATGCTCAAGCGAGCCGCACGATACTGCGTTACGATCGCCGATGCTGCTGTCCTCATTGGGGATGAATTTGGGGACGATGAACAGGGATATGCCTTTTACGCCCTCTGGAGCATCCGGCAATTTTGCCAAAACAAGGTGGATGATGTTTTCGGTGAGATCATGTTCGCCTGCGGAGATGAAAATCTTGGTGCCGGTGATTTTATGGCTGCCGTCTTTTTGCGGGTCTGCCTTGGTTTTGATCAGTCCCAAATCTGTGCCGCAATGCGGCTCTGTGAGGCACATCGTGCCCGACCAAATGCCTTCGACAATTTTAGGGATGTAGAGCTGTTTCAGCTCATCGGTGCCGAATTTATGCAGCGCCTCGTACGCGCCGTAAGACAGGCCGGGATACATGCCGAGCGACATATTGGCCGAGCAGATCATTTCCTTCATCGCGGTGTTGATGACCTGTGGCATGCCCATGCCGCCATATTCGGGGTCGCAGGCAAGGCCGCACCAGCCATTTTCGGCGAATGTCTGGTAAGCTTCCTTAAAGCCAGCGGGCGTTGTCACCACACCATCCTTGAGTATGCAGCCTTCCTTATCACCGGATTGGTTGAGGGGGAAGAATACTTCTTCACAGAGCTTGCCGCCCTCCTCCAGGATCTGATCGCCAAGCTCGGCAGAGAATTCCTCGTAGTCCTTGAGGGTTGAGAGCTCGTTCACGCCCAAAACCTCGTTCATTATAAAACGCATGTCATCAAGTGGCGGGGTGTATACGGGCATGGAGTCTCCTGTTTATTTTAGCTTTTATTATATCAGAAATTCTTCAAAAATCTGCATGTATTACGCGTATCAATCGTGTTCTTTTTGGGGTAAGGTTGGAAATATTTTTTGTGCAGGGTATATTTTAACTATGGATGAACATCACGCCCTTACGCATCTTGCGTCTATCCTTGCCGCGGCGTTTGTCGGCGGAGCAGTTTTTCGCAAGCTGAAACAGCCGGTTCTGGTTGGCTATATTATTGTCGGTCTTGTGCTTGGCCCCTCTTTTCTGGGGATTGTGCAGGGAGAAAAAGAAGTTTCCCTTCTTGCAGAGCTGGGGATTTTGTTGCTTTTGTTCATTGTCGGGATGGAGATTGATCTTAAATCCTTTAAGTCCGTTTCAAAGATTTCACTGATTACCTGCGGGGCGCAGATTGGTATTGGGCTTTTTGCCATGGCCGTACTTGGTTTCATTTTTCAATGGCCGATCAATCAATCAATATTGCTTGGCTTTTCTGTTGCCCTCAGCAGCACAGCGGTTGCGCTTAAAATCCTTGAGGATATGGGATTGCGTTCGAGCAATATCGGGCAATCGAGTGTGGGCATTCTGGTTGCGCAGGATCTTGCCTTTATTCCGATGGTGCTGATTATCGGCGCGCTCAGCACCGGGGAGGGGTTTAATTATGATGGGCTCATTACGCTCGGTCTTGCGGTTACTTTCATGGCAGGATTTATTTATTTGCTGTCGAAAAAGCCGAAAGTTTTTCAGGCCGTTTGGGATAAATTTGATGATTGGAAAAGCGATGCCATGCAGGGGCAAACCGCTATAACGGCGCTTGCGTTTTGTTTCAGCGCGGCAGCGATTGCTGGTTTGCTTGGACTTTCGGCTGCCTATGGCGCGTTTCTTGCCGGTATCGCCCTTGGTCATACGATTGGGAAAAAGGAGCTGGAGGAGCACACAAAACCGATTTTTGATGTCACAATCATGGTGTTTTTTCTCTCGATTGGTTTGCTGATTGATCTAGATTTTTTATGGACTAATTTGTGGGCGGCGCTGTCGCTGCTGTTTATTACCATGTTGCTGAAGACGGTTGTGAATTACCGGGTTTTGCGCTGGCAGGGGATGGAGAAGGAAGAAGCCTATGTTGCGGGGGCAGTGCTTGCGCAGATCGGAGAATTTTCATTTATTCTGGCGGCGATGGGTCTGGCGGCAAATACAATTGATAGTGATGGTTATAAGTATGTTGTTGCGATTATCTCGCTCAGTCTGCTCGCGACGCCATTATGGCTTTATCTTGTTGATAAGCGCGATATTCTCAAGAAGCTTGATCTGGTTAAAGCTGTTAAACGTAGAGTGAAGAAGAAGAAAACTTAAGTCTCTAACTTTTCTATCTTTACCGTGCCTGCGTGCGCTGTCATGAATGCGTTTTTCGGAACTTCCATCCATTTATCGCTGAGGCGATCGAGGGGTTCCGAGACAGCGATCACTCCGGATTCGGGCAGTGAGTCGCAATTTTCGGTTAAATCTTTCATGCATGACATATCTGTGGAATAAAACTGGCTTTTGGTTGCCTCTTTTCCTGATGCATAGCGGATGGTGTAGATTTTCTCGCCGTCGCTGAGTGCGCAAGAGAGGTTCAGGCCAATGCCCAGCCCCTTGGATTTTTGTATTTTTTCCAAAAAAGAAATCATTTTTTCGAGGGCGATTTTTGGATTTTTTTCAAGCCCATAGCTGAGCGCTAAATAAAAACAGGTTTCACTGTCCGTTGTCCCTTCGATTTGGGAAAACAGAGCCGGCGTGATCTCAAATTGTAGATCACGCTTGATTTTAGAAAAATGATTTACATCGCCGTTATGCTGGAAGAGCCAATTTTTATATTTGAAGGGGTGTGAGTTGGAGCGCTGCACTTTTCCATGTGTGCTGGCGCGAATATGGGCCATGAAAATATGTGCTTGTGTTTGGGAGCAAATTTCATGGAGGTTTTCATCGTTCCAGGCGGGCATAGAATCCTTGAACAGGCCGGGTTCGGCTTTTTTATCATACCAACCAACGCCAAAGCCATCGCCGTTTGTTGCCCAGAGTCTGCCGTCGGGTTTAAAGTTCAACTTCGTGTCGAGGGCTTGCTCAACCAGAGAATGTGCGGGGCGCGTGACAAGCTCGTCCATGAATATGGCCTGTCCTGTGTAAGCGATCCATCTGCACATGTTGTTTTCCTCTGAAGACAGAATTTGTGAGTGAAAATGGAGCAGTGAAGGGATTTGATTTTTAATCGCAAGTAATTTATATAAAACAATAAAATACAATTCGAATTTAAAAATGCCCCCAATAATGCCCCCATTTAATTTAAAGACTTATATTTTTTGCCTATTACTATCAAATACAATATCAGAAATTTCTGTCAGTCAAACCCCTATATATGCGGATTTATGAAGAATTTTTCCTAAATAATTTGTTAGATTAAAGACTTTCCTATTCATCTCGGCTGTGATTTAACCATGGGTATTATTACTAAAGGAAAATTATTTATGAGCATATTTAAGTTTACGCCCGCACTAATCATTGCCTTGCTGGTAATGTCATCTAGCGCATTTGCCATGGTTTTTGGTGGCTCTAATCTTGGAATCATGGGCTATCCCAAACATTCATGTTCTAAGCCCTACAAACCTTTTGAGTTTACCAGCCAGTTTGAAGTCGATAATTATAATCGTCAGTTGGCGATGTATATTGGATGTATTAAAGAATATGTTGAAAATGCTAATAACGATATCGAACGCATTCAAGAAGCTGCTAAAAGCGCTATTGACGAAGCAAAATCATTGTAGGTCATAATTGGGTATGAAATAAATGCCTAAAATATCATAATTTCAAGAACTTTATCTTAGGTTAAACATTGTCTTGGAAGCCCCTCAAAAAGCCTGCTTTCAAAATCCTGATTTTTGTCAGACCAACACATATAAAGCGGATTGATACCCCTTTCGCGGGGGTGCTTTTTGTAGGGGCGTGATACCCCCCCTATACAATTTTGTCTTGATACTTTTCGAAACGGCTTGCCATGAGTTCCATCGCTAAATCGTTATAATATTTATACTTATCGTACAGCTTTACAAACGTTGTGTGATGCATCCCTTTGGGCTTTGTCTCCGGCAACCCTTCCAACTTAGCAGCATACTTATTTCGCATAGCAAGAGCGCGGTCGAAATCTGTTTGGCGTTGTGAAGGATACAATTCATTAAATGCGTAGCGCGATAGAAAGCGTCCGTCTTCTGGGTGCAAATAAAGCACCGTGACACGCTTATCTGTTTCGGGGCAGTGAAACCAGTACCGATAACCTCCAAAATTCATAGAGGAGCGTGATAGGCGTATTGTGTAGTCATGTTGGTCTGTTTCGTTGAGGCCATACTTTACGTGTAGTGTGGCGTTGTCATCATCTTGAGTGCTGGATTTGAATTGAATACGGGCTTCGAGCTGACCGTCTTTATCACGCCAGTCTATGATGCCGCTCTTGCTTGCACCGTCTTCAATGACAGATTGGCAGCGCAAGTTGCTCATAATAAGTGATATATATTCGCTTAAATTATGTGTTTTGCGTTTCCTTTTCAACATGCTTTATTTTATCATCTTTGTTATATTAGCGCAGGTTGTTTTTCACCTCTTTACCGATAATGTCACGCTCATATGGTCAACCCCCTATAATTCAGTCCAGTTTTTAGTTAGTAGTTTTTTCCGAAAAACTCATTGAGAAAGGATTGAGATATGACCAAGGGAAAGCGCCGCACGCCGGAGCAGATTATTCGTAAACTTAGGCAAGCGGAAGTGTTGTCAGGGCAGGGTAAAACGGTTGATCAGATATGCCGGGAGCTTGGCGTGTCGGACGCAACCTATTACAAATGGCGCAAGGAGTATGGTGGCATGGGCATGGATCAGGCGCGTCACGTTGAGCTCTTTTGAAGGTCTGGCCACCTTCAAAATGCCCTCGTTCTAAGAGGGCCTTAGTACCCTCTAACAGGTAATGTATTGTTTGAATACTCATTTAGAATATTCTATAAAGCTAACATAAATATGTCAATAATAATCTTGTAAGTTACAAGCGGCATTCTCTATAATTCAGTTCAATTAGCTAGGTGTTTAGCCGCAAGGCTTGGACATACATTGCCGCCTCCCAGTCATAGACTGAGAAGCGACGTTTGACGGAACGCCATCCGCTAGTTGTGAGGTTTGAAAGCCCCAGCCATCCATATTGGACAACCAATATTTTTGTAGCTTAATCACCGTCATAAAGCAAACCAACTTGCAGATTATTTAAAACTCACTCTGATTAATTTCCTTATCGTGGATTTGATCCATGACGCTTATGACGCTAGATTCATCAATTCTATAAATTTCTATCCCGCGTGCATTAGAGGTGCGCCCTGCATCCTCACCAAGCTTTACACCGATGCCAACGCTGCGAAGGGCAGGAGCCAATCTTTTTATAGTGCCTGTTAAAATATGAGCGGCTTTCGGCCATTTTTGACTATAGCGTCCGGTAAAATCATCCATATGGTTTTCAGTCAGTTCTTTCAATAAGCCTGTAGGCGTGCCCGTAAATCGCCCATCCCTGTTCATGAGGCTTTGCAGAGCCAGCGCCACAGGTTCTGTCTCCAGTCCGGCCACCATCGATGCATGTTTATTTTCGTTGTAAGCATCCAGAAATGATCCGCTCGGCCAATCTAAATATCGCTCAAGAGCAATTCCGGTTTGTGCAAAATCCGTCATTCTGGGCAATTGATGGTCTTCTTGCTGGATGGTTTTAATATTAGCCTGAACACCACTAATAAGATCGAGAAGGCCGGATAAAATTGTAGGGTGCTGGGTTCTGAAATCTTCCCAAAACTGTTTTTCCGGCAATCTATTTGTATGGGGAATTATCGGTAATTCCAAAATAATAGAGCGGTCAATCAAATCCTGCTTGGTTATAAAATCACTGATTCCGTTCATAATAACCGGACATTGTGCATGGATAATTGTTTCATCACTATCAGTATAAAGAGCACGCTTACTGAAAGCTCCACCAGTTGAAAGCTTGCACAGCGCATCCGAAACTGCCTGATTAAAGCCGCTAATGTTATCATACGCTAATATTCTATTACTCTTTGCCTGAATAAATAAATCTTGCTCATTCGCAGGCAGTGACCGTAATAAACTTTCGTGCGGGTCAACAACACATTTTAAAGCCTTTGACGCAGTACTTTTTGCGCATCCTTGCCCGCCATTTAAAACCAATAACGCATAGCTTATGTCTGGGATGCAGCTACTAACAAGCCAAGCTGTAACAAGCTTTTTATCATTCTCGCTATGGATATTCAAAAAACGCCATAGTGCATTAAAATCGCCCCCTTCTTTCGGCAACGGCAAGGCTTGCATCCCTTGGGTGCGTGTAAATAACGGCCTTTCTATAGACTTGGCGCACCATCCTTCTTTGGTGATTTGAATATACCGCCAATCATCATTACATAAATCCAACGCAACACCATCTGGAAATCTATTGATGCGATGCCGAACGTCTATTTTATCTCCTTCAAAAAGAGCTTTTGCCTGCAACGTGGCAATAACATCGTCCATTTGAGGCTTGCCCAGCGCCCGTTTTTCGAGTTGATACATAATTCTGCTAAGCAAAGATTTGAAACGCTTTGAGTTGATGAGGTACAACTCTTTGTGAGTGTCAAAATTTATTTCAGCAAAGCAAGCGTCATAAGCGTCACGAAAGAATGCGATGCTGTCTCCGAAATGCTCCAATATTTTTTGGAGTGGTGATTTTTTATCCTTCTTTTCTTCCTTCACTTTTACTGGCTTTGCATTATCTATTTCTGATTTAATTTCTTTACTCATATCACCCTCTTAAACTTACATAGTAATCGTTGAAATCGCCGGATATTGGCGGCACTACAAGCGAAGCACCAATCGTCTCCGCCGCTTGTGTGGCCTTAGTAAGCCCTGGATTTCCATCTGTTTCGGTATCATTGTCCGCGCAGTAAATAATTCGCGGTTGTAAAAAATGCTTTTGTATCGCCTTGCCCACAGGAAGCAAATTGCCTGTATCAAAGGCCACCACTACGGGGTAAAGCGTTTCTTCGTAAACAGTTGCCCCAGTTGCAAAGCCTTCAACAATACAAAAGGGTTCAACGGGCAGGCCGATAAGATAGAAGCAACCTATCTTGCGTCCTCCAGACAAAAACCTTTTATTCCCCTCTGGATCAATAAACTGCAAACTGAATAACGTTCCATGCTCATCTTTAAGAGGGATGATAAGGCTGCCTTTGTATAGCCTTATGCCATGTGCACAGACATTTTTTTTGACCAGATAAGGATGCTTATCAGGTGCGGGTTTGGAGATGTGCCATATGTAAGCAGCCTTTCTCTGCGCTTCCATGTTGCGGGCTTCCATTTCTTTTTGTAAGAGCTTTTCAGATTGAACACTTTTTTTAATGAGGTTCTCTTTTTGGGCGAAGCTCAAAGATGTATATTCTTGACTACACCACGTTTCTTTTATGCCGCGTTTCCAGCATCCAAAAGCTCCGGCGGGGATTGTATCGGGATAAAGAACATACCAGCCGTTCTTTGATTGTTTCTTATCCCCCTCAATATGAAAGCGGTGGATTTTACCGTCCGAAACAATAGGCTGTTTTGTGTGTAGTCCGGCTTGATCCAGTGCAGATTTGAAATCATCTACTATCATTTACGCCCCCTCACCAGTATTTTTGATGAGATTACGAATATCCTCGACACGCCAAGCGGTGCAGCGCGGGCTAAGTTTGACAGGTGCGGGAAATTTTCCGTCTTTCACACCTTGCCACCAAGAACTTTTTCCAACGGGGTAATATTTTAAGACTTCATTGATACGCAAGAAGCCTGTTTCAGGTAGTTGATTGTTTTGGGTCATAATGCCTCCATCTAAGTTTTAAAGAATATCGCTAGATGCGATGCTCTTAAGATGGCTGCGTTTGGAGAATTAAGATAATGAGGTGAATTCACAAAAATTTATTGAATTCACTGCATGTCATCGATCCGGTTCGTTTCTGGCCACGATTCTTGCAAAATGTTCTTGTGAATACTCAACGTCAGCGGCGTTAAATAACAACACAACGAAATTGTAAAATTCGCCTTTCCATTTTTGGTCATAATTATCGTAGTAGGCGGTTGGCTTTGTTCCTGTCAGTTTCAGGTAAATCTCATCAAGTCCTCTGCAATAATGAGCTAGTAAAGGATCGGACTTCCTGCCTCTGTTTGACTTAATATCTTCTGCAATAATCTTTTTGCTGTCCTTTGCAAGTTGTCTACACAACTCCAAAGCTGAAATATCTGGCAAAGGATTAACACCATAATTTCTATATATAAGGATGTCTTTAGTCTCTGTATGCAAACCGCATAAAGTTTTGGATAATTTTTTTAATGTTTTTTCCAGAACTTCCAGCTCTTTTTGCAGTTGCTTTGGCGTAAGATCAGGTTCAGGAATTCTGTCTTTAAATATGCAGTTATAAATAGAATGCGCTGCATTGGTAATATCCCAATTTGTAACACCATCCTTTAAATCCAACTCTTGAATAGCCTCTTGGAATTTATCAATGCAGAATTGATCAGGTTCAACGGTCAGGTTTATAGAAACATTATCTTCATCTATGTTCACACTGATTTTTTCTTCTGGCACTGGCCGCACAGTCATTTTGCAGCCTTATCTAAAAAATCCGCCCAGTCTTGCATCATAATCTTTCGTTCATCCAGAAACTGCGCACGGTCATAAGCGCGTTGCACCATACTTTGAGGCGCATGGGCAAGTTGCCTGTCTATAACCTCGTGGCGATAGCCAAGTTTTTCTTTGATTGTGGACATAGCGAGCGCACGAAAACCGTGGCCTGTCATGCGGCCTTTAAAGCCTAGCCGTTCCAAACCTTTTAATATCGTATTATTGCTCATATGCTTGCGTTGTGAATGGTGTCCGGGGAATATCCAGCCCCATCGTTCATTGCGACTTTTTAAGTCGCGCAAAATTTCAAGTGCCTGTCTGGATAATGGAACAATATGTTCATTGCGCATTTTCATGCGTTCTTCTGGAATTATCCAAAGTGCATTGTCTAAATCAAATTCATCCCAAGTGGCTTCAATCAATTCTTTTGTACGAACAAAGGTTAGCATTAATAAACGTATGGCGTGCCGCGTATCGTTGTGAAGCCGCGCATCATTACGCTGTATAGCATCCAAAAGTTCAGGGATTTCTTTAATATCAATACAAGCATAGTGCGTTTTCTTAACTGGCTTCAATACAGAGCTAATGTCCGTTGCCGGATTGCTTTCGGCCAGTTCATGGATTATAGCAAATTTGAAAATCTGGCTACAATATTGACGTAAACGATGCGCTGGCTCATATGCACCACGTTTTTGGACTGTCTTTAATGTCTCAATAATATGCTTTGGCTTTATTTCTGTTATAGGCATGTTGCCAATTTCAGGAAACACATCACGCTCCAGCCTATTCAAGACGGTTTTGGCATGACGGTCAGTCCATTTTTCTTTAAATGTATCATGCCATTCTAGGGCAAGGGCTTTGAAAGTATTTTCTGAATTACGCGCTGCTTCTTTTTTCTGCTCTTGTTTATGTGCTGAAGGGTCATGACCTTGCGCCAATAACTTTTTAGCATTGTCGCGCCCCTCTCTTGCTTGCCCCAGCGATATACTTGGATAAATACCAAGTGATAATCGCTTTTCTTTGCCGTGAATTCTGTATTTCATGCGCCAACATTTTGATCCGGCGGGCGTAATTTCCAGATATAAACCACCGCCATCCGATACCTTGTACGGCTTTTCCCTTGGTTTTAGTGACTTACACTTAATATCCGATAACTTCATCCGATTCTCTACCTCGATGCCCCCAACTAAAAATAATGCCCCCAAAGATGCCCCTTTTTACTCTGGATGTGGGGGCATTTCACTGGAACGCAATGGATGAATAGTATATGATAAACCTTACCGAAACAAGGTTTTCTGGGCTTTATTGGATTTTACTGGAGGATAAAATGGAGCGAGTGAAGGGATTCGAACCCTCGGCCCCAACCTTGGCAAGGTTGTGCTCTACCCCTGAGCTACACTCGCATCGCATAGAATGGGTAAGTTTTGGGACTATAACTTTTTGGTCATGAATTGCAAGAAGAAAAATAATTGCGCCTTAGAGCGCTTCGCCAACCTGCACAAGCGGCGCCTTGTAGCCAATTGGCTCGTGGTTTGGAAAAAGAGAGTAAATCACGACATTCGGCGCAGATTCGACTTGTTGCGCCATATGTTCGGGGACCTCGTAATGCGTCATTTCCTCGCCGTTTTTCTCGTCATTATAGACGAGCATAAACATGCGTTGCTGGCGGTAATATTCGACGCGCAGAACAATGTCCGGCAGGGGGGTGTCGCTGACCATCATCACCCCGCCATCATGAAGAAGGCCAAGTTCTATATTCATCCCAGTCCTGGTGGTGTTGGAGGTGTAACGTCTAATGATGCAAGGGTATCTGGGGCTTTAGCGAAATTTTGTTCAATTATGCCGCCCTGTCCTATTAGAGGGCAAGCGGCCGAAACAGCGACGTCTGCCCCTGAAAGAGGTTCTTTTCCATGTAGTTCCAGCATTTTTAAATACTCACTTGCTTCCATTTAAGCCCCCACTTAAATTAATCTCACACACGCACATTATATCAATAGAACATTAATATATCCTTATGCATATACACTTTTTCATAATTATGCAAATTTAGTGTAGCGCGCTGTTTTATTATACATTAAGTTGGGGTCATGGGACAAATTCTGCCGACATCGCCGGATGCATTGCTTAAGCTACTCAACAACATGGGCATTGCTTATGACTTGCATCATCATGAGCCAATATTCACCGTTGAGGAGGGGCTGCACCTGAAGGCCTCTATTCCCGGCACGCATTGCCGGAATTTGTTCCTGCGGGATAAGAAAAAGGCCATGTTTCTTGTGGTTGCGGCTAATGAGACGCAGATTGATTTGAAAAAGCTGCCGGAGGTTATTGGATCGGGGCGGCTTTCCTTTGGCTCGGCGGAGCGTTTGTGGGAGCATCTTGGCATACGGCAAGGCTCGGTTAACCCGTTTTGTATTGTGAATGACACCGAAAACCAGGTACGTATTCTTCTGGATGCGCATATGATGGCGCAGCCGCGCGTAAATTATCATCCTATGGATAATGCGCAGACGATCGGGTTATCACCGTCTGATCTTGTGCGGTTTATCGAGAGCTCGGGGCATAAAGAAGAGATTATTGATTTAAGTGCGGCAGCGCCCGATGCATAAAGCTTTGCATTTGGCGCGGCGATTGTTTATCGTGCGAGCATAAGAGTTTAAGGAGAAGCCATGTTTTTTGGTGCAAAAAATCAAGCCCCCGCGCAACCGGCGGCGCAGCGTTCCATTATTTTTGATGCTAGCACGATGGATTTTGAGCAAAGCGTCATGGCGGCCTCTATGCAAGTTCCGGTGATTGTTGATTTCTGGGCGCCATGGTGCGGGCCGTGCAAGCAACTGATGCCGATCTTGGAGAAAGCTGTGATGGCTGCGCAAGGGAAGGTTTTGCTGGCCAAGGTTAATCTGGATGACAATCCTGAGCTGGCGCAGGCTTTGCGGGTGCAGTCTGTTCCTACAGTGTTTGCATTCTTTCAAGGGCAACCTGTCGATGCGTTTATGGGCGTGCAGCCGGAGAGCAAAATCCGTGAATTTATCCTGAAATTGATTGCCATGGCGAATGGCGCGCAGCCCGATGCACTCGACATACCGGAGGCGTTAAAAGGCGCGGCTCTTGCTTTATCAGATGGGGATTTGCAGAGCGCGCAGGGCATATATGCTCAAATTTTACGGCAAGACCCGATTAACGCTGAGGCTTATGTCGGGATGGTGCGGTGTTTCATCGAGGCCGGTCAGGTTGAACAGGCGCAGGGACTCGTTGAGAATGCGCCGCAGGAAATTTCTAAAGCACCTATTTTTGAGCAAGCGAAAGCGGCTCTTGCGCTTGCCCTCGCGCCCAAGGGCGGGCGGATTGAGGAGATGGAAGCAAAGATTGCCAAAGATCCCAAAGATCATGCTGCGCGCGTTGATCTGGCTTATGCGCTGTATGCGGCGGGTAAAAAGGAAGAGGCCTGCGATGCGTTGCTGGAGTCGATCCGGATAGACCGCAACTGGAATGAGGGCGCGGCGAAAACCGAGCTTTTGACTTTGTTTTCGGCCATGGGTAATGGTGATCCGGTGACGGTTGCGGCGCGGCGTAAATTATCGTCGATTTTGTTTTCGTAAGGGAGATATTATGAGCGAGATTGACCCCAAATTACTTGAAATTCTGGTGTGCCCGGTCTGTAAGGGTCCGCTGCGTTATGATAAAGCGGCGCAAGAGCTGATTTCCGAGCAGTCAAAGCGCGCCTACCCTATTCGTGATGGTATTCCCATTATGCTGGTCGAGGAAGCGCGTGAGATTGGTTGAGTGTCATGACTGTTGCGTCTCTGGTTTATATTCACCTTGCAGAACATGAAGATCAGCTTAACGCGCTGAGGGGCATTGATCTTGGATGTTACTCGATCGCTATTCGCGATAAAACAGTGCCGGAAGGCTCTTACAGTTTGTCTTGGCGGATTTTTGAGGATGATCATGATATGTTTGTCCAATTTTCACTGCGTAATCCGCAAGAAAATAATAGGGTAGTAAAGACTTTTGAGCGTTACAATGCGGCGGAATGGTTTTCCTCGGCTGAGATTTCACGGTGGATCGAAGAAAATTCTCTTAATAACGGCCGCCTTGAAGCAGCGCTGCGGGATGATTTTTTTCCAAATGCCGCTTCAACTGTAAAACTTAAAGTTTTGATCGATGCTTATCACGAATTAAAGTTGGGTAAATTTATGGATGAAATGGAAAAAATTTTTCATATTTCAGATCGTGCTGAATTGTTTGAAGCACTTTATATGGAATTGGCCAACGCGTTCAGGAATCTGCCTTTAAAGCACAGAATTGATCAGGACCTTGTTCATTCATAGATAATTTCCTTGCATTATTGGCTTAAAGGCGTTTTATTCAATCTATGAGACGAACCAGAGATTATGCATTTTTGCTCCCTCTCCTCCTCCTTATGCGCCCTTAGGCGGTTATGGGGCGCTGTGATGTGCCCGCGCGCTAAGGGAAACGACTTCCAAAATTGAATGATTTAAATAAAATGTCATCCTGAAGCGCCCTGCGCTGAAGGATCTATAGATTCTTCAGACCTAAAGGTCTTCAGAATGACGGAAAAATAAAGGAATAAAACCATGAGCAGAGCTTATGACATTGTAAAAAAAGACCCGAACCGGGTGATTATATTTGATACGACCTTGCGCGATGGAGAGCAATCCCCGGGCTGTGCCATGACACTCTCGCAGAAGGTGAAGATGGCGGTTATTCTGGATGAGATGGGTGTGGATGTGATCGAGGCCGGGTTTCCTATTGCCTCGCCGGGGGATTTCGAGGCGGTGCAGAAGATTGCCGCGACGGTTAAAAATGCCACGGTTTGCGGCCTGTCGAGAGCCAAGAAAGGCGATATTGAAGCCAGCGCCGAGGCGATCAAGGATGCAAAATCAAAGCGCATTCATACGTTTATTTCCACCAGCCCCTTGCATATGAAGCATAAATTACAGATGCCGCCAGAGGCTGTGCTTGAGGCTGTGAAGGAGAGCGTTACCTTTGCCCGCAAATTTACCGATGATGTGGAATGGAGCGCGGAGGATGGCAGCCGCACTGAGGATGATTTCCTGTGTGCCTGCGTTGAGGCCGCGATTGCGAGCGGCGCGCGGGTGATTAATATTCCCGATACTGTTGGCTATTCCATGCCAAATGAATTTGCGCGACAGATCCGCATGCTGTTTGAGCGTGTGCCCAATATCGATCAGGCGATTATCTCCACCCATTGCCACAATGATCTAGGTGTGGCGGTTGCGAATTCTCTTGCGGGTGTGGAGGCAGGCGCACGCCAGATTGAATGCACGATTAACGGCATCGGTGAGCGCGCGGGTAATGCGGCGCTGGAGGAAATTATTATGGCGATGCGTACACGCAAGGATTTGATGCCTTATACGCATAGCGTTGAGAGTACGCATATTATGCGGGCTTCGCGCACTTTGTCGGGGATTACGGGCTTTAGCGTACAGCCGAATAAGGCGATTGTCGGGGCGAATGCGTTTGCCCATGCCAGCGGGATTCATCAGGACGGTATGCTCAAAAATGCCAGTACGTACGAGATTATGACACCGGAATCGGTTGGCTTGACGCAGAGCAAGCTTGTCATGAGCAAGCATTCGGGGCGACATGCGTTCCGTGAGAAGCTCAAGGAGCTTGGCTTTGATCTTGGTGATAATGCGCTTAATGATGCGTTTGCGCGCTTTAAGCGGCTGGCGGATAAGAAAAAAGAAGTGTTTGAGGATGATCTGATCGCGCTGGTTGAGGATGAGCTTGTGAGCGAGAATGCCCGTATTCAGTTCGTTTCCCTTCAGGTGCAGGCGGGAACGACGGGGCCGCAAACTGCGGATATTTGCCTTTCAGTGAATGGGCAGGAGCAGTGCAAGAAAGTCGAGGGTAACGGGCCGGTAGATGCAATTTTCAAGGCTATACGCGCGATTTGCCCGCATGAAGGTGCGCATCTCAAGCTTTATCAGGTGCATGCAGTGACTGGCGGCACGGATGCGCAGGCCGAGGTCACCGTGCGCCTTGAGGAGAATGGTAAGGTCGTCAACGGCACGGGGGCGGACGCCGATACGCTGGTGGCTAGCGCGCGGGCGTATATTCAGGCGCTCAATAAGCTTGTGGTGAAGCGTGCAAGCGTTAATCCGCAGACGGGGGATGTATGATGATAAGATTATTTATGATTTTTTTTGTATTTGTATATGCCTTACAGCCAGCTTTTGCATGCCGTATGAAAACTCAACTATCGCGAGCACAGCTGACTGACGCTGATGCAGTGCTTTATGCAAACCCTGTTCAATTTTTTCCATCGCAAGGCCTTTCAAATGACCAGATACCCGCGCGGATTGTTTATCACGTTACAAGCGTCATTAGAGGGTCTTTTAACACCGGTGATGAGATAGAGGTTTATTGGCTTAACGGCACTTTTGGTGAAAGCAGTGATTTGGATGATTTTAAATCAACTTATGGAGCGCATCAGCGTATTGGCCTAATTATGCCTGAGACTTATCTTGGTTGGTGCCGGATGGTAAGAAGCTCTAAGGGTGGAGTAATTTCTGAAACAGAGCTGTGTGCAGGGCCCTTTAATGCCAGACCTTCGGAAAATTTCCCTAACCGCCCTTGGATTATGAATGCCGGATGCTCGGATTCTTTTATTTATGCGGAAGATGAATGATTATATCAAACACATCCTCAAACATCTGCGTTGTTAGCCTGCCAGTGTTGGTGTTGTAGCGCGAGCAGTGGTAGGAATCGATTAGGGTGCGCCCTGCTCCCAGATCATGCATTGCGCCGTGGGCGAATTTAAATGCGGATTGTTTGTGCCCCAAGGCCTTGAGCACGGCGTTGTGGGAGACGAGACCGAGGCTCAATATGGTTTTCAGATTAGGCATGCCCGCGATTTCACGTTTCAGGAATTGCAGGCAGGTGTTGATTTCATCGCCCGTGACCTTGTTTTGCGGGGGGACACATTTGACCGCGTTGGTGATGCGGGCGTTAACCAGCTCTAATCCGTCATCTTTGTGTGCTTTATATTCGCCCTTTGCAAAGCCAAATTTGAGCAGCGTGCCATAGAGTAATTCTCCCGCGTAATCTCCCGTAAAAGGCCTGCCAGTCTGGTTTGCGCCTTTTAAGCCGGGGGCGAGGCCGATGATGAGGAGATGCGCATCTTTTGGCCCGAATGACGGGACGGGGGCGTTGTAGAATTGCGGATATTTTATGCGGTTTTCATCAATGAACCCTTTCAGGCGGGGACACAAAGCGCAGTCGTGTTCGGGCAGGCGTTCATACATGGGTGTATTGTGATCAATCAGCGCTTGCTTTTCAAGGGGTAAGGCATTATAACCGCCTCTGTAATTCAAAATTAAGAGGTAATACCATGGCACGCGTAACCGTTGAAGATTGTATTGATAAAGTTGAAAACCGCTTTGAGCTTGTGATGGTGGCAGCGCAGCGCGCCCGCAAAATCGGCTCTGGCGCTGCGATTACGGTTGAGCGCGATAATGACAAGAAAACCGTTATTGCGCTTCGTGAAATTGCCGGAGAAACAGTCAGTGTTCCGCATTTGAAAGAAGAGATGGTTATTTCTCATCAGCGCTTTATCCCGCAAGATCAGGAAGATGAAGTGATTGATTTGATGGATGGCGAGAAGGAATGGGGCGATCTGGCCGAAAGTTCAAGAGCGCCTAATCCTGGTGGCATTTACGCCGATGAGGAAGTTGGCGCATCGTCATCACATGCAGATGATGAGGATGAGGATGATTTTGACGATGAAGACGAAGATGATGGCGAGCCGTCATTAAGTGATATCGCTGGCGCGTAAGCTCTGCACCCTTATTTTTCAAGATCATAGCCGGGTTCGCCCGGCTTTTTTCATGGTCAATTTCCTTTCGTTAAAATAGGTTGGTGCCCCCCTAAAAGCGTGATATTCTCTAAGAAAATGGTACAACGCACGCAGGTGATCAAGCATAGTTCATGGGTCAGTTAGAAACACTTGAAAATACGATCCGGGCTTATCAGCCCGATTTTGATTCAGCTTTGGTTGAAAAAGCATATGCCTATGCCAAAGAAAAGCATGAGGGGCAGTTCCGCTCCTCGGGCGAGCCCTATTACACGCATCCGGTAGAGGTTGCACAGATTTTGGCGAATATGCATATGGATCTGACCACCATTATCACGGCGATTTTGCATGATACGGTGGAAGATACGGGTGCGACGCTGAAGGATTTAGAGACGCATTTCAGTAAAACCGTGGCTGATCTTGTGAATGGCGTGAGTAAGCTGACGCGGATCGAAAGCCAGACGGTTGAGGGCAAGCAGGCGGAAAATTTCCGTAAATTATTGCTGGCGATGTCGGAGGATATCCGCGTGCTATTGGTGAAACTGGCGGACAGGCTCCATAATATGCGCACGCTAAGCGGAATCAGCAAGCCGGAAAAGCGCCGGCGCATCGCACTTGAGACGCTGGAGATTTATGCGCCGCTGGCTGAGCGCGTTGGGGTCCACCGTATCAAGGAAGAGCTTGAGGATCTATGCTTTGAGCAGATTAACCCCGAAGCGCGTGAGAGCATTACCAACCGCCTTTCCTATCTGCGCCAGGAGGGGAATGATGTTGTTCAGGCGATTATTGATGAGCTGCAATCCTTGCTGAAAGCTTCTGATATTATGGCCGATATTACGGGGCGGGAAAAAACGCGCTATTCGATCTGGAAGAAAATGCAGCGCAAGAAGGTCGCGTTCGAGCAACTTTCCGACATTATGGCGTTTCGCATTATTGTTGAAAAACCGGAGGATTGTTATCTGGTTTTGGGGATTATTCATGGCAAATATCCTAGTGTTCCGGGGCGTTTTAAGGATTATATCTCTACGCCCAAGCCGAACGGTTACCGCTCAATCCATACCACTATTATGGGCCCGCGCCGGCAACGCATCGAGGTGCAAATCCGTACAGGGCAAATGCATGCGCAGGCCGAGCTTGGGGTAGCGGCGCACTGGGTCTATAAGGGCAACAACCAGCCCACAGAGCGGGATGTGACGAAATATCGCTGGCTGCGGGAGCTTTTGGATATTCTGGAGCAAGAGCAAAAGCCGGAGGATTTTTGGGAAAATACCAAGCTGGAGCTGTTTCAAGAGCATGTGTTTGTGTTCACGCCCAAGGGCGATTTGATTGAACTGCCGAGCGGGGCCACGCCTATTGATTTTGCCTATGCCATTCATTCGGATATTGGCGATAAGTGCGTGGGAGCAAAGATAAACGGCCGCATCGCGCCGCTGAATACGCGTCTAGTGAATGGCGATCAGGTTGATGTGATTACCTCTAAATCCCAGAACCCCTCGCCCACATGGGAGCGGTTTGTGGTGACCGGAAAGGCGCGTTCGCATATCCGCAAATATGTGCGTAATCAGCAACGCGATGAGTTTATCACCCTAGGTAAGAACATGATCCAGAAGGTGTTCAAGCAAGAGGGGTATGAGTTTACCGAAAAAGCGATCAAAGGCGTTTTAGAGCATTACCGCATGAATGAGGTTGATGATGTCTATGCGGATATCGGATCAGGCATTTTGGTGGCGCGCGATGTGTTTAAGGTGATTTTCCCCAGCCATCAGGCCGAAGCGTTGCAGCGCCCGTCCGAGCAGATGGATATTGTACGTCGACCAAACGATAATGCGCCGATGCCGATTAAAGGCCTTATTCCGGGCATGGCGATGCATTATGCGCGGTGCTGCCATCCTCTTCCCGGAGACAGGATTGTCGGGATTGTGACAACGGGTAAGGGCGTGACGATCCACACCATTGATTGCGATACGCTGGAGACGTTTGCGGATACGCCGGAGCGCTGGCTGGATGTCTCGTGGGGGGAACAAGGTGACAAGCGCGAAACGCAGGTAGGGCGGCTTCATATTACCATGTCTAATACGCAGGGATCACTGGGGACAGTGACAACGGTGATCGGGCGTAATGGTGGGGATATTACGAATTTGAAAATTACCAACCGGGATATGGAGTTCTGGGAGATGATCCTGGATATTTATGTCACCGATACCAAGCATCTGAGCAATATCATCGCCGCCCTGCGGGCGACGCCGTGCGTTGTGTCAGTTGATCGGGCGCGCGGGTGATAAGTCACTGATTTTATTAATAAAAATACAGTCCTTTAGTTCGTTTTTGTTTTTATGATCAGGGGGGGGTGACGCTTGTAATAACGGTTTTTATCATAGGATAAATTTCCTGTTTTGTCCATGTTTTAAGCAGATTTTGCTTTGATTATTGGATCGAGAGGGGCTTGCAAGAGAGCATCAAAGGGGAAGTCGAGCTTTGCGCGGCCGCCAAGTTCGTGAAGCTCGATGATACAGGCCGAGAGAACCACCTCACCGCCCGCCTTGCGGACAAGATCACCGGTTGCTTTCATGGTGCCACCCGTTGCAAGCAAATCATCCATGATGCAGACGCGCATGCCCGGCTGGATCAAGCCGCTTTGGATTTCAATTGTATCCGTGCCGTATTCCAGGGTGTAATCCTGAGCAATGACTGCGCCGGGGAGTTTGCCTTTTTTGCGCACCATGCCAAAAGGTAATTTTAGTTTTTGTGCAACCGGGACGCCGGTTAAAAAGCCGCGAGATTCGATGCCCAGAATAATATCAGCGCCATGGCTTGAGGATTTTTTAGCAAGGTCATCGATAATTCCGGCCCAAATTTCGGGTTTTTTCAGAAGAGACTGAATGTCGTAAAAATTGATGCCTTCTTTTGGGAAATTCGGGATTACATCGATGTGATTGAGTAAAGTCATTGTTTGTCCTTAGTTATAAAAAAATATTTCTTTCCACTGTGGCACAAGCACGATAATGTGTGTGCGATTTGTTCGATAGGGGTTAATCTACAGGCAATGTTTAAAAGGCGCAAACCTTTAACATTTTTTGAAACGGCCAAGCAGTTTGTGTGGCCGTCCATGGGTTGGTCGCGCGCTATATCTTATGTTAAACATAGATTACTGAGGATCTCTGACACGCCGCACAATGTGGCTTTGGGTCTGGCTGTAGGGCTTGGAGTTTCCTTTACGCCGCTTCTGGGGACGCATTTTATTCAAGCGGGGTTGATTGCCCTGATTTTACGCGCAAACCCGATTGCCGCGATGATCGGAACGTTTATCGGCAATCCATGGACTTTTCCTTTTTTCTGGTGGGCGGGTCTGTCTTCGGGAAGTTTCCTGTTCAGCTTTTTAGGGCTTAAAGGAGCGCAATATTTGCCCGAAGATATTACAATAGAATCTATATGGGATGTTCTTTTTACTCACCCCTGGGATTTATTGTTGCCGTGGATGCTCGGGGGATATTTGCTTGCAATTATTTCAATACCGGCCAGCTACTATGTTTATATCCAGTTGATTGAGAGCGCAAAAAAGGCGCGGGATAAAGCTCGGGATATGCGCAAGCGTGAGAAGCTTAAAAAGGCGGAGAAAAAAGAGCAGTCTATTGCGCGTGGGGATTTATGATTCTGGGTATTGGGACGGATCTGGTTGATATCAGGCGCATTGAGGGTATGCTTGAGCGCCATGGTGAGCGGTTTATCAAACGATGCTTTACGGCACATGAGCGGGAGAACAGCAAGGATGATCCTGCATTTTATGCCAAGCGTTTTGCGGCGAAAGAAGCGTGCGTGAAGGCTCTTGGAACTGGATTTATCGAGGGCATGTCCTTGCGCGATATTGGTGCACGGTCAGATGAAAATGGGCGTCCCTATTTGGTTCTTACAGGGAAAGCGCAGGAGTTTCTGAGTTCGATGGTTGATCAAAATCAGGAGGCTCGCCTTCATCTCTCTCTCAGCGATGAGCCGCCTTACGCGCAGGCTTTCGTCATTATCGAAAGCGTGAATATATAATATTCTGCGCTAGCAATACGCCGCGTTTTGCTGTAAACCGTTTTACTATGACAGAACATGCAGAGCAGACAGAGCGGAAAAAGCCTGTCCTTATTGAAAAAGGTGAGATTAGCGAGTTTGTGAAAACGGCGTTACTTGCTATAGCAATTGCGCTTTTTATACGATCCGTGTTCTTTGAGCCGTTTAATATTCCTTCCGGTTCGATGAAGCCAACATTGCTGGTGGGAGATTATTTGTTTGTGAATAAGCCTGCCTATGGCTATAGCCGCTATTCTTTTCCGTTTGGCATTGCCCCGATTGAGCGCCGTATTTGGTCAAAAGAGCCCAAGCGCGGGGATGTTATCGTTTTTGCGCTGCCGAGCAATACGGGTATCGATTTTATCAAGCGCATTGTCGCCCTTCCGGGTGAGACCGTGCAAGTTGTACGTGGGCGGCTATACATTAACGGGCAAATGATCGAGCGCGAATTTGTTGGAGATGTTGAAGTGACCAATGATGATGGCTCTGTGCAAAATACCAAGGAATATATTGAAACACTTCCTGGCGGCGCGTTGCACCATATTTATGAAGATTCTGACCGCGGGCCACTGGATAATACCGATATTTATACTGTGCCGAATAATCATTATTTTGTGATGGGTGATAATCGCGATAATTCACAAGATAGCCGCGTAGCGAGCGCGGTTGGGCCTGTGCCGTTTGAAAATATTGTCGGAAGGGCAGATTTCCTGTTTTTTTCAACAAACGGACATGCACGTCTTTTGGAGATATGGAAATGGCCATGGACGATCAGATATGAGAGATTGTTTATGGATATTGATCCTGAGCGTATGGATGAAAAATAAAGAGTTTTGATGCCGCATTCGATTGAACATCTGCAAAAACTTCTTGGATATTCCTTTAAAAACCCTACCCTGTTGCGCACTGCTCTAACGCATTCAAGTACAGGGGAGAGGGATAATTACGAGCGGCTTGAGTTTTTGGGTGACCGGGTTTTGGGCCTGGTTGTTGCGTCGTTACTCTACCAGGCTTTTCCTGATGAGAAAGAGGGTGATCTTGCGAAACGTCTGGCTTCGCTTGTACAGGGGAAGACGCTGGCGGCACTTTCGGCGCGTATATCACTGGGTGAGCATATTATTTTTTCTGACTCAGAGGCTGCTGCGGGCGGATCGGAGAATGACCATATTCTTGCCGATGTTTTTGAATCTTTGATTGGGGCGCTTTATCTTGATGGCGGCCTGGAGCCTTGTATTTCTATTATTTCCCAGCATTGGCAAGACATTCTTCATAAGATGAAAGAGCCGCCGCAGCATCCCAAAACCGCGGTGCAGGAATGGGTGCAGGCGCATGGCATGCCTTTGCCGGTTTATGAGATTATCGGGCAGAGCGGTCCTGATCATGCGCCCGTTTTTGAGGTTCAGCTCAATATTATTGGACATCCACCTGTTACCGGAAGTGGGCGCTCGCGCGCAGATGCCGAAAGACAGGCGGCGGCAGAAT
>CAYGNP010000027.1:0-9756 GCA_964351365.1 uncultured Micavibrio sp.
CCCCCCGCCCCGCCCCCCCTACCCGCCGCCCCCCCGACCCACCCCTCCCAGGGTTCGAGGGTTAGCGCACCTTTATTCCTGCATCTTTCATCGCGGATTTGGCCTGGGCGATGGTGTATGTGCCAAAGTGAAAGATTGAAGCGGCGAGGACGGCGCTGGCGTGGCCCTTTGTTACGCCTTCGACGAGGTGGCCCAGGGTACCGACACCGCCGCTGGCGATAACGGGGATTTTCACGGCGTCGGAGACAGCGCGGGTGAGATCGATATTAAAGCCTGCCTTTGTGCCGTCGCGATCCATGGAGGTGAGCAGTATCTCCCCTGCTCCATAGCGTTCCATTTTCTGCGCCCATTCGAGCGCATCGATGCCTGTGCCCTTGCGTCCGCCATGGGTGAAGACTTCCCAGCCCGGGCTGCCGTCTTCTTTGGCTTTGGCGTCGATGGCGACCACGATGCACTGGCTGCCACATTTTTCCGAGGCTTCGCGCACGAAGGCGGGGTTTTTGACGGCGGCTGAGTTGATGCCGATCTTATCCGCTCCGGCGTTGAGTAGCGCGCGGATATGCCCTATTTCACTGACGCCGCCGCCGACGGTTAAGGGGATAAAGACCTCGCTCGCGACACGCTCGACGGTTTCAATCATTGTGCTGCGGCCTTCATGTGTGGCGGTGATGTCAAGGAAGCAGAGCTCGTCCGCGCCCTGGTCGTTATAGATTTTGGCTTGTTCGACTGGATCGCCCGCATCGATGATGTCTACGAAGTTCACGCCCTTGACGACGCGGCCCTTGTCGATGTCCAGGCAGGGGATGATTCGGGTTTTGAGCATTTGCGGGCGTATCCTTTTTCATTTTCAGTTCGTTGCGCAAAGCAAATCGTAGATTTGTTTGCTTTAAAAAAACGAACAATGCATATGCATTGCTTCGTGTCGGTTACTTACGATTTGTAAGCTCCCTCCTTGCGCCTGCTGAAAAATGAAAAATCAGGCGCCTATGTTTTTGTAAAGGATAGATTTTCAACTTGCAACGTCTTGGCCGAGATATTCTATGCGGGGCCGTCTAGTTCATCATAGCCTTGAGGCAACATAGAACCTGGTTTGGGTATGTTATGTATATCAAGACCATGCTCGGCGCAAAACGCTTGCGCAGCGGCTATATCCAGAATTTCCCATTCGTGCCCGGGTCCGTTATAGCGCATCGCCTCGACGGGGTTTTTGGGGTCTTTGTCCCACCAGAATATGCGTACCTGTTCGGCGCCGCGCAGGATATCGCCGATTTGCGCGCTTAATTCGTCGTGTTGGCGGGCAATTTCCGTCTGCATATGTTCTGGATCCTTGAAACGGTGTTCGCGTTCCCTGAAGCGCTCTGTTGCGTCGCTTTGTTTTGTTTCCAAAGGCGCGCCGAGAATGATTGCGGTTGAGGTATAGCCAGCATTGCGAATTCTTTGAATGTTTCTCTGGCTTTCGTCGTCGAGGCCTGAGGAGCGGTAGGCGATTGAAATGCCATTTCTTGCAGCCATGTTCATCAGCGCCATGTTTATGGCTTTTGCGTGCCGATGAAGCAGCCGCATTTCCTCTTTTTCCTTATTATATGTTATTACAATGGCCGGTTTTGCTATGCTGTGTGTGATATTTTCTGTGTCGGCGTAAAAAATGTTTGAATGAAATTTCAGACCAAAAAAAGTTTCTTGCAGATCTAGAAGGTTATCTAATAGTTTTGCTCGTCTTGATCCATGCGTGGCAACAATATATGTAAGCTGTGCTTTATTATCATGCGGATAAGAGGTGCGTTGAAGCACATTGGTAAGCACGTCATTGAAAAATGAATCCAGACGTGTGTATTTTTCAGTTTCTGATGCGGGGATGCTTGCACCTTCTTCCAGTCCCAGAGCCTCGAGGATTTCGGCTTTGGTGAATAGAGGTTCGCCTTTATCCAACTCTTGACTTTCGGCGGAGGCGAGCATTTCTTTGATGAAGGCTTTAACTGGGATTTTTGGCTCATCGTCGGTGTTTGTCATTTTTTGCTCCTCGCATTTTTATTTTTTAATTTTTAATTTGTAATTCTTTTTACGTCAAACAAAATTAATTAAATCTGCAAAGCCTGCTGCGGGGTGATGCGGCCATCATAGAGGGCTTTGCCGATGATGACGCCCTCTACGCCATACTCGGCGGCGGCGCGGACAAGCTCGAGGTCGCGCACGCTCCCTACTCCGCCGCTGGCGATGACGGGGATGGCGGTGGATTGGGCAAGTGCGATGGTGGAGATCATGTTCACGCCGTTTCCGGTGCCGTCGCGGTCGATATCGGTGTAGATGATGGCCGAAACGCCAACATCTTCGAACATGGCGGCCAGGGTGGTGGCCTGAGTGTCTGACGTTTCAAGCCAGCCCTCTACGGCGACGCGGCCATCGCGGGCATCAATGCCGACAACAATCTGGCCGGGGAATTCATAGCAGGCGGTTTTCACGAGCTCGGGGTCGCGCAGGGCTGCTGTGCCCAGAATGACGCGGTTTACGCCCTCAGCCAGCCATTTTTCGATTTGTGCCATGGAGCGAATGCCGCCGCCGAGCTGCACCGGGATGTCTACGGTTTTGATGATTTTGCGCACCGCGCTGTAGTTTGCGGGCGCGCCCTTGATTGCGCCGTCCAGATCAACGATGTGGAGCCATGAAAACCCCCCGCGCACCCAGTCAAGCGCCTGAGCCGCCGGGTCGTCGTTATAGACCGTATCCTTGCTCATGTCGCCCTTATACAGGCGAACGCATTTGCCGTCTTTGAGGTCAATAGCAGGATATATGATCATTTTCTTTCCAGTTCTTTTTTCTACTGCGTTATTTCGTCGCTCGCGTATTCTTATACGCTTCGCTCCTCATGCCTAGTATAAAAAGGAACTGGATGCGAAAAATTTGGCTGCAGTTGAAGTTTCCGGGTAACAATTGCAAGAAATTTTAGTGTTGAGAGTGGCGAAGTTAATCCAGAAGTTTGCAGTAGTAATAGCCCTTAAGGGGTTTGCCGTCGACGATGGCGTAGAGCGGGTGCTCGCCGATGCGGGCGAAGCCCTGGCGTTCATAAAGTTTCATGGCCTCGGTCAGGGTTTCGCGCAGATCGAGGTTAATGACCTTGAAGCCTTCTTTTTTTGCGTATTTCTCGGCGGCTTCGATCAGCATTTTCGCAAGGCCGTGGCCGCGTGCCCAGGGCGCAACAAAGTTTGTTGTGAGCTGCAGGGCATGTGCCTGTGCTTCGTTGTTCGGTGGAGGTTTGAGGAGCTGGCAGGTGCCGCAGATGACGCCGTCCAGACGGGCGACAAACAAAGTGCGGGCGGGCATGGCGAGCACGCCGTTCCAATAGCGCTCCAGCGTGTCGCGGGCGGGGAGTTTGACCCAGCCGAAACCGCCGCCGCCTTCGATGGCTGCGTCGGTTGCGTCGCATAGATCGTGCAGGTCTCCGGCGTGAAAGCTTTCAATCTGCTCGACTGTGGGGACGGGATCCATTGGTTTTACGTTAATCTTGTCGGTCATCTGCTTTGGTCCTTTATTTGTTATTAAGGGCGCCAGTCCAAAAAGTTTGAGAGCAGGCTCAGTCCTGCCTCGTGGCTTTTTTCAGGGTGGAACTGCATTCCGATTATATTATCACGACCCACCACCGCCGGGTGCATGCCGCCATAATCCACCATTGCCAAACAATTATAATTATACATACATTTGAACACAAAAGAGTGAACAAAATAGAAATTTTGGGAAGAATCTGTGCTGCGCAGCACAAAGTGCCTGTTGTCTTGCTGGGTGTTTGCGGAGAGGAAGTGCAGCTCGTTCCAGCCCATGTGCGGGATTTTAAGGGCGGGGTTATCAAGGGGCATGGGCACGACTTCGCCCTCGATCCAGTTGAGGCCGCCGGTGACGCCGTGCTCCAGCCCGCGCGTGGCAAGGAGCTGCATGCCGACGCAAATGCCAAGGAATGGAATGGCGTCTTTGAGGACGCGCTGCTCTAGCGCTTCGATCATGCCGTCTATGCCCGCGAGGTTTTCCTTGCAATCCCTGAATGCGCCCTGCCCTGGCAGCACGATGCGGTCAGCGGTTTTGAGATCTTCGGGATTGCTGGAAATTTTTACGGTGATGTCTTTGCCGATATGCTCGAAGGCTTTGGCGGCGGAGCGAATGTTGCCAGAGCCGTAATCGATGATGATGATGGTTTCTTTTGCCATAGGGTGGTTTTCGATGTATTTATGGGCGTTGTCAAGATTAAAGGGTTCATTAGACTATGAGTATTGCATTATACCGATGGGATAAAACAGACGCGGTTACCCGCACAAAAATTATGCGACGCGCGCAGGCGGATATTGATGCGGTGTGTTTGCAGGTCAAGCCGATTATTGAGGATGTGCGCGCGCGCGGGGATGAGGCTTTGCGGGAGTATGCGCAGCGATTTGAGGGGGCGCAGGTGGAGAGCATTAAGGCCACGCCAGAGGATTTTGATCGGGCGGAGAAGGCTCTTGGTGAGGACATTAAGGGAGCCATTCAACATTGCGTGCGTAATGTGCGGGCATTTCACGAGGAACAAATGCGGCGCGTTGAAAAACCGTGGATGATTGAGGTTGAGCCAGGCGTTTGGGCGGGCGAGCAGGTGAATGCGATTCCCTCTGTTGGGCTGTATGTGCCGCGGGGCAAGGGCGCGTTTCCATCGGCGCTGTATATGCTTGCGATTCCAGCGGTGATTGCGGGGGTTGCCGAAATTGCAGTTGTTACGCCCCCTACTCCGGATGGTAGCGTTGATGATGCCACGCTTTATACGGCCAAGCTGTGCGGGGTGAAGAATGTTTACAAGTGTGGTGGCGCGCAAGGGATTGCGGCGCTGGCGTATGGCACTGAAACAGTGCCGCAAGTCTGTAAGGTTTTGGGGCCGGGTAGCCCGTATGTTGCGGCGGCAAAGCGGTTGCTCGCGGATATTATGGACCCCGGTATGCCGGCGGGGCCGTCGGAGAGTATTGTTTTAGCAGATGGATCTGCGGAGTTTGAGAACACATGTTGGGATATCCTGAACGAGGCCGAGCATGGTGAGGATAGTGCGGCGCTTTTGGTGACCAATGATTCAGCGTTGGCGGATTACGTGTATGATCACCTGCCAGAGAAAATTTCAGAGTTGCCGGAACCGCAACGCTCTATCTGTGAAAAGGTAATGACGTCGGGGTATGGAGGCATTATTGTGACGGAGAGCTTTGAGGAAGCGATCGCGTTTACTAATGACTATGCGCCGGAGCATTTGCATATCAAGGTGAGAAATCCAGAGGAGGTTTTGCCTTTGATCAAGAATGCCGGAGAGATTTTGATAGGGGAATATACGCCCTCCTCGCTTGGAAATTACGGGATCGGGGTTAACCATGTTCTGCCGACGGGGGGGTGGGCGAGGAGTTATTCCTGCACGAGTGTATGGGATTTCCTGAAACGCACGTCTGTTTCGCGGTGTAACCGCAAGGGCTTTATGGCCCTTAAGGATTCTGTTGCGACGATGACGGATTATGAGGGATTCCCTGCGCATGGGGATGTTTTGCGGAAGCGGAGCATATGACCTTACGGCTCATTCTGGGGGATCAGCTTAGTCATTCCATCTCTTCCCTAAAAGATGCCGATTCTGAGCATGATGAAATCTTGATGTGCGAGGTGTGGGAGGAAGCGACCTATGTCAAGCATCACAAAAAAAAGATCGCCTTTATTTTCTCTGCGATGCGGCATTTTGCAGATGAGCTGCGCGAGAAGGGTTTTACCGTTCATTATACAAAGTTGGATGATCAGGATAATGCCGGTTCTTTCCGCGGTGAGGTTGCGCGGCGTGCACCTGCGAAAGTTATCGTTACCGCCCCTTCTGAGTATCGGGTTTTGGAGGATATGAAGGGGTGGGATTTCACGGATGTCGAGATCCGCGAGGATACAAGGTTTTTATGCACACCGGAAAAATTCGCGCGCTGGGCGGAGGGGCGCAAGCAGTTGCGCATGGAGTATTTTTACCGTGAGATGCGCAAGGAATATGGCATTTTGATGCATGGCGATCAGCCCGAAGGGGGGCAGTGGAATTATGATCCGGAAAACCGCAAGCCACCAAAGGGGGATTTGGAAATACCAAAGCCCTATTGGGGGAAGGTGGATGAGATTACACGCACCTGTATCGATTTGGCGGCTTCGAGGTTTCCCGATCATTTTGGCGCGCTGGAGCCGTTTTATTTTGCGGTGAGCCGGGATCAGGCGCTGTCTGTTCTGGATAAATTTATTACCGAGCGCCTTGGGCGGTTTGGGGATTATCAGGATGCGATGGTGCAGGGCGAGCCGTGGATGTTTCATTCGCATATCAGCTTTTATCTGAATTGCGGGTTGCTGGAGCCTTTGGAGGTTTGTCAGCGGGCGGAAGGCGCCTATGTGGCCGGGGATGCGCCGCTGAACGCGGTTGAGGGTTTTATCCGGCAGATTCTGGGGTGGCGGGAATATGTGCGCGGGCTGTATTGGCTGAAGATGCCCAGCTATGAGCAGGAGAATTATTTGTCTGCCACGCGCCCTCTTCCATGGTTTTTCTGGGATGGAAATACGCAGATGAATTGTTTACGCCAGTGCATATTGGAGACAAAAGAACATGCCTATGCGCATCATATTCAGCGGCTGATGGTCCTTGGGAATTTCGCGCTTTTGGCCGGGCTGTCGCCCGAAGAGGTGAATGAGTGGTATATGATTGTGTACGCAGATGCGTATCAATGGGTGGAATTGCCCAATGTGACGGGGATGATTTTATTCGCCGATGGCGGGGTCTTGGCGAGCAAGCCCTATGCCGCGAGCGGGGCGTATATCAACAAAATGTCCGATTATTGCGGATCGTGTAAATATAAAGTGAGCAAGAAAAACGGGCCGGATGCGTGTCCGTTTAATTATCTGTATTGGGATTTTTTTATGCGCCATGAAGAGGTTTTAAAGCGTAATCCGCGGCTGGGGCACACGTACCGCACTTTATCCAAGATGGGGGAGGAGAAGGTACAGGCCATTAAGGATGATTCAAAACGCTTTTTAAACAGTCTATAATAATGTCATCCTGAGAGAAGCGAAGGATCTCAGGATAAACAGACAAGATCCTTCAGCGTAAACGCTTCAGGATGACAAATCAAAATGCCCCATAATAAACCTAATCTTCCCACAAAAATTTGCCTAGTATGCGGGCGCCCGTTTACATGGCGGAAGAAATGGGAGAAGAATTGGGAGGCGGTGAAATATTGCTCGAAACGGTGTGCGGGGGTGAAAAAATAATGGCTGAGATTGTGAATTACATGACCCCGGAGGGGTATCGTGCCTTAAGCGAGGAGCAGGATTTTTTGATTCATGTCGAGCGGCCAAAGATCTGCGAGATTGTGTCTTGGGCGGCGGGGAATGGCGACCGGTCAGAGAATGGGGATTACATTTACAACAAAAAGCGCTTGCGGGAGATTGACCGGCGGCTGCGGTATCTCAAGAAGCAGCTTGAGGGTGCCAAGGTTGTTGATCCGGCGCAACAAAAGGGATTGGAGCGCGTATTTTTCGGGGCGCATGTGACGTATGTGCGGGAGGACGGGAGCGAGCTTAGCGTTCATCTGGTGGGGGTGGATGAGGCGGATATGAGCAAAGGCAAGATTAACTGGCAGAGCCCCGTGGGGATCGCGCTTTTGAAGAAAGAGGTGGGTGATGTGGCCGTGGTGCGCACGGATGCGGGGCGCGAGGAGATTGAGGTTGTGGCCATTCGGTATAATAACGTCTAGATGGTATTATGGTGTGCAATCATCTGGCGGGATTTCATCATCAGTTAAGCCGAGTTTTTGATTTATTCGCTGCTGTACCAATGGCTGCAAATTGTTGGGGAAGTGTGAGCGGCGTGCATGATGTGTGTCGGCTTTGTATTTTTCGTTAATTTCTATGAGCAGTTTTGGTCTATCTTCTTCTTTTGCTTCGTGAAGAACAGAAAATTTTTCCTGTAATTCCATTAATACGGCTAATCTCTGGTTGGCTTGAGTATGGTCTGCATGTGGGCAATCACGTATTCTCTGATTTAACTTATCGATCCAGTCCTGAACTCGATTGCTCATGACATTTTTTAAATCAACCGTTACTGTACGGTTCACTCCTGTTCCTTTAAAAGTGAGTTCTGCGTAAGATCCTAGATAACAATCCCCTGTTGAGCGTACAATTTGCAGGGGAATGCAGATAAATTTGGGGGCCCCTTTGGCGGCAAACATGGAGATGATTTCAGCCATTACAGCGCGCCTTTGGTTGAGGGCAGTTTGCCAGCGTTTCTGGGGTCGTGTTCGACGGCCATGCGCAGGGATTTTGCAACGGCCTTGAAGGCGCTTTCGATAATGTGGTGGGTGTTGGTTCCGGCAAGTTTGCTCACGTGGAGTGTCAAGCCGGAGGCTCCCGCTAGGCCCTGAAAGAATTCCTGAAATAATTCGGTGTCCATGTCACCGAGGCGGTCCTGCGTGAAGGGCACATCCCAGACCAAATGGGCACGACCAGAGAAATCGAGCGCGGCGGAGGTGCGGGCTTCGTCCATTACCAGATCAAAATGACCGTAGCGGCGTATGCCCATTTTATCGCCGATCGCTTCTTTTAGCGCCATGCCGAGCGCGATGCCGGTGTCCTCGACGCTGTGGTGGGCGTCGATGTGCAAATCGCCTTTGGTTTTGATCGTCATGTCAATCAGGGAATGTTTGGAGAGCTGCTCCAGCATATGATCGAAAAAGCCGATACCGGTGGAGATGTCATATTTTCCCGTGCCATCGAGATTGATGGACAGGGTGATGTCCGTCTCGTTGGTCTTGCGGGCGATTTTGGCGGTGCGGCTTGTCATCGGGTAATCCTTTTCATATCAATGGTATATCTTAATTTATAAAGATTATCAATATTCTAAGATTGACAGCCCAAGCGTGATGCCGCATATCATTAGCATGAGCTATGATATACAAGATTATGCAAATGCGCAAGCGTGGCGCGGGACGACGATTATCTCCGTGCGTAAGGGCAAGGACGTCGTGATTGCCGGGGATGGGCAGGTGTCCATGGGTAGCACGATTTTAAAGGCTAATGCACGCAAAGTGCGCCGTTTGGGGCGGGATAATAATATTATTGCAGGGTTTGCGGGATCGACTGCGGATGCGTTTACGCTGTTTGAGCGGCTGGAGGCTAAGCTGGAGGCGCATCCGGGACAGCTGACGCGGGCATGTGTGGAGCTGGCGAAGGATTGGCGCACGGATAAATATCTGCGCCGTCTTGAGGCGTTGATGGCGGTGGCGGATAAGGATACCTCGCTGATCCTGACGGGGAACGGGGATGTGGTAGAGCCGCAGGATGGGGTGATCGGCATCGGATCGGGCGGGAATTTCGCTCTGGCGGCGGCGCGGGCGCTGTATGATCAGGATCTCAGCGCGGAGGAGATTGCGCGTAAAAGCCTCAAAATCGCTGCCGAGATTTGTGTATATACCAATGAAAATATCGTGGTGGAGACGCTTTAGGCGGGTTCGTGTTCTGCTGCTGCGTCAGGCTCCTGCGGTTGCTCTGCAAATCCCAGTCCTGAGGGTGGTTTGCGTGTTCCGTTCTTAACATCTGTGAGATATTGTTCAGCTTTTCCCTCTCCTGGATAGTGAATAGCTGCAAAAAGAAAAATGCTGGGGGTGGAGAGAAATGCTTTATGTAATTTCGGATCTTCACTCAATTCTTTAGCTGTCTCAAGGGCTTGATCCAGAGCGGCTTCGGGGTCTTTGGGGTTGC
>CAYGNP010000027.1:9856-17453 GCA_964351365.1 uncultured Micavibrio sp.
GATCCAGAGCGGCTTCGGGGTCTTTGGGGTTGCGGATCGCGAAACGGGTGAAGTCATAGGCAGGAACGTCTTTGTATTTAGTGCCGTTTTTTGCGGCGATAAAATCTTGCCCCTGATAGAGGGTGAGGGGGACGAGCTTTTCGGGTTTTGCGCCGAAGGTGTTTACGTTTGCGGCCAAATCATAAAGCAAATGCCGAGCGATGGCGAAGCGTTGTACAATATTATTGCGGAAAGCGAGTTTTTCAAAGCGATCTATGAGGGTTTTAAGGGCGGTGGCCATGCTCTGGTCATTGAAATGCGCGCTGAGGGTTCCGGGGGACTGGGTGGCCTGATCTGCGGTTGTTGTACGGGTTACTTTGGTTTGCGCGACGTGCCCTCTTTCGGGAGCGGAACCCCCGCCTCTTATGTCTTTGCCGTCATTGCGGAATTTCGCGCGCACGGATTCAATAAAGGCCGCAGGGTCGGATGCATCGGTTTTTGGCATGTCTAACAATTTTATCACCCTGTTTTTTTAGATAAGATAGGGGATTTGTATCTTTATGTCAATTTTGATTTTTGGTTTTGATCCATGAGAAGATAAAGCCCGCGGTGAGGGCGCCAAGGGTTATGGCGAGGGAGGTGTTGGGCTCTATATGGTAGCCGGAAAAGCCGTTATAAAACACCTTAAAGCCAATGAAAAACAGCACAAAGGACAGGGCGTATTTCATTAGCTCGAAGCGGGTGATGACATTCTCCACCGCGAAAAACAGCGCGCGAAGGCCCAGTACAGCGAAGATGTTGCTGCTGTAAACAATCAGGGGGTCTGTGGTAATCGCAAGGGCGGCGGGGATGGAATCTACGGCAAAGAGGATGTCGGTAAACTCAATCACGATCAAGGCCAGAAAAAGCGGGGTTGCAACGAAAACGGTCTTTCCCGTTATTGAGGGGTGTTGCTGTCTGATCCAGAATTTATTGCCATGAATTTCAGAGGTGAAGGGAAAATGTTTCTTCAGGAATATAACCAGCGGTTTTTTGTCAAAATCCTGCGGTGTTTCGTCCTGAATGATGAAAATCATTTTAGTCGCAGTGTATATCAGTATCGCGGCGAAGATAAAGAGCACCCAGCTGAACTGTGTGACCAGGGCGGCGCCCGCGAAAATCATGATCCCGCGCAGAATAATCACGCCGATAATCCCCCAGATCAGCACGCGGTGCTGGTACTGCCGCGGGATGGCGAAGGAGGAGAAAATCAGGCTCATTACGAACAGATTGTCAAGCGAGAGGCTTTTTTCGATTACGTAGACGTTGTAATAAAGGGCGGCCTTTTCCTCGCCCAGATCCCACCAGATGAGCAGGCCAAAGGCCAGACCGGCGGCGATGTACCATGCGCTCAGGATCAGGCTTTTGCGAAAGCCGATGATGTTGTCCTCACCCTTGTTGAAGAGTTTGAGGTCAATCGCGAGCAAAAGGGGCACGAGGATGAGGAATAGTGTCCAGTCCAGGTAGGGCATTTAAGTAATTTTCTCTTCAAGGAGTTGATCAATCAATCGGGTTATTTCTTGTTTAGTCATAGCTTGTTCAAGTGATTTTTCGGTTATGTATATCAATAAATCCAGGATTTTATGCGGTTTTGGGTGTATGTAGTTTGCAGCGCTCAAAAATGTTATGATTATTGCATCCTGTCTGTAGACGTTCAGGCCGCTTACCATTTTTTTGAGATCGTTAAGCTCGGTGTTTAGTTTTTGAATGTTTTCTCTTGTTGCGTCCGCAAAACAATCAAAAATCCCTTCATCTAAAAAACGGATATCTTCGTGCGCATAACAGTATGAGAGGTTTTTAAGATTAGGAAACGGCAAAACCAATACGGATAATAAATAACGGATGTATTCTGAAACTGAATATAACGTAAGATCACATTTTTTTATGCCGAGTTTTTTAATGATATCTTGGTTTTTTTCTATAGGTTGATCGGAAAGTTCTAATTCAAGCTGTTCTAATTCATTTATGAATAATGTTTTTTGTTTTTCATCCAGATTTTCTTCAAAAAAACTGGTTATTATTGAAAAATTATTATCAAGCCAGCCTGATGGTTGCTCTTCCTCGTTCAGATGATTTTGAATCAGTTTTTTTATTAGTGGTTTGTTATCAAGCATAATACTTGAATACTAGCATAGGCCTATGAGGCGTTCTAGTGAAAAGCATTAAGGTGAGCGCGGTATGCGGTTCTTTATTTCTTTGCAAAATGCCCATAAATTGTGCATCATTGTGTTATGGATATAAGTTTTAAGGAAAATGGTTATAAAATTGAAACTGATGGTGATATAGCATCTGTAGTGTTTCCTGATGGCCGGCGAGTTGAAATAGATGTGCCACTTCTTTCTGAGCTTGGGCTAGACTCAGATGGACACACTTTCCACGGATATGTGCGTGTTCATAATGTAGGTAAACAGGATGAACTAACTTTATGGCGAAATTTAAGAGAGCATCCTGCCCCACAGGATTATTCTAAACCTAGAGACGGTGTTGTTGCTGATTATTCAGAAACCTCTATTCCTCGTATAGGAACTGTAACGCATTTTGTGCATGATGATGCGCGCGTGATTGCAAATGTAACCAATGAAGATCATATATTACACCCCGGTATGGTTTTGCGTGTAAATGATGGCAATAATATTGTTACGTTTGGCGTTGGTAACGGGCTGTTTGCGGAGCGCAATGTTCCCAGTGCCGGTCAGTTTTGGGGTGAGAATGCGTATTTGATCGGGGCGGAAGCGGCGCAAGAGGCAGCGAGGCCGGGTATGAGTGAAAATGAGCAACGTGAGTTAAGGTTGCGCACATTAACTACGGTAAAAGAATTGACCACTTGGCATAAAGAAAATGGCAAAGAGGATTTTGGATCTGATGCACCGGCGGTAACAGATGCGGGAAGCGCAATTGTTTGGGTTCAGGAGCAGCTGAGTGAAGCAGGTATTTCGCAGGAAGATTTGAATGCCGTAAATGTAGAAGGTACAAATTCCCGCGATCAGGTGCGCGCGCTTTATGATTTAGCGCAAATACAGCCAGATATTCAGGCTTATTTGCAAAATGTTGATTATTGGCTGGCGATTGCTGAAACTTTGGAAGGAGCAGATAATGCCAAGCCTATAGTCGGGACGCAGCCTGAGTGTGATCCTTTGACGCTTGATGAGACGGCTGGTATTATTAATGATCCTAAAAGAGGTTGGGGCGCTCTCTCAGTAGATCGGCAAATGGATTTTTGTTTGCCACGTAACCCCTAATTTCCCCTTGCGCTTTGGGCGTTAAGGTTTTATCTCAATGGGTATGTCAGAACTGAATAAAGAAAAACCTGTGAGCGTTGTCTCGTTCTCCCCGCGTGAAATTGTCAGCGAGCTGGACCGGCATATTATCGGGCAGAGTGATGCCAAGCGCGCGGTGGCGATTGCGCTGCGTAATCGCTGGCGTAGATCGCAACTGGATGCGGAGTTGCAGGAAGAGGTTTATCCCAAGAACATCCTGATGATCGGACCCACTGGTGTGGGCAAGACAGAGATTGCGCGCAGGCTGGCGAAGCTGGCGCGGGCGCCGTTTATCAAGGTGGAGGCGACCAAATTCACCGAAGTTGGGTATGTGGGCAAGGATGTGGAATCAATCATTCGTGATCTGACCGAGGCCGCGATAAGGATGACGCAGGAGGAGATGCGCAAATCCGTCAAGGCGCAGGCCGAGATTTATGCTGAGGAGCGCGTGCTGGACGCGCTGGTTGGGGATACGGCCGGAGAAGGCACGCGGGCGAATTTCCGCAAGAAGCTGCGCGAGGGGGAGTTGAATTCCCGCGAGATTGAGATTGATGTCATTGATAATGGCAATCCGCTGGGGGGGATGATGGATATTCCGGGGATGCCAGGTGCGTCCATGGGGATGATCAATATGAGTGATATGTTCGGTAAGGCCTTTGGCGAGCGGACGAAGAAAAAGCGCCTGAGTGTGGAAGACAGCTATGAGGTTTTGATCAATCAGGAATCCGATAAATTGCTGGATGAGGATAAGATTGTCTCAACGGCGCTGGAGCTGGTGCAGCAGAGCGGGATTGTGTTTATCGATGAGATTGACAAGATTGCCGCGCGTCACGATGCGCGCGGGGGTGATGTATCCCGCGAGGGGGTGCAGCGCGATTTGCTGCCGCTGATTGAGGGGACGACGGTGGCGACCAAGCACGGGCCGGTGAAGACAGATCATATGCTGTTTATTACATCGGGTGCGTTTCATTCAGCGAAGCCATCGGATTTGCTGGCTGAGCTGCAGGGGCGCTTGCCGATACGGGTGGAGCTGCGGGCGCTGACGGTGGAGGATTTCAAACGGATTTTGAAGGAGACCGAGGCGAGCCTGATTAAGCAGTATGAGGCGCTGATCGGGACGGAGGGTGTTACTTTGAGCTTTGAGGAGGAGGCGATTGATGAGATTGCGCGCCTTTCGTTCGAGGTGAATGAAAACGTAGAGAATATTGGCGCGCGCAGGTTGCACACGGTGATGGAGAAATTGCTGGAGGAGATCAGCTTTACGGCGAGTGACCGGGGCGGGGAGAGTATTGTGATTACCGCCGATTATGTGCGCGAGCACGTGGAAAGCCTTGTGAAGAGCGCGGATTTGAGCAAGTTTATATTATAGGACGTATTCTTCTTTGAAATGTGGGCTTTGTTCGGGTGATACTGTGGGGCTGCCTCGCATGAAGTCTTGTATGGCCCAGTTTTCAAAGCCACGCAGTGCCGCCACTTCAGTTTGCTGGACACGGATATAATTTTGAATGCCGAAGATAAAATGGGCGATGCGGTCGGCCATGATCTGGAAGGTTTCGTCTTTGGGGTCGATTGTTTTTACCGTGATATAGGTTTCACGCAGATTACCGGGCAGATCATAGATATCGCCGTCTTTGATGCGCGTTTTCCAGTCTGTGTCGCCTTTTTCTTTTGCTAATGCAGAGGCGGCGGCATGAATAACATCATCATTAAAGTTGTATTGTCTTCGAACATCAAACATGGTGCGGGGAGGAGATGCGTTGCTGCCGATATAAAATGCGCCAAGGCGCCCCTTATTGCCAGGATCTTTTAAGGCTTTTGATTTTGAGTTGTTAATCGCGGTTTCAATGAATGCTTTTTTTATGTTTTCAAGGTCTTGTACTGGGCCTTGATCAAAGGGCTCATTTCTCAAACTCAGATTAATCAAAGTGAATTGGCATGCAAGAACAAGGCATTCCATTTGCATATCGCCCTGATATTCCGGGCCGAAGACAATGCGCTCCATTTCTGCTGTGCGGGGGAAAAGGTTGGCGGCGTGGAAAAGGATATCGTGTGATAATTCGTGAAAGGGTGATGCGTTTATAAAATCTGCTAAATTGAAGGCTCTATTATTTTTTTGGGCGCGGGCAGCTGGGCTCATGGAGGCGGCGCCCCTGAATTCACCTCGGTAGCCCATTCCGCAGGGAGCATGCATGGGGTAGCGTATATCTGGCGGTTTTTCTTCTTTCATGCGGCCCGTTTATTTTATGTCAATATTATATTTTAATTTGTCTTGCGGTGGCGGCGCAGGAGTACATAAAAAGCCCCCTGCCCGCCATGGGTGTGATGCGCGGGTTCAATTCGCAAAATATAATGACTGAGGTGCGGTTCGCTAAGCCATTGAGGCAGTTTTTGCTTGAGGATGCCCGGTTTTTGCTCCTCTTTCGCGCTGCGGGGCGTCCCTTTGCCAGTAATCACGAGGATGCAACGTTTTGCTTGTGCGTGGGCGTTGGGGATCAGTGATTTAAGGGCGTCATAGGCCTGTATCTGGGTCATGCCGTGCAGGTCAATGCGTACATCGATATTGATTTTGCCTTGTCTCAGGCGTTTGGCGGTGCGGTGGTCGATTTCGTTTGATTTTGCCTTGTTTTGCTCAGAACGGTGCGGTTGCTCATGATTTTGGCTTTTGGCAGTGCGTGAGGTGGGTTTTTTGCCTGTATTTGCAAAGGTTTCTTTACCTTTTAATGGTGTAATGTCTTTTGTGACATGGCGCCAAAGCGCAGCGTCAGAAGCGGAGCTGTCAGGAGGCTGGCTTTTTTTGTCTTTATCAGTCATGATTGTCATTATAAGGTATAATTTACCAAAAACGCAGGTTTAGATGAGAGAGTTTTTAAGATTAAGCGTTTTTTTTCTTACTTTTATGGTGAATTTTCCTGTATTTGCAGATTCTTATGCTGTTAGAGAGGATGTTGTTACTTCTGAAGAGCGTGCAATCTACGCTTTTTTCTACGCTGCTGGCGTTTTTCCAGACTACGAGTATTGGATTAAAGAGAGCGATGCTTATAAATCCCTGCCAAAAGACAGGAAGGTGCGGGAGAATTACTTTATTAAAGAATCCCTGCGTTTAGGGCGGGGATATTCTGCTTATGATTGGCATTCTGATGTTCTGAAGCTGACAACGAATGTTGTTGTAAAGTATCATTCCCCAAAAGATGGACATGACCCCAAAATAACGTATAGGTTTTTCAATCTCAGGAATGATGGAGTGCCGACGTTTAATTTTGCCTTTGGCTCTGGGACTGTCTCGTTGGTTGTTAGTTCTTTAAAGGCTTTTTCAAGCCTTAATTTGAGCGAAGACGAAGATAAGGTCGTCAGTCAAAAAGTGCCTTATGATGATGATGAGTTTGATGCCACGCTTGAATTTTATGTTAAGCCAGGAAAAGCGGATTATAAGAATCCAATCAGGCAAGGCAGGAAATATCATTGGGTCATGTCTGGGGATGTTGCCTATATACGCTGCGTTTATCGCTCTAACTACTCGGGTCAGGATGTGGTTCTGTGGGAATATATCGCGCCGTGGTATGAAGAGGCTTACCGTTTGAAAAACATGCCTGAGGATGAGAAGTACCCTCACCCTTATGATTTGTTCAAGGATTGATTTTTTCAAATTTGCGCTCAGCTTATTTTTTTGATAATGTTCTTTACGTATTGGACGTTTTTAAACGGAGGTGTTGTGTGTTTTCATTTGTCCAAAGCATTGCATCTGTCCTTAATCCCTATCAGGCCAGTGCGGTAGATGCGCGTCTTGATCGCAAGCGCCATGCAGATCCCGATGAGCAAGAGCACAATGATGCGCGAGATGACGCGCCAGCGCCTTTGCAGGTTGTTGGTGATGAGGGGACAGTTTTGTCCGTGCAGTCCTTGATTTTATTTCTGGAAGATTTTCTTGAGTCTCAAATCGGGCCGGGTTTTCAAAAGGAAGAAGAGCCCGCGTTATCCTGGGTTCATTCGGGGCATAGTAACATGAATGAAGAGCCGGTAAGAGATGTTGGCCGCGCGGCCAGGGCCTATGAGAAGACGGCCAAGACAGCTTTACGGCGGCGGGTTTTTAAGGTTGCGCCGCCCAAGCGTGGTGATCTTAGTCATCTTTACAGGATGATTAAGGATTTACGTGATTTAAAAGCCAATGGTGTGACGGACTTAAATCTGGATAGCAAGCTTGGTTTTATTGATAGTATTGCCCACGCTGTTGAAGTTTCTAAGCGGGGGTAGATTAAGCTGTAGGGTCATGGATTCTTCGCTGCGCTCAGAATGACAAGGGGAGAGCGGTTAGAATGACATTTTAG
>CAYGNP010000028.1:0-14803 GCA_964351365.1 uncultured Micavibrio sp.
GACGCGTGATGTTGATGATATTATCCTTGCTGATGTCAGAAATGATGATGGTGATTTCTCAACAGCTTATGCGGCTTTGGATGCGTTTCTATTCGGTAGCACTCAGGGCTCACCTAAGCATTACATCGATACAGCAAACAAGATTGGAAATGCAATTGTTGAATCTCTTAAATTATCTGACCCTCAGAGCGTTGATTTCGCGTCTAATGCGACGCGAAGTCTTGGCAATCAGGGTTTGCTTGAGACCCGTGATGTTGATGATATCGTTCTTTCGGATGTCTTGAATGATGATGGCGACTTTTCATCAGCTTTTGCAGCGATAGAGGCATTTGTATCAGGCAATACACAGGGATCTGGGGCATCTGGTATTGCTTTTGTTGCAAGAAATGTGGTTAAAGCAGCAGATCTGGCTCAGGATTTGAATGGCGGGCATGGTTTTGCTGATTACGTTGCAAACGTCCTGGATGAGTATACGGACACGTCCAGTCTTGTGTAATTTCTAATTCAGTTCTCTACCCGGTCCTGTAAAGTTTTTTCTGGGGCCGGGTTTTTTCGTCGTTCTGACCTTATTATTAGTTATCCACTTCGGCTTTCAGGGGATGGTCTGGAGGCCAGAATTTATGCTCGGAAGATAAAGTTTGAGAAGAACTGGCGCTCGCCTTCGCGCATTACGGGGCCGTATATCCCGCCTGCGCAGTTTATTACTAAGTAGGTTTGTATTAGAGGACCTCGCGCTTTGGTCTTAGGAAGAGAATCATCTGTTTTAGTGATACTATTGCGCAGAGCAGGGATAAAAAACCAAAAGCAAAAATCGTTATAACGTATGCAACTTTCATATTTTGTCCTTTGATTCTAAAAGTCCACCCTTCAGAGCGTACTATGTCAGGAAAACCAAAGTTTGTTGCCATCTGATTGATTATCGGAGGAATTTTTACAACGCCGCCTTCGATTTCCAACTGTGTTTGGCCGGTTCTTAAATTATTCCAGAGTATCTTGTTGCTTAAAGCTTGTTTACGTTTTGTGCGCCAACCTTTCACAGGGTGATTAAATTTATAGTCAATATAGTATTTTGTGGTGCACTCATCTGATGAGCATTCCCTTTTCGACCAGACTTTGAGGAGCTCTGCTTCGATGGGATAAGAAGCTTTATCCATTTGATGTTCTTTGTCGTAAAGTATAATGGACAGGATTGATAAGGCGGCCATAAGGGCAGTCAAAAAAACCAACAAAATAAACGAAAGAAAGGCGGAAAGTTTTTTTGATGCCGGTTTTTGCGTGCTCATTATTCTAAATTTGTATGATTAAGTATCCACTTCGGCTTTCAGGGCGTTGTCCTGAATGAATTCACGGCGGGGTTCGACGACATCGCCCATCAGGGTTGAGAAAATCTCATCGGCTTTGATGGCGTCGGAGACTTCGACCTGAAGGAGGGTGCGGACATTCGGATCGAGCGTGGTTTCCCAGAGCTGTTCGGGGTTCATTTCCCCCAGACCCTTGTAGCGGGAAATGGCCAGGCCTTTACGTCCGGCTTCCTGGATTTTATCGTAGAAGGCGGCGGGGCCGTTGACTTTGGCGATGGTTTTGCCTTCGGTTGTAATGTTTACGGTTCCGGCGAAAACATCCTGTAGCCAGTCTTTTGCGCTGTTCAGGCGCACGGCATCGGGAGAGCGCACGCGATCAATTGAGAGTTTAATGCGTTCTGTTACCCCGCGTGTGGTTTTCCAGAAGGTGTAGCCTTGATCGATTGTGAAATTGCCGCCCCAGCCCTTGTTGTTTGCAGGTTCGATGGCATCCAGACGATCGGCGGTTTTCTTGGCGAATTCCTTTCCACGTGATTCGTCGCGGATGATTTCTGAGTCAAAAGCGCCGGCGATGGCGGCTTGTTCGACGACGCGGCGATTTCCGGTGCGCTGTGAGAGGGCGTTGATAGAGT
The DNA here is from genome assembly GCA_964351365.1 of uncultured Micavibrio sp. GTDB lineage: Bacteria > Pseudomonadota > Alphaproteobacteria > Micavibrionales > Micavibrionaceae > UBA1672. Next base: position 1,934 of record CAYGNP010000028.1, read on the forward strand.
TACGCAAGGAGCGTGATTTAATCAGAAGCTCGCGCAAATCATTGCCACTGCGGGTTTCGTTTTTGTTATCAATAATAACAATGTCGCTGATGGCGAGGTCGATGAGGTAGTCTTCGAGCGCGCGTTCATCTTTAAGGTAAAGCTCGCTAGATTTCCCCTTTTTGACCTTGAAGAGAGGAGGCTGTGCGATGTAGAGGTAGCCGCGCTCGATGATTTCCGGCATGTAGCGGAAGAAGAATGTCAGCAACAAGGTTCTGATGTGGGCACCGTCAACATCCGCATCTGTCATGATAACGATTTTGTGGTAGCGGGCTTTTTCGATGTTGAATTCATCCGGGCCGATGGATGTACCAAGGGCGGTGATGAGTGTGCCGATCTGGTCCGAGCCGATCATGCGGTCAAAGCGGGCGCGTTCGACATTCAGGATTTTACCGCGCAGGGGCAAGATAGCCTGATTATGGCGATCGCGGGCCTGTTTGGCGGAGCCGCCCGCGGAATCTCCCTCAACGATGAAGATTTCGGACACGGCGGGGTCTTTGGACTGGCAGTCGGCGAGTTTGCCGGGCAGGCTGGAGACATCCATGATGCCTTTGCGGCGGGTAAGCTCGCGCGCGCGGCGGGCGGCTTCACGGGCGCTGGCGGCCTCAATGACCTTGTTGATAATGATTTTGGCTTCGGCGGGGTTTTCCTCCAGCCATGTGCCGAGATATTCGCTGATCGAGGCTTCAACCACGGGGCGTACCTCGGAGGAAACAAGTTTGTCTTTGGTTTGCGAGGAGAATTTGGGATCAGGTATTTTGACCGAGAGCACGCAGGTTAAGCCTTCGCGCATATCTTCGCCGGTGAGTTTGACCTTTTCCTTTTTCATGTAGCCTTTTTCCTCGGCGTATTTGCCAAGGATACGGGTAAGCGCGCCGCGGAAGCCTGCCAAGTGTGTTCCGCCATCACGCTGGGGGATGTTGTTGGTGAAGCAGAGCATGGTTTCGTGGTAAGCGTCCGTCCATTCCAGCGCGGCCTCGACGGTGACGCCGCTGGCGTCATCATAGCCAGAGAGGTTAACGGGGCTTGAGATAAGTGATTTTTTTGTGCGGTCAAGATATTCGACGAAGCTTTTTATGCCCCCTTCGAAATGCAGGTGCGAGGTTGTCCATTCTTCCTGCAGTTCGGCGCGTTGATCATTGAGGTAAATATTGACGCCGGAGTTGAGGAAGGCAAGTTCACGCAGACGGTTTTCCAGTGTTTTGAAATCGAATTCCGTCATGGCGAAGGTTTCAGGGGAGGGCAGGAAGGTAACACATGTTCCTGTGCGCTCGCCGGGCTCAAGATCACGGATTGGAACCAGATCGCCAACCGCATCGCCGTGTTTGAAGGTCATTGCCCATTCGTGATCTTCGCGTTTGATGTTGAGTTCCAGATATTCCGAGAGCGCGTTGACCACCGATACGCCCACGCCGTGCAAACCGCCGGAGACTTTGTAGGAGTTGTCATCGAATTTACCGCCGGCGTGGAGCTGGGTCATGATCACCTGTGCGGCGGAGACGCCTTCCTCGGCGTGAATGCCAACGGGAATGCCCCGGCCATTATCTTTGACGGTGATTGAGCCGTCTGCGTTCATGATGACATCGATGCGGTCACAATAGCCGGCCAGAGATTCGTCAATGGCGTTGTCGACAACCTCGTAGACCATATGGTGCAAGCCTGTGCCGTCATCCGTATCGCCGATATACATGCCGGGGCGCTTGCGCACTGCCTCCAGGCCGCGAAGAACTTTAATGCTGTCTGCGCCGTATGCGTCGTTATCCCCTACGGTCTTTTTTACGATCTCACTCATGTGGTGTTATGTCTCTCTAATTACTCTATTTTTTATGATTTTTTCGAATGATTATCTATAGCATAGCGCATGGGGTAAGGATAGCGAAAAAGCGCTTTTTACCCCCGATTTTTATGGGTATAAGTCGTTGATATAATTTATAAATTCGCGCTGTTCATTTTGTTTGTCATTTTTGACAAGGCGGCGAGGGAGAGGTGCCAATATTTGATACCATAAATTATAACAGGATTGATCTTTCTGTGTCCATGGAATAGTTTTGCGTATGACAGAACAAGATGTTGAGCAGAGTCCTGAGCCGCCTGAAAAAGATGACATTTCATCTTATGTGAAGACCGATTCGGTGTGGACGAATTTTTTGCTGGCGGCACTGTTTTGCAATTTCATCTATTTTTATTATGTCGATTTTACGCAGAACCAAAAATTCAGCAGTTTCCTGATGATGTTTCAGGTGTGTTTCATAGTGATGTTCTTTTTGCTGCGGGTTTATCCGCGCAAGGTGAGTTTTGAGCCGAAAGACTGGGTGGTGGCGCTGGTGGGGACGTGGTTGCCGATGGCGCTGCTACCGCGCAGTGACGGATTTGATATTCCTATCGTTATGTTGTTTCAGTTGATCGGGATTTTGATTTCGACGATTGGGATTCTCAGTTTGAATTCCAGTTTTGGCATTGTTCCAGCTCTGCGCACGGTTAAGACCGGCGGTTTGTACCGTCTTGTGCGTCACCCGATTTATTTCGGCTATTGTATATCTTTTAGCTGTATTGTTATTCAGAACTTTACGCTGCTTAATTTGCTGGTGCTGGTCGGGATAATTGCCTGCGATGTCATGCGCATCATCGCGGAGGAAAAGATTTTGATGCAAGATCCGTTTTATCAGATGTATCAGGCCAGAGTGCGCTGGCGTTTGATCCCGTTTGTGTGGTAGAAGATTTTCCATGAATGATGCAATTTTTAAACATGTGCGGGCGCATTTCAAAACCCTGCAGGGCTATGTCTCGGCGGGGATGGAAGCGGGCAAGTCGGCGGATAAAATTTATCTGAATGCCAATGAGAATCCTTATGAGCTGCCAGGGCTGGAGGGGCTTAACCGCTATCCGGAGCCTCAGCCTTTGGCGCTATTAGAGGCGTTTGCGCAAAATTATGGCGTTGAGAATAATCAGGTGGTGATCACGCGCGGGGCGGATGAGGCGCTGGTGATTTTGACCAAGATTTTCTGCGAGCCGCATGAAGATCAGATTTTAATTAATAGCCCGACATTCGGGATGTACGGGGTGGATGCGCGGGCGATGCCTGCGGGTGTGGTTGATGTGCCGCTGCTCAAGCGCGATGGGGCGTTTGTTCTTGATCATGAGCAGATTATTGCCAAGGCGCGCGATGCGCAGCAAAAGATCAAGCTGGTGTTTCTTTGCTCGCCGAATAATCCGACGGGCAATAGTTTTTCGCATGATGTGATTGCTGATATTTGTGAGGCGCTGGAGGGGCATGCAGTGGTTATTCTGGATGAGACCTATGCCGAGTTTTCGAAAGCGGGGAGCATGGTCGAGGATCTTGGCTCTACGCCGAATTTGATTATTTTGCGCACGCTGTCCAAGAGCTATTCTTTTGCAGGGATGCGGATGGGGTGCATGCTCTGCGGCGATACCGATTTTATCGCGCTGGTGCGCAGTAAAGCACTGGATGCTTATCCTCTGCCGCGTTTGAGCATTGAGGCGGCGTTTCATGTTCTTAGTCCCGAAATCAAGGCGATCGCGCAGGGGAATATCGCAAAAATCCTTGAGGATCGCGGGCGTGTTGAGGCCGCTCTGAAGGCATCAGACAAGGTTGTTCATGTATATCCGTCGGATGCAAATTTTTTATTGTTTGAGATGAAAAATGCTGCAGCATTTTGTGCTTATGCTGCGGAGCATAATGTGATTATCCGCGACTTTTCAGGAAAGGCAGGCACAGAGAATTGTCTGCGCCTGTCAATTGGTTTACCGGAGGAGAATGACCGGATTTTGGCTTTATTGCGGTCATTCACGGTTTGAATAGATCCTTCAGGGCTAAAGCCCCTCAGGATGACCTTTATTTCGCCCTTAGCCGTAGAATAAATCCGCCGCCAGGAAGGCGAAGAAAAATCCTATGGCGTAAATCAAGATTGAAATGCCAAGGATTGTCCAGCTGATTCTCCTGAGTATTGAACAGGCGCGTGCCTGTGCCGGGTCGATCGGGCAGGGCGCGTTTCTTGCCCGCCATTGCAATATAGCGGAGAGGGCGAGCATCACGCCCGCCCCTGCAAAAATATATGCTTTGTAATCCGAGATCGCCGTAATCCATGGCGCGGCGGAGATAAACCCAGCCAATGCTGCACCCATGCCGAGTGTGACAAGGAGTGCAGGAAGTGCGCAGCATAAAAGCGTGCCAATGCTCGTGAAGAGGCTGAGTGTTGGCAGCAGAGTTTGTTTGTAGAGGTTATTCATCGCGGGTGATCCCTTCTACGGCGTAACCGGAGTCGGTGATGAGTTTGGTGATGGTTTCATCATCGAGATTCTGGCCGTCTTTGAAGTTTACCGTCACGATTTTGTCATCAAGGTTGACGTTGATGCTCTCCACGGTTTCCTCTTTGCTGAAAACCTTCTCCAGGGCGCGGGCGCAGAAGTCACAGACCAGGCCGTTGACGTTTACTATTGCGGAGTTTGCCAGAGCAGGTGTTGCAAAAGCGATGAGAAGTGTGGTGAGGGTAAGGGTTAGTTTTTTCATGATGTTTTCCTTTTTAAAATTGTGTTTAGTAACGGATAACGTAGTTGAAGAGGATTTCCCCCTGGTTGCTTACGCCGCCTTCGAGGAGGTGAACACCCTTAAACAGCCGCACGAGGGGTGTCACGGTTATGGAGTGATCGTTTTCCGGTGCGTGGTCAACCTGCAGCATAAGCCATGTGTGCAAATCGCCGTAATCACCGATGTAGGGCGCAACTCCAATGCGGGCGGATTGTTGATAAAAATCATCAATTTCTCCGGCCTCGGTATAGCGGTTTTCATAGGATGTGAAAAACCGTCGGTTTTCCCAATCGGCGGCGAGGCCGGTAAAGCCTGCGGCGCTGGTTTCATGATCGAAGCCGTCCTTATCGCTGTAGGCGATGCCAAGCCCGGATTTAAGATACAGGTTGGCCTGGGATGCCGGCATGTTCCAGCGCTTGAGCAGGTTGTTTACCTGCACACCGTTAAAGGTGAATTCCCGGTCACGCCAATATTCAAACTTATAACCCACCGAGTAATTTGCGTTTGGGGAGTAATGAATATGGGCGGAGTTGAGATCGCCGTTATTGACGGTCATGGCTGTTACGCCGCCGGGATAGGATACCGGGCGGGCGTGAGCGGAGGGAATGATTAGCCCCATTCCAAGAAGGGCATATATTAGCGGTATTCGCATGATAATTCTCCTTAATCAATGCATTTAAATTTGAGTAAATGGTGATTTAGGAAAAGTGTCTGGGCGGGCGGCGAGGGGGCGCAGTGATCAGGGTTGTGAGGGAGATATCCTTGCTTTCGATGCGGTTGTTAAACGCCGTCATAGGCGCACTTAGAGCGGGGACGTTCTGAAGGGTTGGTGTCTGGTTTAATGAGACATGTAGGCACAAGCACAAATCCTTGCAATGGGGGGCCTGTTCGTTTTTTTGCTCTTGTTGTTCGTGACAGTCCATTTTTTCCACGGTTTGAGCGGGTTTTGTGCCCATCATGCACGGTTTTGCCCAGGCCGCCAATGTGTAGGTATTGGCAAGGAAAATGATGATGAATGTTTGAATGAACAGTTTTTTCATATCAGCCTTATTCTAGCGTATTTTAGGGGGAATGTCACTTTTTTGTTTGGTTTTGTTTTCATAATTATAATTTTAGGTTTGCATTTTTATGTATTTCGGATTATGTCATAGTAAAAATTTTATAAGAGGAATATTTTGTGAGCGTGCGTTACAAAAAAGATCTTTCTTCTGTTAATATTTTCACTCCTGAGCAGTGGGAAAAGGTTGCAGAAATTGCATATGAGCGTTTTGCGCATGCACGGGGTTCAAATCCACCCGTTCAGACATGGGTTTCTGTCGTACATATTCTTAATGAAAGTCGTGATGGTAGTCGGGTATGCAGTTCCGATGATATTGTAGTTAAACTCGGACTTGATCCTCAGGTTCAAGCACAAAATTTGATGGCTTTTTTCAAAAGATTTGCAGGTGAGGAACGGGTCTCTTATCTTCAGGGTGTTTCGAGTGACCCCTTTAAGGCAATCAAACATATTTGGGATGAAGATAAGGCGCAGAAGATTATAGATTTGTGCGAACAAATTTATAATCAGCGTGTTGGTAATGGTGTTAGAGATCCTAAGATTATTTTTGACGCGATTAAAAATAAGTTTCGTGGAGACGACGACGTGGATAAAAATCTTTGGCGCCTTATTAATAGGAAAGTTGACCCCCGGTCCTTTATCCGTATTCTTGAGAGTTATATGGGAGAGAAGGGTGTAAAATTAGCTTCGTTAGCTAAGCCAGCCAATACGGGTCCGCAGCAAGATAATGTCTTTTTGGATTTTCGCGCGGCGTATGGTAATGAGATAACAGATTTGTTAATTGGCGTGATGAAGACAGAGTATATTGAGGCGCTTCGTTGTAATGATAATATTGAAGGTGTTGTTGAACAGGTTCGGGCTAAGGTCAATGGTTTACCGCTTATAAAAGAACAGAAAAATATTTTATTTCGAGGAAGTTTTGAAGTGACATGCACGAAATTTCTGCCGTATCATTTTACAAAAGCAGAAACAGCTGAGGTGAGGAAGATTTTGTCTGCTCGTCGATCCGGTCGTTTGGTCAGTCAGGCTTCTGATGATCATGCCGACCTGGGTCTGGGCTGACTTTCTTTTTCTATGGCGCGGGCTTCTTTTATTTCAAAAAAGCGGGCGGTGGGTTTGATGGCGTCGAAGAGGTTTTCTTCGGTTCCGGTGAGCCAGACTTGCGCGTTTAAGTCTATGAGGATTTCATAGAGCGCGGCGCGGCGGATCTCATCGAGATGGGCGGCGACTTCGTCGAGCAGCAATAGCGGCGGGCGGCCTTTTTCGGCCTTGATGAGCGCGGCGTGAGCGAGGATGAGGCCGATGAGAAGAGCTTTTTGTTCGCCAGTGGAGCATTGCCCCGCGGGCATGTTTTTGGCGGCGTAGATGACGTTTAAATCGCTTTTATGGGGGCCAGTTTGCGCTCCGCCTGTTTGGGCGTCGCGGCTGCGGCTTTGGCCGAGTTGCTGTTTGAAGTCCTCTTCGAGCTCAAGCGCCGGGCTATGTGTCAGGCGTTCTTCGAGCGTGCCGCAGAGTTGCAGGCGTGCTAGGGGGAAGTGGGCGTGATCGGCATTTTGGCAGGCGGTTTGCAGTTTTTGAGTGAAATCAAGGCGGGCGGCGGCTATGGCCATTCCGGTTTCCGCCATCTGGTTTTCCAGTCCGGCGAGCCAGCTGTCGTCATGGCGGCCATCGCGCAGCAATTTTGAGCGCTGGGCTAGAGCATTATCATAGCGGTTGATGCGCCCTGCATGTCCGGCATCGAAGGCGAAGATGAGGCGGTCGAGGAATTTGCGCCGCTCGCGGGAGGAATCAATAAAGAGCCTGTCCATTTGCGGGGTAAGCCACACGCAGGCGAGATATTGGCTGAGCGCGGTCTGGCTGCGGGCGCTTTGGCCGTTAATGCGGATAATGCGTTTATCGGTTTGTGGGTCGCGGCCTGTGCCGAGCGTTATCTCTTCGTACTTTGTCTGGATTTTGGCGGAGATGGCCCATGGTTTTTCGGCATTGTGTTTTTGGATTTCGCCAGGTTTTGCACCGCGTATGCCGCGTCCGGGGGTGAGGAGGGAGATGGCCTCGAGGATGTTGGTTTTGCCCGCACCGTTTGCGCCGCAAAGGACAATCAGGCCAGAGGGGAGGTCTTTCAGGCTTTGTGTGTCATAGCATCTGAAATGATTGAGTGTTATTGATTGCAGTGCGCCCATAGCGCTTTTTTAGCGCGTCTTTGCAGGAAAGACAATGCGCCCTGTTCAAGGCGGTGTAAATATAGTAAGAGAATTTCAACGTAATGGATGAGGATGATTATGCCTTCTTTGGCGGCGCAGTTAACGGAATATATGGAACAGGCTTTTGCAGCGCTGGGCTTGCCGGTAGAGCATGCGCGTGTTTCTGTCTCCGCGCCCGGGCAAAATGCCCAGTTTCAGTGTAATGGGGCGATGGCGTGCGCGAGAGTTGCGGGGAAAAATCCGCGTGATCTGGCGCAGGGGATTATTGACGCGCTGGGGCAGCATGGGGATGTTTTTGCGCAGATGTCTGTTGGCGGGCCGGGGTTTATCAATATTACCTTGCAGGATGGCTATATTGCCCGGTTTTTGGGGGATCTGAGCGGGGATGTACGTGCCGGTGTGCGCGATCATGGGCAGGGATGTGAAGTTATTCTGGATTATGGCGGACCGAATATCGCCAAGCCCATGCATGTCGGGCATTTGCGTAGCTCTATTATTGGCGATACGCTTCGGCGTGTATATCTGTTTGCAGGGTATAAAGCCATAGGCGATGTGCATATGGGGGATTGGGGCACGCCGATGGGGATGATTCTCTCCGAGCTTGAGGAGATGGGATTTGAGGGCGTGCCGGATATGGAGATGCTGGCGGAGATTTACCCCAAGGCATCGGCGGCGTGTAAGGCAGATGAGGCGCGGATGGCGCGCGCGCGGGAGGCAACGCGTAAATTGCAAGACGGTGATGTGGAATATACGCGCAAGTGGCGCGGCTTTATTGATGTGTCGGTTGCGGGGATGAAGGCGAATTTCGCGGCGCTGGGTGTACAGTTTGATGAATGGAAAGGCGAGAGCGATGCGCACCCTTATATTGCGGATATGGTCGCGGATTTAAAAGATCGCGGGATTGCGGTTGTGGATGATGGCGCGCTGATTATTCCCGTTGAGCGCGAGGGCGATAATAAAACTATTCCCCCCTTTATTGTATTGAAATCTGATGGCGCGGTTTTATATAGCACGACGGATTTGGCGACGTTGATCGAGCGGATGCAATCGCACAATCCGGCGAAGATTGTCTATGTGGTGGATCAGCGCCAACATCTTCATTTTGAGCAGGTTTTCCGTGCGGCGCGCCTTGCCGGGATTGTGCCGGATGAGGTTGAGCTGGTGTTTGCCGGGTTTGGAACGATGAACGGGCATGATGGCAAGCCGTTCAAGACGCGGGCGGGCGGGGTGATGCGCCTTGATGATCTGATCGGTATGGCCGTGGAAAAAGCGATGAGGCGTCTGGATGAGGCGGATCTTGCGCGTGATATTGATGAGGGCGAGCGCGGGGTGATTGCGCAGAAGGTCGGGCTGGCGGCGGTGAAGTTCGCTGATTTGCAGAATAACCGTATTACGGATTATGTTTTTGATCTTGATCGCATGACTTTGTTTGAAGGGAAGACGGGGCCGTATTTGTTGTATCAGGCGGTGCGGATTCAATCTTTGCTGCGCAAGGCAGAATTTCAGAATTTCAGAATCTCAAAATCTCAGAATCTCAAAATCTCAGAGGAAGATCGGGATTTGGCGCTTATGTTGTGCGGGTTTGCCGATCATTTTGACGGGGCGCTGCGGGGGCATGCGCCGCATATATTATGTGCCTATGCGTATGATCTGGCGCAAGCGTTCAGCAGTTTTTACGCGCGTTGCCATATTCTCTCCGAGGAAGACGAGGCTGTGAAAGCCAGTCGATTATTTTTGTGCGCGCAAACACACAGGCAGCTTGTCCTTATTCTGGAGCTATTGGGGATTGGCGTTCCGGAGCGGATGTGATCAGGCTCTTAGTATTTTGAGCATATGGTCGCAATCTGTGCTGACATGGCCATATAGCGCTGGGATACAGTGCATGATGCTTAGAAGAATTTTCAAATCAACCTTTTTCGCCTTGGATGCAACTTCCAGCACAAGCATTGTCGTTTTTTTATCCTCGATGACATCGTTTATAATGTAATTGATTGCTTTTGCATCTTGCTTTAGAGCAGCTTTTATGATTGCTGGATTTTTTCGAGCTTTTTCTGGGATTGAGCCTAAAAGATCACCGTTTGCAGAAACTGCTTTGAGAATAAAGCTTTCATCGTTTTTTAATTCTGCTCCAGCTTGGTTGTAGGCAATAGGATTTATTTTGATAATTGATTCCATGAATTTTCTGTCATGTGTGAACTTCTTGGATGCGTATAATGCACCCATATTGTAAGCTATGATTGCTGTTTTCATGAAGAGGGGGTCTTCTGAGTAATGCGGATTTTCTCTAAAAAATCGTTGGATAGCAGCGCTTCCGTATTTCTCCAGTGTTTTGAATGCTTCGCTTTGTTCTCTAGTAAATTTCTGTTTTAGCTTATCGCGGTGTTTTGCTTTTTTATCCATAGCTTTGTATAACTTGCTTAAACTGTTATTCTGGTTTGAGGAATTTTCGATGTCTGTAAAAATCTTTATGTAATTTGCCAGTTGTGGGGGTGCTTTTTTCAAAGCTGCTGCTCTTAATGGACGGATGTAAGATGGCAGTGATGAGGATGATACGTCAAATTTTTCATCGATTTTCCTTGAGTTGTCCATCTCATCGATACCATAGCCTGCAACTACTGCGTATTTGCCCGTCTTAAAGCGTTTGCTGTGTCCAGATAGATCCGGGTTTTTGGGGAGAAATATAACACATGGGGCATTTTGCACTCTATCCGGAAACCATGATCCACAAAAATCGTATGAGAAGCTCAACTCATACAGTTTGTCTTCATCGTTGTTTTTATCTTTTAGTTGCGATTTGTGCACCATCCAGTAAGTGTCATCAGCAAAAAACAAGGCGGCCTCGTGGGTGTGAGGAAGCACAATAAGACCCTCTGGCCCCTCATAAAGGAGTGTAATTGCATTTTGTATTTTTTTTGGAACAGGTTTATTATCATATTTTAAATTCATTTCAGGAGCCTATAAATAATATTGTGTAGTGTCAATTTTTTTTGAAACGTTGATTGATCTTCATCAGAGTAATGGCTACACTTGGCCATATGCTAGGTTTACAAAATGTTATTATCACGCCGAAAATGCTGCGGCTTGTCTGTGAAGTTGACGAGTTTAAAGGCGCGTGGGGGGCGATGGAAAATCATACGACCTCTCTGCAATTGCTGGGGGATGTGTCGAGCTTTGGGAAGAATTTCAAGGAAATAGCGCATAGCTGGCAGGATCAGCCTTTGGATGTGGATTTGCTGTGCCGGCTGCATGCGGCGTTTACGGGCTCCAAGCAGGTGAGTATTTTTAAAGAAGAGAGCGAGCCGCTGGAGATCAGAAAAGGTGATGAGGTCGTTGGCGTTTTGAATGTTGCCAGCCCTGAGGAGGTGCGAAGCCTGATGCCGCGCCTGATGGGCTGGAGTGAAAATGAGCTGAAGAAAGGGGAGCTGCACCCTCTGTTCGTGATTGCGATTTTTACGGCTGTGTTTTTGCAGTTTTGTCCGTTTAAAAAAGGCAATGAAAAGATTGCGCGGCTGATGGTTATTCTGCTGATGTTCAAGGCGGGGTATGGCTATGCGCCGTATAGTATGCTGGATTCATTTTTACAAGAGCGTGCGGATGATTACTATAATGCTTTGAAGCATACGCAAGATACGCTGGCGGCGGGTAAAGTGGATTGGAATGTGTGGCTGGAGTTTTTCTTCACCTTGCTTAAGGCGCAGAAGGATAAGCTTCAGGAGCGGGTGGAAAAAGGCAGCAGCGAGATTATCAATATGCCTGGACTGTCGACCAAGATTTTGAAATTGTTCGATAAGCATGACCGGTTGAGCATGAAAGAGATTGAGCGCTTAACGCGGGGCAAGCGTTCGACAATCAAGTTGCGCCTTGGTGAGCTTGTGGATGGCGGGTATCTTATGCGCCATGGCAAGGCGCGGGCCACGTGGTATGCAAGGGTTTAGAGCCTCCATCGTTTCACTCGGGCTTTTCTCTTTGAAAGTTCTAAATGAAGTGCGACTAAACTGTTTAGACGATAGATCACTAATGTGTAGAAGTAAATAAGCCGCCTGATCAGGCGGCATGTTTACGTCTTAATAATTTCAAAAGCTGCTACAAAATACTATTTGTTGCTATTTTCACGTCTCTTTTTAAGGATTTGCTCATCAATTACCGCTAAGAATATTCCAAACGTTAATATCCCTGTACTTGTAAACCCTGGTAACCCTGAGGGAACGCCAAATACTGAAAGGCCAAGCCCGATCAAGATAAAGACAAGCGCAGTAATTTTCATTGGAGGTAAATTTTTTAGATCCATGCACAATCCTTTCTATCCAAAATATAAAACCATCTTCTGACAAAAATGTTAACACAGCCGAATAAGGCGTGCAATTACTTAGAGGTCACTTTAGTATACATTTTCAAATACTTCTTTTGGCGTTCTTTACCCAAGGCATTTACGTGGTGTGTTGTTCATCCTATCAGCGATAGCCGCCAGAGTGTCATTCGAGATTTTTTCTAAATCTGTATTTCTTGGTAAGAACTTCCTAATCCTGCTATTTGTGTTTTCAACTGTGCCTTTCTGCCATGGTGAGCGGGGATCACAATAATAGCTTTTGATGTTCAGCTGGCGGGAGAGCAGGGTGTAATATAAAAACTCTGATCCTCGATCAAACGTCACAGTCTGGCGCATGGCTTTGGCAAACTTTTGCAAACGTTTACGAATGCTGCCCATCACCGTGTTTGAGTGCCGTGTTTCATTTTTGATCAGAACTGTATAGCGGCTTTTACGCTCTGTTAGCGTTGTGACATTGGCTTTGCCAAGATCGCGCTCGAACATCATCAAATCGGCTTCCCAATGGCCAAAATCCTTACGCAAATCAATATGATCTGGCCTGTTTCGTATCTACATATCGCGTGGAATGCCACGCAATTGTCTGGGAATACGATTGCCACGACGGTTTCTATGCTTTCTGGATCGGAAGAGGTAACGATACAGCTCCAATTCCTTGCCTTCAGGACTATAAACGTACTTGTAAATGGTTTCATGACAAGCA
>CAYGNP010000029.1:0-13112 GCA_964351365.1 uncultured Micavibrio sp.
TCGTCACTGTTTAGGCCTCCTTATAAGACACTCACAGGATGAAAATGTGCGTGGTTTTTGTTTGTATCAGAGGCTCATCTGCCCTAAGATAGATATTATGAATAATGATGGAACACTTAAACCTATAAAATGGCATGATCTTTTTGAAGTTGTCCGTGATACCGACTTTCTTGAAGGTAGCGATAATAAACAAAAAGTGGCCGATGAATTTGCCGCAAGGGTTGAAGCCTTTCTTGTGTTTTTTGCGAGCACTGAGATGGGGCACGCAAAAATGGCGATGATCCGCGCAAAATATCCTACCTTAGAGAAAATTGGTTTCATTCCAGTGCTTGATAGTCCCAGCTCAGTTAATTATGAAGATGGTATAGGGCAAATTAATCTTCATGACTCCCTGTATCTTGCCTTTATTGACCAAGCATCAGGAAAACCTTTTGTAAAAACGGTTGAACGAGAGGTTTTGGAGCAGATTATGGTCTTTACTGACCCGAGAATGTGCTTTTACAAAAAAGATCATAATTACCCTGTTGTCGAAAAAGATGAAGATTTGGGGCTAAGGGATAAAATTTTGTTAAATGCGATTCAGGAAACAGATGCTTTTGTGTTTACTTATAAATTAACAGAAAAATTAGGCATTCGTAGTTTTGTTTCTAATATGTGCGGCGCAGTCCCAGACCCTCAAAATGAGGTTAATGGGCAGTTTGGGATTAAAATTCTTAGTACAGCAGAGGGTGAAGCTGAAGTTATGGACAATATTGATGCAGAAAAACGCACGCGGACTTCTGAACGTGGTGGGCGGCCCATGTTTAAAGATCCACGACAGACCCATGCCTGCCTAGATACACCTACCGTTCATTAATCCTTAAACATGACGTAACGAGAAATTTTAAATCCGTACTATTGAGAATTTCATCGGGGCTGGGACTCGCGCTTTATCAAGCGCCTTGAGTTTGCTGATAATGCGTGAAATACCGAGCGGCTAATCTCTATATTTTTTTCATATCGTTATTTTCACACGAAAGATATTAGTGCACACTGGTGCCGTTAGTAATTCAGAAAAAGTGAAATGTAAGATTCTGTATTTCTAGAATTCATATGGGGCAGATGTTACATTTTTTTTATGAGGAGGGAAAATGTCATTAAAGGGAAAAACAGCAATCATCACAGGCTCAACCAGCGGCATAGGCCTTGGGATTGCGCATGGTTTTGCGAAAGAAGGTCTTAATCTGGTCATTAACGGTTTTGGTGATGCGAAGGACATTGAAAAAGAGCGCAAGGGCCTTGAGGCTATGGGTGTGAAGGTTATTTATGATGGCGCCGATATGACCAAACCTAAAGAGATTGCCGCGATGGTTGAGAACGCGGTTAAAAAATTCGGGTCAATCGATATTGTCGTTAATAATGCCGGTATTCAGAATGTTAGCCCCGTTGAAGATTTTCCGCCGGAAAAATGGGAGGCTATTGTGGCAATCAATATGTCTTCTGCGTTTTACACAGTGCGGGCGGCTGTTCCGCATATGAAAAAACAGGGATGGGGTCGTATTATCAATATTGCTTCGGCGCATGGGCTTGTGGCCTCACCTTTCAAAAGTGCGTATGTAGCGGCAAAGCATGGTATTATGGGGTTTACAAAAACCATTGGGCTTGAGCTTGCACAGGATAACATTACCTGTAATGCAATATGCCCGGGTTATGTTCTGACACCTCTTGTTGAGAAACAAATTCCTGATACTGCGAAGGCACGCGGTATGACTGAGGAGCAGGTTAAGAAAGATGTTCTGCTCGCGGCGCAATGGACCAAGAAGTTTGTCACTGTTGAGCAGCTTGCGGGCACAGCTGTGTTTTTATGTTCAGACGCGGCAGAAAATATTACCGGAACGCATATTGCTGTAGATGGCGGCTGGACGGCGGCTTAAGGAGAAAATTCAATGTCCACGCAACAGCAAAAGACGATTAATCTGGCGTTACAAGGCGGCGGCGCGCATGGTGCTTTTGCCTGGGGGGTTTTGGATAAACTGCTCGAAGATGGGCGCATAAATGTTGAGGGGCTTTCTGCCACATCTGCTGGTACAATGAATGCCTGCGCGTTTGCTTATGGCCGTATGCGCGGTGGCCCTGAGAAAGCGCGGGAGACGCTGCACAATTTTTGGTGGAATATTTCTAAGGCCGGAGAGAGATACAGCCCCGTCAAGCGCATGCCATGGGAGGGTTTGTTTGGAGGGAACGAGCGTTGGAAAATGGATTCTTCGTTTTCCTTCTTTATGTTTGATTCCATTACACGTCTGTTTTCTCCCTATCAGCTCAACCCCTTTGATTTTAATCCGCTGCGGGATGTTCTATCCAAAGTTATCGATTTTGAAGAGCTTAATGCCTGTAAGTGTACCGATTTATTTATCAGCGCTACGCATGTCAAAACCGGTAAGGTGCGTATTTTCCGGAATGAAGAAGTTACCCTTGATGTGGCTATGGCATCGGCTTGTCTGCCGTTTTTGTTTAAAGCAGTTACAATTAATGGTGAAGATTACTGGGATGGAGGTTATATGGGGAATCCTGCACTTTTCCCCCTCTTCTATCACACAAAATCGCGCGATATTATGGTGCTGCATATTAACCCGATGGAGCGTGATGAAACGCCGACCTCGGCTCTTGATATTATGAACCGTATCAATGAGATCAGCTTTAACTCCTCTCTTGTCAAAGAAATGAGAGCGGTTGCCTTTGTTAAAAAGCTTATTGAGCATGATATGCTTAAAGATGAGCATAAGGGCGATTTCAAGGATGTGCTTTTGCATTCCATTCGCGCGGACAAGGCCATGAGCGGGTTATCTGTTGCCAGCAAGTTTGACTCAAGTTGGGGATTTTTAACAATGCTGCGCGATAAAGGGCGTGAGACGATGGCGGAGTGGCTGGATGAACATTTTGATGATATAGGCGTGCGGGACACTGTTGATTTACACAATGATTTCCTAAGCTCTGTAACGCAGGCGTTTGAAAATAATGATGGCAAGCACTCTCACAAGCATGAAGATGAGCTTTCTACAAGCGTTAAGAAAAAAGGCAAAAAGGCCGCTTAGTTTTAGCGAGCGAGATATTTCGCGTGCCATTCAAGATGGTCATCGATGAAGCTCTGGATAAAGAAATAGCTGTGGTCGTAGCCTTTGTGCAGGCGTATTGTTGCGCCCTGCCCTGCTTTTTTGCAGGCGGAATCGAAAAGTTCAGGCTTGAGCTGTTCGATGAGGAATGGATCGGCTTCGCCCTGATCAATCAAGATGGGCGCATTTTTACCGGCGTTGCCTGCGCTTAACACAAGATTTGTTGCGTCATGCTGCGCCCAGGCAGATTCATCTTCGCCCAGATAAGCCGTGAACGCCTTATGTCCCCATGGTACTTGCGCGGGCGCAACGATGGGCGAGAAGGCCGAGCATGAGCGGAACATCCCTGGATATTTGAAATACAGCGTTAGCGCGCCATGCCCGCCCATAGAGTGGCCTGTGATGGATGTGCGGTCTATGGCAAATTGTTTTTCGCAGAGCGGGATGAGCTCCCTGATGATATAACTCTCCATGCGAAAATTTTTGGCCCAAGGCTTTTGCGTGGCGTCAATATAGAACCCTGCCCCCTGCCCCAGATCATAGGCCTTATCATCAGGCACATCCTCACCGCGCGGGGAAGTGTCCGGGGCCAGAATGCTTAAACCCAGTTCAGCCGCCTTTTTATACGCCCCGGCTTTGGTTGTGAAATTATCCTCGGTGCAAGTCAAACCGGAGAGGAATACCAAAAGTGCGCCGCCGCTTCTTTCCTTGGGTGGTGAAAAAAATGAGAAGCGCATGGGCGTTTTTGTTTCAGCGCTATCGTGGCTGTAATAGCCAAGCTTGCCGCCAAAGCAAAGATGTTCCTTTTCGCATTTCATGGGCTTAATACTCGATGATGGCGCGGATGGATTTACCTTCATGCATCAGGTCGAACGCCTTATTGATGTCCTCTAGTGGCATTTTGTGCGTAATAAGGTCATCAATGTTAATCATACCCTCCATGTACCAATCCACGATTTTAGGGACGTCTGTACGCCCGCGTGCGCCGCCGAAAGCTGAGCCACGCCAGACACGACCCGTTACAAGCTGGAAGGGACGGGTTGAGATTTCCTGTCCGGCTCCGGCTACACCGATAATTATGCTCTCGCCCCAGCCCTTGTGACAG
The DNA here is from genome assembly GCA_964351365.1 of uncultured Micavibrio sp. Taxonomy (GTDB): domain Bacteria; phylum Pseudomonadota; class Alphaproteobacteria; order Micavibrionales; family Micavibrionaceae; genus UBA1672. The sequence continues at coordinate 4,195 of CAYGNP010000029.1, forward strand.
CATTCGAGCGCGTCGCGCATAACTTTGACATTCCCGATGCATTCAAAGGAATAATCCACCCCGCCATTGGTGAGATCACAAATTGCCTCGACAATGTTCTCCACTTTTTTCGGATTGATGAAATCGGTCATGCCGAATTTTTGGGCAAGCGGCACTTTGCTCTCGTTGAGATCAATGCCGATAATTTTGCGCGCGCCCACCATTTTGGCGCCCTGAATGACGTTCAGGCCTATGCCGCCGAGGCCGAACACAGCAACGGTTGATCCGGGCTCGACTTTTGCATCGAACACCACAGCGCCAACGCCTGTTGTTACGCCGCAGCCGATATAGCAAATCTTGTCAAAGGGCGCGTCCTCACGTACTTTTGCGACGGCAATTTCAGGTAATACCGTGAAGTTTGAAAATGTCGAGCAGCCCATATAGTGCAAAATGGGTTTGCCGTTTAGCGAAAAGCGCGAAGTGCCGTCGGGCATTAAACCCTTGCCTTGTGTTGGCCTGATTTTCTGGCATAGATTTGTTTTTGGGTGCAGGCAGTAATCGCACTCGCGGCATTCGGGGGTATAGAGCGGAATAACGTGATCGCCTGGCTTTACTGATTTTACGCCAGCGCCAACCTCGCGCACGATCCCTGCACCTTCGTGGCCGAGAATGGCAGGGAAAGCGCCTTCCGGGTCATCGCCGGAGAGCGTGAAGGCATCGGTATGACAGACGCCGGTTGCCATGATTTCAATCAGAACCTCGCCCTCTTTCGGGCCGCCCAGATCGACGATTTCAATTTCAAGTGGCGCACCGGCCTTGGTTGCGATTGCGGCTCTGGTTTTCATTTTTTTCCTTTACTTTTTAACGCATTAACTTTGGAATAAGGGGAACAAGGGTCATCTTTAAGTTATGTTTCGGTGTAGGGCCTGCAGAGTCAACTCTTAGGATCTGATTTTTATCAATTAGCTGAAATCCCGTTACAAGCTCTTGCGTTCTGATATCTCTGATATCATTTCTGGCGACAGAAACAATTACGCCCTCTTCTCTTGTATAGCCAAAATGGCTGGCCCAGTTTTGTGCATCATCGCGTGAGGGCTGTTTGCCGTCCTCAGAGTAGACAATAATTTTCACCTGCATGATGTTGTTATTGGGCAATATAATGCTGGGTTCGGTGTTTTTTCGCAGCGTATCCGAAAACGTCTCGGTATATTTATCAATCTCTTGTATTCTGCCATAGGCACCTACGAGCCACGCTCCTGATTGTGCCTGTGATATTGGCGATGTCATATCAATAAACTCAACTATTACTATTTTTCCCTTTAGTGAGGAAAGTTTGAATTCCTGGCCATTTTGATCAATCAGATCGATATCAGGATAGGGTTCATTCATTTTAGGAGGCCATGGATTTGGCAAGTTTTCGTTTATAGTTGTTGATGACTTTAAAATATCAAACTGTTTTTGCTGCTCTGCGAATATGCGTTGACGCTCCTCAATGGGCTTCTTTTTAATTTCTACAGCAAGGATTGAAAAAAGCACGAGCATAATCAGCGCACTTACCAATATTGCACTCGCATAGGCTATGATTTTGTCTATTTGTTTACGTTCTAACATTTAACTTTATCTCTTTTTAATTTCTTTAAAGATAACCACAAATGCAGTATCTTCTCAACTATGATTGAGGGTTATATTGAAAAAGGTGTTATTAGCTCAGCGCAAGCATTTACGTTTTTGCAAGAGACAAGACCACCTATATTCCTGGATTGCAGTTTTGTTCTGCCCACATCCAAAGAGGACGTTTTCGTCAATTTCGTTCATGAGCGCATCCCTGGCGCCCGGTTTTTTGACATTAAATCGACCTGTGATCAGGATTCTGATTTGCCGCATATGTTGCCGGATGATGCTGCCTTTGCGGACTATATGCGCAGTTTAGGGATAATGAATGATGATTTTGTTATTCTCTATGGCCAAAGTGGTATGATTATGGGGCCGGCGCGGGTCTGGTGGATGATGCGCGGTTTTGGTCATCGTAAAGTTTGTGTGTTAAATGGTGGCCTACCTGCTTGGAAAGCGCACGGATTTCCATTGCAAGGGGGTGAGCCTGATGGATTTAATTCATCATATTACAAGGCACAGCCTTTCATGGCGCGGAGTGTTGTTGCACTGGAGGAGATGATTAATATTTCCGAGCGCGCTCTTTGCCCTATTCTTGATGCCCGCCCGGCCGAGCGCTTTAACGGCACATTACCAGAGCCGCGGGAAGGCATGCGCAGCGGGCATATCCCAAACTCTCTTAATCTGCCCTGCTCTGCTCTAGTGGATGCTCAGGGTTTGATAAAATCTGAGGCTGATTTGTATGATCTGTTTGCTGAAAAAGGCCTTAAGTTTGACAGCCCCCCAGAGCGCATCGTGACCACTTGCGGAAGCGGTATTACCGCATGCGCGCTTGCACTTGCGCTATACCATATTGGCTTCAATAATGTTGGTGTTTATGATGGATCGTGGAGTGAATGGGGCGATGTATCAAGCCCAACTAAAATAGCGTAATTATGTATGAATTTGAATAATTATTCCAGGGTCAAGGCTGCTTTATGTGCTGAAGCGGCCTCTATTACTTTTTGTTTCAGCGCAGCGGCCTCTGGTGTCAGTGTATCATCTGCGTGAAATTGTGCATAACGTGCAACCCTGTTAAAAAACGCATCAAGTTTACCTGCTAATTTTTCACGGCGGCCAGGGGTATCTTCCGGCTTTGCTTTTACCGCATTCCAATATGCCAGCGCCTCAGCCGCTATTCTGTTGAATTGCGCTAACTGTACCCGTGGTTCTTCCAATGGTTTTGCGCGGGTTAGCCGTTCATCAAAAACACAGCGCACAGCATCTTCGTGCACACCGCTCAAATCTGGTAATGCCAATAAGGGGCTGTCTGGATCTAAAAGTGACATAAATTAACCCGCTGATTTAAAGTTCATGCCAAAGTATCTTAGCATTATGTCAATATTAATCCAAGTGTTTTTTGGGATAAAATGGTGGGTGATGACGGGATCGAACCGCCGACCCTCTCGGTGTAAACGAGATGCTCTCCCAGCTGAGCTAATCACCCATTCCTAAACGTGATGCTAGTCTTAAAGCCGTGTTCCCAAAAAAGCAAGCTTGAATTTGTATTGCCTCTAAAAAAAATCGGCCGCACAAAAATGGGCGACCGAAAACATTAAATTTAGCGCGATACAAGAATTACTTCTTGTTTACGGCTTCTTTCAGCTCTTTACCAGCTTTGAACTTAGGCTGTTTTGATGCTGGAATTTTGATTGGCTCACCAGTGCGTGGGTTACGGCCAGTTGTCGCTGCGCGGCTTGATACTGAGAATGTACCAAAGCCAACAAGGCGAACATCGTCACCTTTTTTCAGGCTGCCTTTGATTGCGTCGATGACAGCATCAACAGCAGAAGCTGCTTTTTGCTTAGAAATGTCTGCTTTTTCAGCAACTTTAGATACTAGGTCTTGTTTGTTCATAGTTCTCTCTCCTTTGAGATTGTGTTGATAAATATGCCTTTAGGAAAAATACCTAAAGACAGACCACAAATGTAAATATTCGTAAAAACCTATAACCAGAGCGGCCTTCAGAGCATTTATGGTGATTCCTTTTTAAGCCTTTTTTTTTAAAGACTCAATGGTGAATCACGCTTTCCCCCTTATTTTCCGCACTTTTTGAGGAAATTTCATCAATTTCGCCCTCTTTTTTGGGGTCGAGGGGGGTTGGAATGGATAAAAGAGCGTGAGAGAGAACCTCATCAATAGTGCGCACAGGCACTATTTCCAACTCTTTAAGCACATTTTTTGGAATGTCTGCCAAGTCCTTTTCATTCTCAGAGGGGATCAAAACCTTCTTAATGCCACCGCGAAGGGCTGCGAGGAGCTTTTCCTTGAGCCCGCCAATTGCCGTAACATTGCCGCGCAGATTGACCTCGCCCGTCATCGCTATATCGCGGTGAATTGGTATTGATGTCAGAGCGGAGATGATTGCAGTCACCATTGCGGCACCTGCAGAGGGGCCATCTTTCGGTGTTGCGCCTTCGGGGACGTGCACGTGAACCTGCCTTTCCTTGAGGATCTCATAGTCCAGCCCATATTGCGCGGCGCGAGATTTGGTGAGCATTTCCGCAACCGTGATCGATTCCTTCATAACTTCTTTTAAGTTTCCAGTGGTTGTGACTTTGCAGTCTTTGCCTGCCATGGTCACCGCTTCAATGGAGAGCAGATCACCACCGCTTTCGGTATAGGCAAGGCCGTTTACAACGCCGATGCGGTCATTTTCTTCAATTTCCCCATAGCGGAATTTCTTAACACCTGCATATTTTTCAAGGCTGCGCGGGGTGATTGACACCTGTTTTTTGCCTTTCATCAAAATCTCTTTGATGGCTTTGCGGCAAAGATTTGCAATTTCACGCTCTAGATTACGAACACCTGCTTCACGGGTGTAGTATCTGATGAGCTCCCGTATTGCTGCATCGCTGATTGAAAACTCTTTTGCTCTCAGTCCGGCTGCCTTGATTTGCTTTTTGAGCAAATGGCGTTTGACGATTTGAAGTTTTTCGTCTTCCGTGTAGCCGGAAATGCGAATAATTTCCATACGATCAAGCAACGGCCTTGGCATATTGGCTATATTATTGGCCGTACACACGAACATAACATCAGACAGGTCATATTCCAGCTCGAGGTAGTGATCGGCGAATTTTTCGTTTTGCTCAGGGTCTAGAACCTCCAGAAGTGCAGAGCTTGGGTCGCCGCGCCAGCCATCAGAGCCGAGTTTGTCGATCTCATCAAAAAGGAAGAGAGGGTTTACCGTTTTAGCTTTCTTCATGCCCTGTATAACTTTTCCGGGCATCGCGCCGACATAGGTACGACGGTGGCCACGGATTTCGCTTTCGTCCCGAACGCCGCCCAATGACATGCGCACGAAATTGCGGTTTGTTGCACGGGCGATAGATTGGCCGAGTGAGGTTTTACCAACACCTGGCGGGCCGGACAAACAGAGAATCGGGCCTTTGACCTTGTTTGTGCGTTGCTGAACGGCGAGATACTCCAATATGCGTTCTTTAACTTTTTCCAAACCGTAATGATCCTTATCCAGCACTGACTGCGCTTCGCGAATGTCTTTTTTGACACGGCTGCGTTTACTCCACGGCACGCTCAAAATCCAGTCGAGATAATTGCGCACTACTGTTGCTTCGGCGGACATAGGGCTCATTTGGCGGAGTTTTTTGAGTTCCGCTTTTGCGCGTTCGCGTGCTTCTTTTGGCATGCTGGCTTTTTCAATTTTGTCTTCCAGCTCGCCCATTTCATCAAGGCCGCTCTCACCCTCGCCGAGCTCTTTCTGGATCGCCTTCATTTGTTCATTCAAGTAATATTCGCGCTGCGTTTTTTCCATTTGGCGTTTTACGCGGCTGCGAACGCGTTTTTCAACTTGAAGAACACCAATTTCACCTTCCATAAACGCATAAATTTGCTCAAGGCGCTCTGCGGTGGTTGCCAGTTCCAGCAATGCCTGCTTTTGATCGATTTTAAGCGCAAGGTGGGAGGCGACTGTATCCGTCATTTTCGAGAGATCATCGATTTGATTAATCGATACAATGACCTCTGGTGGTATTTTCTTATTCAGTTTTATATATTGCTCAAACTGGCCAATAACGCTGCGCGCAAGGGCCTCCAACTCTTCATCATGGATGGAGCTATCGAGAATTTTTGTGACTTTGGCTTCCATATAGCCTTTATCATCTGTGAGTTCCGAGAGTTTGACGCGTGCGCCGCCTTCGACCAGAACCTTAACGGTGCCATCGGGTAATTTTAGCAGTTGTAGGATTGTCCCTATTGTTCCGACATCATAGAGGTCTTTAGGGCCTGGATCATCTTCTGAGGGGGTTTTTTGCGTAACCAGCACGATTTGCTTGTCTGTATGCATCACATGCTCGAGCGCTTGTACGGATTTTTCACGCCCTACGAACAGAGGAACAATCATGTGAGGGAAAACGACAATATCCCGCAAAGGCAGCACGGCATAGGATGCATTTGAAGACTCAGACATTTAGATATGCTCCTTGGTTTGTATATTCCCATTATGCACTGAAATGGCCATATATCAAAGCCTTTTCAGCGGTAAAACTGCCCTGAATGACTCGCGCCAAGCACACTAAACGTCTGCATAATAGTCTACTATTAAACCAGAAAAAGGTTTATTTTTGGTTAGTTTTTACTACTTTTTTTTTGGATCTTCTGGCGTGATTTCAGCTTTAGATTCAACAACATGGTCGATTAATCCCCATTTTTTGGCTTCGTCTGCGCTCATAAAATTATCACGATCCATTGCCTCTTCAACGGTTTTGAGCTTTTGGCCTGTGTGCTTAACATAGGCCTCATTCAAGCGTTGTCGCAAGCGCAGGATTTCCTTGGCTTGAATTTCAATGTCGCTCGCTTGTCCGCGCGCACCACCAGAGGGCTGGTGGATCATGATGCGTGAATTCGGCAATGAGTACCTCATCCCTTTTTCACCAGCCATCAGCAGGAATGAGCCCATAGAAGCCGCCTGGCCAATACAAACCGTTGAGATTTTTGGTTTGATATATTGCATGGTGTCATACATCGCAAGACCCGCCGTGACAACACCGCCCGGGGAGTTGATATAGAAAGAAATTTCTTTCTTCGGGTTTTCTGATTCTAGAAAAAGCAACTGCGCACATATAAGCGAAGATACGTAGTCATTCACTTCGCCTGTCAGGAATATAATACGCTCCTTTAAAAGGCGGGAATATATATCAAATGCTCGCTCGCCACGATTGGTTTGCTCAATCACAGTCGGGATCAAATGATTCATATACGTGTCATACGGGTCGCGGTCATACATAGGTTCAGGCTTCTTTTTTTTGAGTTTTACGTTGTTAGTAACCTGAGCCTAGCCAGAGCGCCGATGTTATTCAAGAGGCTTTTTTCTTTGCCGGCTTTTTAGCTCCGTCTTTTTTTGCCTTAGGCTTGTCTTCCTTGGCTTTTTCCTCTTTTTTACCGGCTGATTTTTTCTTGGATGAGCCGTGATTATGCGTTGGGTCCGTGCAGTTCTCATGATCGTGATCATGCTCATCCGCCGTTAGCTCTTCTATGCTGACCTGCTTTTCAGTGACTTGAGCCAGCTCCAGAATAAAGTCGATGACTTTATCCTCATAGATTGGGGCACGCAGTGATTCAAGGGCTTCGCGGTTTTTGGCGAAATAATCGAACACTTCTTTTTCCTGACCAGGGTATTTCTGCGCCTCGGTGATGACGGCCTTTTGCAGCTCGGCATCTACAACCTTGATGTTGTTTTCTTTTCCGATTTCGGAGAGAACGAGACCCAAACGTACGCGGCGGGCAGCGATATCGCTCAGCTCGGCTTTTTCTTCATCATTTAGCTCGGCATTTATACCGCGCTGCTGATTGTCCATGCGAACCTGCTTAATAATATTCTCTAGCTCAAGCTTTTGCATGCCTGCGGGGATTTCGAAATTATGAGCCTCATCGAGTTGGTCGAGAAGTTCTTTTTTCAATCTCATCCGTGTGTGTGATTCGAATTCCTTATTGGTTTGGTCTTCAACAGCCTTACGCAGGGCGGCGACATCATCAAGGCCCAGCGATTTTGCGAAATCATCGTCTATTGCAACGTCAGAAGATTCGCGTATTTCATGAATTTTCACATCAAATATTGCATCACGGCCAGCAAGCTCTGCTGCGCCATATTCTTCCGGGAATGTTACTTTAACAGCGACGTCATCGCCAGCTTTTTTCTTCAGCAGCTGATCTTCGAAGCCAGGGATAAACTGGCCTGAGCCGAGCTCTAAATGATGGCCTTTTGCCGCCATGCCGGGTTGCTCGACGTTATCGTCCGCTGTGCGACCATTAAAGTCTATGACGACTATATCGCCTGATTTAGTTGCCCGGTCGCCTTCGATAGGCTTCGTTGTTTTGCGCATGGAGGCGATGCGCTCCAGTGCGTTATCGATGGATTCATCATCTGCCTTGGCCACCATTTTTGTAAGCTTATAGCCTTTATAGTCTTTTAGCTTAATCTTTGGCAGAACTTCGATGGACATTGTATATATAAGGTCTTTACCCTCATCGAAGGATTTAACTTCAATTTTTGGCTGAAGCGCCGGTGTTATGTCTTGCTGTTTCATTGCTTGCTGTGATGTTTCGTTCACGGCAGATTCCAAAACTTCACCCATCACGGCCTTGCCGTATTTCTGCTTCATCATGGCCATTGGAACTTTACCAGGTCGGAATCCCGGAAGACGTACTGTCTTGCTGACCTCTACCAATCGCGCATCAACGCGTTTTTCGATGTCCGCTGAACCAACAGTGATTTCCAGCTCGTGGTTTAGACCGTCTTCTTTAAGTTTTTTGACCTGCATGAGATACTCTTTCCTTACGTCGTATAGTACATATATTTATTGGTGCGGATGAGAGGACTTGAACCTCCACGGGGTTGCCCCCACTAGCACCTGAAGCTAGCGCGTCTACCATTCCACCACATCCGCAAACTCGATGGCGTTTCAGGTTTAATTTGGTGCGGGTGAAGGGACTTGAACCCCCACGCCCGAAGGGCGCCAGAACCTAAATCTGGTGCGTCTGCCAATTCCGCCACACCCGCACAAGGTAATATTTTCGGGTTCAGTTTGAACCTGATTGCGCGTTTTACATCACTTTTTGGGGAATTCCAAGTGTTTCTTTGAAAAAGTTTACGAAAGAGAAAATGGGGCGACCGACGGGGCTTGAACCCCTCATTCGCTTCGCGAATGCTTTTTTTTAAAACGCGGGTGGACTTCCCCTCATTTGCCTTGAGCATTTTGCAGATAGGAAACATATGGAGAAATGGGGCGACCGACGGGGCTTGAACCCCTCATTCGCTTCGCGAATGTTTTTTT
>CAYGNP010000030.1:0-12122 GCA_964351365.1 uncultured Micavibrio sp.
TACAGTGCGGCTTTGTCCGCTCAAATTTCTGCTTTGCCATTTCTTAATGCTCCTTTTTCTAAAATCTTAACTTAAGCGCCGAGGCTCTCTTTTACGGCTTGCGCGATTTGCGCAGGCACGGGTTCATAGTGATCAAACAACATCGTGTATTGCGCGCGGCCCTGAGACATTGAACGCAATGTATTGATGTAACCAAACATATTTGCCAGTGGCACCATGGCAGTGATGACTTTTGCGTTTCCGCGGTCATCCATAGCGTTGACCTGTCCACGACGAGAGTTGAGGTCGCCGATAATATCACCCATGTAATCTTCTGGGGTTACGACTTCGACTTTCATCATTGGCTCAAGAAGTTGCGCGCCTGATTTAGCCATACCTTCTTTGAAGGCCGCCTTAGCGGCAATTTCGAAAGCCATAACAGATGAGTCAACATCATGGTATCCGCCATCAACAAGCGTTACTTTGAAGTCCAGAACAGGGAAGCCTGCAATAATGCCTGTTTCCTTGGCCATATCCAGACCTTTTTTAACGCCGGGTATGTATTCTTTTGGAACAGAACCACCGACGATTTTGTCGATGAATTCAAAGCCTGTTCCAGGCTCGCCCGGTTCAAAGACCAGGTCAATTTTCGCGAACTGACCAGAGCCACCGGTTTGTTTTTTGTGGGTGTAGCTGATATCTGATTTTTTGGTGATGGTTTCGCGATAAGCAACCTGCGGCGCGCCGATATTTGCTTCAACCTTAAACTCGCGGCGCATGCGGTCAACGAGAATGTCCAAGTGAAGCTCGCCCATGCCCTTCATTATGGTCTGGCCAGATTCATGGTCAACAGAGACGCGGAAAGACGGATCCTCAGCGGCCAAACGTTGCAGAGCTGTTGACATTTTCTCTTGGTCGGCTTTTGTTTTTGGCTCGATCGCGATCTCAATAACCGGTTCAGGGAACTCCATGCGCTCAAGAACGACTGGCTTTTGCATGTCGCACAGTGTGTCCCCTGTTGTTGTATCCTTCATGCCCACGAAGGCCACGATGTCGCCAGCAAAGGCTTCTGCAATTTCTTCGCGCTCGTTTGAGTGCATGAGAAGCATACGACCAACACGCTCGCGTTTGTCTTTGACAGAGTTTTTAACATATGAGCCGGATTCAACCTTGCCGGAATAAATACGGGCAAAGGTGAGCGAACCGACAAAAGGGTCGTTCATGATTTTGAATGCAAGAGCAGAGAATGGCTCGGCATCATCAGGATTACGTTTTTCTTCTTCTTCGCTGTCCACTTTGTGGCCGTTAACCGCGCCGATATCAAGGGGCGATGGAAGGTAGTCCACAACGCAGTCAAGCATTGGCTGAACACCTTTGTTTTTAAATGCAGACCCACAAATAACAGGAACGATTGCGCTCTTGATTGTGCCCTTGCGGATACAGGCTTTAAGTGTTTTTGCATCGGGTTCGTTGCCTTCAAGATAGGCTTCCATCGCTGCATCATCAAATTCAACTGCGATTTCGATGAGTTTTTCGCGATATTCTTTTGCTTTTTCAAGAAGGTCAGCTGGAATTTCTGCTTCGTGGAATTTTGCGCCCAAATCTTCAGTTTCCCATATGATAGCCTTCATTTTGATCAGGTCAACCACGCCGGCAAATTCATTTTCCGCGCCGATTGGAAGCTGCAATACACAAGGCACTGCGCCCAGGCGGTCGATAATCATTTTCACTGTGTTGTAGAAATCAGCGCCGATTTTGTCCATTTTATTCACAAAGCACATACGCGGCACGTGATATTTGTCAGCTTGACGCCATACGGTTTCAGTTTGCGGCTCGACGCCTGCGTTTGCATCAAAAACTGCAATTGCGCCATCAAGAACGCGCAAAGAGCGTTCTACTTCGATTGTGAAATCAACGTGACCGGGTGTGTCAATAATATTTAAACGGAAATCCTGACCTTCGTAGTTACCGCCTGCTGGCCCCTTCCAGAATGTTGTCGTTGCGGCAGAAGTGATTGTGATCCCGCGCTCTTGCTCTTGCTCCATCCAGTCCATCGTCGCCGCACCATCATGTACTTCGCCGATTTTGTGTGATTTACCAGAGTAAAAAAGCACGCGTTCGGTCGTTGTGGTTTTACCCGCATCGATATGCGCCATAATGCCGAAGTTTCTGTAGTTATTAATGGGATGTACGCGTGCCATGATTTTGTGTTCCGTTCCTTAAATTTTTTTCTTACCAGCGATAATGAGCGAATGCTTTGTTTGCTTCGGCCATTTTGTGCGTGTCTTCGCGTTTTTTAACAGCAGAGCCCCGCTCATTTGCCGCGTCATAGAGCTCGGCCGCCAAACGGTCGCGCATTGTATTTTCACCACGCTTGCGGGCTGCATCTATAATCCAGCGCATAGCAAGGGCGATTGCGCGTTCGTGGCGCACTTCAACAGGAACCTGATAGGTTGCACCACCGACGCGGCGTGAACGAACCTCGAGGCGAGGCTTAACGTTTTTAAGCGCAGCGTGGAATAAAGACAGGCCAACACCTTTTGATGCGATTGTTGCATCTGGTGTTTCGCCGGAATTGTCGTTCACTGGCTTTTTGCCTTCTAATACTTCGATAGCGCCATAAACGATTTGCTCGGCAGTAGCTTTTTTTCCATCATACATCACGTTGTTGATGAATTTGGAGAGTACCAAATCCGCAAATTTAGGATCTGGAAGAATGGTACGTTTTTCAGGCTGACGACGACGTGACATATTTGTTTCCCTTTATTTCGGACGTTTCGCGCCGTAGCGTGAACGTGATTGTTTACGATCTTTAACGCCTTGTGTATCGAGCGTTCCACGAATAATGGTGTAGCGAACACCGGGCAAGTCTTTTACCCGACCGCCGCGCACAAGAACAACGGAGTGCTCTTGCAGGTTGTGACCTTCACCAGGGATATAGCAAATAACTTCAAGACCCGTGGTCAAACGAACCTTGGCAACCTTACGCAAAGCCGAGTTCGGCTTTTTCGGTGTGGTTGTGTAGACACGTGTGCAAACACCGCGTCTTTGCGGGTTGCTTTTAAGCGCCCGGTTTTTCTTTGGTTTAACAACCCTCTTTCGCGGGTTACGGATAAGCTGTTGTATGGTTGGCATATGTATGCGCCTCTTCATTCATTCTTACAATTTATGGATGTCTGCACGATAGCGCGAAATTTTGCGCCGGAAGTAACTTGTTTTCACAAGGACTTTATGCAGAGCATCCGTTACTACAGATGATGCGCTATATGGCTTTACCAAATAGCCCAATTTCTGAATCTGGCCGGACTATAGGGGATAGTTTTTTGTGCGTCAAGAAAAGTTTTTAATTAAAAATAAAAAAAGGAGCCCTTAAGCTCCTTTTCTTGAATATTTATGGTTTTTAGCCGTTTGCAGCCTTGTTTCTGACTTCATCACTTTCGGATAAGGCCGGTGCGTCTTCCCCTGTGACAGAAGCCACAAGTTCTTCGCGCTCTGGCATGTTGGCGATGGCGATATCATCACGGCCAGCGGCAACGCGTTTGATCTCGTTCACATAGGCTCCCGTTCCTGCCGGAATGAGGCGACCAACAATCACGTTTTCCTTCAAGCCATGCAGATTGTCGACCTTGCCATTGACAGCGGCGTCTGTAAGAACGCGCGTTGTTTCCTGGAAGGATGCTGCGGAGATGAAGCTGCGTGTTTGCAACGAGGCCTTCGTGATCCCCTGCAGGACAGGTTTTCCTTCTGGCGGCAATTTACCGTTTTCGATGTATTTCTGAACCGTTTCATCGAATTCCTGACGATCGATATGCTCACCGACAAGATAGGTTGAATCTCCAACTTCGCCGATCTCGATTTTCTGCATCATTTGACGCACGATCACCTCGATATGCTTGTCGTTGATCTTAACCCCCTGCAGGCGGTAAACCTCCTGCACTTCGTTGGTAAGATATTCGGCCAGAGCCTCGACGCCCATAACGCTCAGGATATCATGCGGCACAAGCGCGCCGTCCAAAATCCTGTCGCCTTTGCGCACGAAATCGCCTTCCTGTACGGCCAAGTGGCGGCCTTTTGGAATGAGATATTCTGTTGCTTCTTCATCTGCACTGGACGGGCGGACGACGATGCGGCGTTTGGATTTATAATCCTTGCCGAATTCGACATATCCGTCTGTTTCAGAGATGACCGCAAAGTCCTTGGGCATACGTGCCTCGAACAATTCGGCCACGCGGGGCAGACCGCCGGTAATATCGCGTGTTTTGGATGTTTCACGCGGAATACGGGCGATAATGTCACCGGCCTTAACTTCCTGTTCGTTTTCAACCGAGAGAATGGCATCAACGGAAAGGAAATATGTGGCTTCCTGATCGTTTGGCAGTTTGATGGTTTTGCCTTTCTTATCGAAGAGAGCAATACGCGGCTTGAGGTCTCCACCTTTGGGCTGTGAGCGCCAGTCGATAACTTTTTTCGCAGAGATCCCTGTGGCCTCATCGGTGTCCTCAGTAATAGACACGCCTTCAACAAGATCAAAGTAATGCGCGATACCGTCTTTTTCGGTGATAACCGGCAGGGTATAGGGGTCCCACTCTGCCATACGATCACCAATCTTGACTTTACCGCCCTCTTTGACGAGCAAGCGCGCGCCATATGGAACGCGGTGCGTCACTTTTTCATCGCCCTTTTTGTCCAGAAGCACAATTTCTGTGTTCCGGCTCATGACGATATCCACGCCGCTTGAGTTTTTAACGATGTTTTGGTTACGCACTTTGACTTTACCCTCGATGTTTGCATCAACATGAGAACGCTCTGCGCCTTTTTGCGCCGCGCCACCAATGTGGAATGTCCGCATCGTCAGCTGTGTTCCCGGCTCGCCGATGGACTGCGCCGCCATAACACCAACGGCTTCGCCGATGTTGACTTCGGTTCCACGGGCAAGGTCACGACCATAACATTTTGCGCAGACGCCGTTATTGGCGGCTTCACAAGTCAGGACTGAGCGCACGATGATTTCGTCTATTCCAGCTGTTTCCACTGCTTCGGATGATACTTCATCCATTACAACAGAGGCGGGGGCGATGATTTCACCGGTGAGCGGGTCTTTGATGTCCTGCGCCGGGGTACGGCCAAGAATACGCTCGGAGAGCGGCACGATAACATCGGCACCGTTCATAACTGCGCGCATCTTGATCCCTTTTTCACTGCCACAATCTGGCTCGGTGATGATTGCATCTTGCGCAACATCAACAAGGCGGCGTGTCAGGTAACCGGAGTTCGCTGTTTTCAGCGCTGTATCGGCCAAGCCTTTACGGGCACCGTGCGTCGAGTTGAAGTATTCAAGAACGGTCAAACCTTCCTTAAAGTTCGAGATAATCGGGTTTTCGATGATCTCACCTGATGGTTTGGCCATCAAACCACGCATACCGGCAAGCTGACGGATCTGGGCGGCGGAACCCCGTGCGCCTGAGTGAGCCATCATATAAACGGCGTTCAGGTTTGAGGAGATATCAGAAATACCCTTCATCATTGCATCGGCGACATCGTCGGTGGCTTTTGACCAAATATCGACGACTTTGTTGTATTTCTCGCCTTTGGTGATCAGACCATCCATGTATTGCTGTTCGAATTCACTGACCTTGTCATTGGCTTCGGCAACAAGTCTTTTCTTATCATCGGGGATAATAAGGTCGTCTTTACCAAAGGAAATACCGGAGATACACGCGTATTTGAAGCCGAGTTTCATCATGCGGTCACAGAAAATGACTGTTTCTTTCTGACCACAGTGACGATAGACAGTATCGATCATGTTGGTGATTTCTTTTTTCGTCAGAACCTGATTCAGAACGCTGAACGGCACTTTTGGGTGACGGGGCAGAAGTTCAGACAATATGATACGACCCGGCGTGGATTCAACGATTTCCTGAATTGGCTCGTTGTTTTCATTCACACCGTGATAGCGGCATTTGACTTTTGCATGAAGCGATACAACGCCGCTTTCCAGAGCGTGGATAATCTCACCCGCACCGCGGAAGATCATGCCCTCGCCTTTTTCGCCGTCAAGGGCGATGGAGAGATAGTAAAGACCCAAAACAATGTCCTGAGACGGCACAATAATCGGCTTGCCGTTTGCAGGCGAGAGAATGTTGTTTGTTGCCATCATCAAACAGCGCGCTTCGAGCTGTGCTTCGACAGAAAGGGGCACGTGAACAGCCATCTGGTCACCGTCAAAGTCCGCATTGAACGCGGTGCAGACCAATGGGTGAAGCTGGATTGCTTTCCCTTCGATCAAGACGGGTTCGAATGCCTGAATACCGAGGCGGTGAAGCGTTGGTGCACGGTTTAGAAGCACCGGATGCTCGCGGATAACTTCTTCGAGGATATCCCAAACTTCGGGGCGTTCTTTTTCGACCATTTTCTTCGCGGCTTTGACTGTAGAGGCCATGCCGTAAAGCTCAAGCTTGTGGTAGATAAAGGGCTTGAACAGCTCAAGCGCCATTTTCTTGGGCAAACCGCATTGGTGGAGTTTGAGCTCCGGTCCAACGACGATCACGGAACGACCAGAATAGTCGACGCGTTTTCCAAGAAGGTTTTGGCGGAAACGACCTTGTTTCCCTTTGAGCATGTCTGAGAGTGATTTCAGCGGGCGCTTGTTTGCGCCTGTAATCACGCGGCCACGGCGGCCATTGTCGAACAGTGCATCCACAGATTCCTGAAGCATACGTTTTTCGTTACGCACGATAATATCGGGCGCACGCAGCTCGATCAAGCGTCTGAGACGGTTGTTCCGGTTAATGACGCGTCGGTACAGATCGTTCAAATCCGATGTCGCAAAGCGGCCACCATCAAGAGGAACGAGCGGGCGTAGCTCGGGCGGGAGAACAGGAACAATGTCCAGGATCATCCATTCCGGGCGCGTGCCAGAGGCGATGAAGGCCTCAAGCAGTTTCATACGCTTGACGAGTTTCTTGCGCTTGGCTTCGGAGTTTGTATCGCGCAAATCTTGTTCAACTTGCACAAGTTCTTCTTCGAGGTTAATGGCAGAGAGAATCTCTTTCATCGCTTCTGCACCAATGCCGGCGCGGAAGTTTTCTTCGCCGTACTCATCTTGTGCGTCGTAATATTCTTCTTCGTTCAAAAGCTGGAACGGCTTGAGAGGGGTCATGCCCGGCTCGATCACGATGAAGTTTTCAAAGTAAAGAACGCGCTCAAGCTCTTTCAGCGTCATGTCCATGATGAGGCCAATACGCGAAGGAAGTGATTTCAGGAACCAGATATGGGCAACCGGTGATGCCAGGTCGATATGACCCATGCGCTCGCGGCGGACTTTGGTCAGAGTGACTTCAACGCCACATTTTTCACAGATAATGCCCTTGTACTTCATGCGCTTATATTTGCCGCAGAGACATTCATAGTCCTTCACGGGGCCGAAGATACGCGCGCAGAACAGGCCGTCTTTTTCGGGCTTGAATGTACGGTAGTTGATTGTTTCCGGCTTTTTGACCTCGCCGAATGACCAGCTGCTGATCTGTTGCGGTGAGGCAATCGAGATGCGGATTTGGTCAAAGCTTTGTGGTCCTGTGGGTTGACCAAAGAGGTTCATTAATTCGTTCATGTTTTTTGCCCTTTTCTTTAACTCTCTGTTTCATTTTTTAGCATCAAAGCTAAAATGATAATTTGTATGCAACAATACGCTCCAAAATGTAGAAATCTTTCATGAAATACAGCTGAAAGCATTGGAACACCTACGAAAATAAAACTGACGGCGTTGCTGCTAAATACTAATTTCTTCCCTTTGATTCTCTTTTGCAGAAAATATTTCCCTGCGAATGTGAATGCTATAATTTGCGCAATAAACAAAGCAATGGTTATTGCAATAAAAAAACTAACGATTGCAATTTCAAGAAAATCTTGCATTAACCAATTACCCCTTCGTACTCTGCTTCATATCAACATTCAAGCAGAGTGCCTTAAGTTCCTTCGTCAGAACGTTAAAGCTCTCGGGGATGCCGATTTCAAAGTTGTCTTCACCGCGAACAATGCTTTCATACACTTTAGAGCGACCGGCAACGTCGTCGGATTTGACCGTCAACATTTCCTGTAGCGTGTAGGCTGCGCCGTAAGCTTGCAAGGCCCAGACTTCCATTTCACCGAAACGCTGGCCACCGAACTGCGCTTTACCGCCGAGAGGTTGCTGCGTGACCAGAGAGTATGGCCCGATGGAGCGCGCGTGGATCTTATCATCCACAAGGTGGTGCAGTTTGAGCATGTACATCACGCCAACCGTTACCTTGCGGTGGAAATATTCGCCTGTACGACCATCGATGACGCGCATCTGACCGGATGTTTCAAGGCCTGCCTTTTTGAGCAGCTCGGAGACATCACCTTCGTTTGCGCCATCGAAAACCGGTGTTCCCATCGGGATGCCGGTGCGCAGGTTATTGGCCATTTCGATGACCTCATCCTCGCCCAGCTTGGCCACTTTTTCCTTGAACTCGCGCTCGCCATAAACATCCTTGAGTTTGTCATTGAGCGCTTCACGTTCTTTTTTGGACGGGTTTTTCTGGTCCTGGAACGCATCAATCATTTCGCCGATTTGTTTTCCAAGGTTCGCAGACGCCCAGCCAAGGTGCGTTTCCAAAATCTGACCCACATTCATCCGTGATGGAACACCAAGCGGGTTCAGCACGATATCAACGGTGCGGCCATCTTCGAGATACGGCATATCTTCCAGAGGCATGATGCGCGAGACAACGCCCTTGTTTCCATGGCGACCGGCCATTTTATCGCCGGGCTGGATTTTGCGTTTCACAGCCACGAAGACTTTGACCATCTTCATCACGCCCGGGGGCAATTCATCACCGCGCTGAAGCTTTTCAACCTTATTTTCAAAACGCTCTTTAATGTTGTCAACGGCATCATCGAATGTCTTGGACATGGCTTCAATTTCTTCCATGACCTTATCATCGCTGATGGCAATTTGACGCCACAGACCACGCTTCTCAATCGCTTCAAGGTCAGACATTTTGATTTTGTCACCCTTCTTGAGCTTAACTTCTTTCGGAGTCGTTGCCACGGTTTGCCCTGTCAACAATTGCCCTAAGCGACCATAGAAACCATCTTCCAAAATCTTGCGCTCATCGTCGCGGTCTTTTGCGAGACGCTCAATTTCTTGCTGTTCGATCGACATCGCACGAGCATCCTTGTCAACGCCACGGCGGTTAAACACGCGAACCTCAACAATCGTACCTGTACCACCCGGGGGAAGCTTCAAGGATGTATCCTTAACATCTGCAGCCTTTTCACCGAAGATCGCACGAAGCAATTTTTCTTCTGGTGTCATCGGGGATTCACCCTTTGGTGTAACCTTACCCACCAGAATATCACCCGGCCCGACCTCGGCACCAATGTGCACAATACCAGCCTCATCAAGGTGCTTCAGCGCTTCTTCACCCACGTTTGGAATATCACGTGTGATTTCTTCTGTGCCCAGCTTCGTGTCACGTGCCATCACTTCGAATTCCTCAATGTGAACAGATGTGTAAACATCATCACGCACAATACGTTCGGAAATCAGGATGGAGTCCTCAAAGTTGTAACCATTCCAGGGCATAAACGCCACGAGAACATTACGCCCAAGCGCCAGTTCACCAAGCTGCGTTGATGGACCATCGGCAATAATATCGCCGGCCTTCACCGTATCGCCAACTTTCACCAACGGGCGTTGATTAATGCATGTGTTCTGGTTCGAGCGCTGGAATTTAGACAGCTTGTAAATATCGACAACAGGCTCATCAGAGCGAAGCTCCTCAGTAGCCTGAACAACGATACGTGTGGCATCGACCTTCGTAACTGTTCCACCGCGACGCGCTGATACAGCCGCGCCGGAATCACGCGCAACAGTTGCTTCCATGCCTGTACCGACCAAAGGCGCATCCGTTCTCAGCAACGGCACAGCCTGACGCATCATGTTTGAACCCATCAAAGCGCGGTTCGCATCATCGTTTTCGAGGAAAGGAATAAGCGATGCGGCAACAGATACAATTTGTTTCGGGGAAACGTCAATGTATTCGATCTGGTCCGGTGCACTCATAACGTTTTCACCAGCAGCACGACACGACACAAGATCATTTACGAACGCGCCTTTATCATTCAACTCAGAGTTCGCCTGAGCAATCGTGTAACGGGCTTCTTGCATCGCGGACATGTATACAACTTCATCAGTCACTTTACCGTTTTCAACTTTACGGTACGGGCTCTCAATGAAGCCATACTGATTAACGCGGGCGAATGTCGCCAGGGAGTTGATCAAACCAATATTTGGACCTTCAGGTGTTTCAATAGGGCAAATACGTCCGTAGTGCGTTGGGTGCACATCACGCACCTCAAAGCCTGCACGCTCACGGGTCAGACCACCCGGCCCAAGCGCAGAAAGACGACGTTTGTGCGTAATCTCAGAAAGCGGGTTCGTCTGGTCCATAAACTGTGACAACTGAGACGATCCAAAGAATTCGCGAACAGAGGCCTGCGCTGGCTTGGAGTTAATCAAGTCATGCGGCATAAATGTGTCAATATCAACAGAGCTCATGCGCTCACGAATAGCGCGCTCCATGCGGAGAAGACCAATACGGATCTGGTTTTCCATCAACTCACCAACGGAACGCACACGGCGATTACCAAGGTTATCAATATCATCCACCTCACCAACACCATCCTTAAGACCGTGAAGATATTTCAAAATCGCCAGGATATCCGCTTTCTCAAGGACACGGAACTGATCATCAGCATCCAAATCCAAACGTGCGTTCATCTTCACGCGACCAACGGGCGAGAGGTCATAGCGCTCAGGATCAAAGAACAATGAGTTAAACAATGCATCGGCAGAATCAACTGTAGGTGGCTCACCCGGGCGCATAACACGATAAATATCAATCAGCGCCTCTTCACGTGTGTCACACTTATCAGCCATCAAGGTGTTGCGCACATAAGGGCCAACATTCAAGTGATCAATCGCAAGGATCGGAAGCTCTTTAATCTTCATCTCTGTGAACGACGCAAGGTCTTCCTCGACAATTTCATGACCAGCTTCAAAAAGAACCTGCCCTGTCTCTGGGTCAAAAATATCAGTGGCCAGATACTGACCAATCAATTGATCAGTTTGCACCAAAACATCTTTTAGACCATCTTCAACGAATTTCTTGGCTTTTCGTGGTGTAATTTTCTCACCAGCCTCAGCCACCACTTTGCCGCTTTTTGCATCAACAATATCCGCAACAAGCTTTGAACCGCGCATGCGCTCGGCTTTAAAGGGCGTTTTCCAGCCCTTCTTGTCTAGCGTATACAAAATAGTGTCGTAAAACGTGCTCAGGATTTCTTCATTCGACATCCCTTGGACCATCAACGGATCAACATCTTCATCCTTCTCAAGGCACTCCTGACGATACTTAACTGTATCTTCGGAATCTAAAGAACGCAGAAGCGTTGTCACGGGAAGCTTACGACGACGGTCAATGCGGACGTACATCTGGTCCTTCGCATCGTATTCAAAATCCAACCATGATCCACGGTAAGGAATAACACGGGCGGAGAATAAATATTTACCGGAAACGTGAGTTTTTCCACCATCATGATCAAAAAACACACCGGGAGAACGGTGCATCTGGGAAACAATCACGCGCTCTGTACCGTTCACAACAAACGTTCCATTTGCGGTCATCAATGGCATATCGACCATATAAACGTCTTGTTCCTTAATGTCGCGAATTGAGCGCAAACCGGAATCCTCATCCACATCAAACACAGACAGACGAAGGGTCACGCGCAATGGCGCTGCGTATGTCATACCGCGCTGCTGACATTCCTCAACATCATATTTAGGTGTTTCAAGCTCATATTTAACGAAATCGATTTCGGCGCGATCGGAAAAATCTTTGATCGGGAAAACAGAGGCGAAAACTTCTTCCAAGCCCTGCATGTTACGGTTATCACCATCCATGTGCATTTGGAGAAACTGCTCATACGAATTGCGCTGAACCTCGATCAAATTCGGCATTTGTGCAACTTCTTCAATTTTACCGAAGTTTCGGCGAATACGCTTGCGGCCCGTGAAGCTTTCAACGCTATTGGCCGGTAAAACTCGGATTTCTTTT
>CAYGNP010000031.1:0-9310 GCA_964351365.1 uncultured Micavibrio sp.
CGGATATTTATTTCGCGCGTCAGCTTCTGGCCGAACGCCTGTCTGAAATCAAAGGCGAATTACCAGAAGGCATAGAGCCTATGATGGGGCCGATTGCGACCGGACTTGGTGAAATTTACATGTACACGGTTGAGGCCGAAGATGGCGCTGTGAAGGAAGACGGTACTGCCTACACGCCGATGGATTTATTAACCATTCAGGAATGGGTAATCGTCCCACAGCTCCGCAATCTGAAGGGCGTGATTGAGATCAACACCATTGGCGGGTATGAACAGCAATATCATGTTATGCCATATCCTGAGCAGTTGCTGGCCTATGACCTGACCATTGCCGATTTGATTGAGGCGTTAGAACGCAACAATGACAATGTCGGCGCAGGCTATATTGAGAAATACGGGGAGCAGTATCTGGTGCGCGTTCCCGGACAGGTCAAGGATATTCCCGATATTCAAAATATCATTATCGCCAAACGCGATGAGGTGACAATCCGTGTCGGTGATGTTGCCGATGTGGCGTTGGGTTCACCCTTGCGTACAGGCGCGGCAACCCAGAACGGCGAAGAAGTCGTTCTTGGTACCGCAATGATGCTGATGGGGGAAAACTCTCAGGAAGTTGCGCAGCGTGTTGCCGCCAAGCTGGAAATCGTCAATGACTCTTTGCCGGAAGGTGTTCATGCTACGCCTGTTTATGACCGCACGTCACTTGTTGAGCGCACGATCAAAACCGTTGAGAAAAACCTTGTCGAAGGCGCTTTGCTGGTCATTGTCATTCTGTTCCTGCTTTTGGGAAATTTAAGGGCGGCATTGATTACCGCGCTGGTTATTCCGATTGCCATGCTCATGACCATTACGGGCATGGTGGAAAACAAGGTGTCAGGAAATTTGATGAGCCTTGGCGCGCTGGATTTCGGCCTGATTGTTGATGGCGCGGTGATTATCATTGAAAACTGTTTGCGACGTTTTGGCATGGAACAACATAGGTTGGGCCGATTGCTCAAGAAAGAGGAGCGTTTTTCTCTGGCTGCCAAGGCAACGACGGAAGTTATCAAACCTAGCATTTTCGGGATTTTGATTATTACGATTGTGTATATTCCGATCTTCTCGCTGACTGGCGTTGAAGGCAAGATGTTCCATCCCATGGCCTTCACCGTTGTGGTGGCTTTGCTGAGTGCGCTTGCCTTATCGCTGACCTTTGTTCCGGCGGCTGTAGCCACTTTCATTACAGGCAAAGTGGACGAGAAAGAAAACGTGGTCATGCGCGGTGCGCGTAAAGGCTATGAGCCGCTTTTGAAATGGAGCCTTCGCAATCCCGCGATTGTGATAATAACGGCGTTGGTTCTGGTTGTGGTTAGCCTGTTCGGGGCGTCCCGCATGGGCGCGGAATTTATTCCAAGTCTAGATGAAGGCGACATTGCCCTTCATGCCATGCGTATTCCCGGCACCAGTATGACGCAATCAACGGAAATGCAGCATGAAGTTGAAAAAACGGTGCTGACCTTTGCCGAGGTCAAAACGGTGTTCAGTAAAATCGGGACACCGGAAGTGGCGACCGATCCCATGCCGCCGAACGTGGCTGATACATTCGTCATTTTAAAGCCGCGCAAAGAATGGCCTGATCCATCTCTGCCCAAGGCCGAACTCGTTGAACGTATGGAACAGGCTTTGGAAAAATTGCCTGGTAATAACTACGAATTTACCCAGCCAATCCAGATGCGCTTTAACGAGCTGATCTCCGGAGTGCGCAGCGATCTTGCCGTTAAGTTGTATGGCGATGATCTGGAAGTCCTGCTGAAAACCGCGCAAGAAATTGAGGCAGCTGTCAAGAAAGTGGACGGCGCAGCCGATGTGCGGATGGAGCAAGCCTCCGGTCTTCCGACCTTAAGCATTATACCTGATCGTAAACGTCTTGATCTTTACGGTCTGAATATTGCTGATGTGCAGGACGTGGTGCAGGTGGCCATGGGCGGGCGTGAAGCCGGAAAAGTTTTTGAAGGCGACCGCCGCTTTGATCTTGTTGTGCGTTTGCCGGAAAAGCTTCGCACCGATATCAAGAGCCTAGAAATGCTGCCCATTCCTTTGCCGAATGTAGAGCAGGAAGGCGCAGATGAAACGCCGGATTATGTGCCTTTGAAAGAGGTGGCTAATCTGGATATCGCCTATGGACATGCACAAATCAGCCGCGAGAATGGCAAGCGGCGTTTGTTTGTGACCGCGAATGTCAGGGGGCGTGATTTGGCCAGCTTTGTTGAAGATGTGCAAAAAGTCGTGCGCGAGCAGGTTGATATTCCTGCCGGGTATTGGGTGGATTATGGAGGGACGTTTGAGCAACTTATATCTGCCAAGCAGCGTCTTATGATTGTTGTGCCTGTGGCGCTGCTGTTGATATTTGGCTTGCTGTTTATGGCCTTTAATTCTGCAAGGGCGGCATTGCTGGTGTTCTCTGGTGTGCCGTTGGCCTTAACGGGTGGGATTGCGGCGTTGATGCTGCGCGATATTCCGCTTTCCATTTCCGCAGGTGTCGGCTTTATCGCCCTGTCCGGTGTGGCGGTGCTGAACGGCGTGGTGATGCTGTCCTTCATTCGCGATTTGGAATCCAAAGGAAAGCCGCAGGAAGAAGCAATCATTGAGGGTGCGTTAACCCGTCTGCGCCCTGTTCTGATGACTGCACTTGTGGCCAGCCTTGGTTTTGTGCCGATGGCCTTTAATATCGGCGCAGGATCGGAAGTGCAAAGACCGTTGGCGACAGTTGTAATTGGCGGGATTATATCTTCTACCATTTTGACATTGCTGGTATTGCCAGCACTCTATAAATGGTTTCCGAGCCGGTTTAGTATAAAACGTAAGAAGCGAAGCGAGATATAATGGGACATGGACATCATCACGGAGATCCCTCTGAGATAGGCGAACGCCGTCTTTGGTGGGCCGTTTCTGCCAATATAGTGCTGACGGTTGCACAGGTGATTGGAGGAATCCTTTCTGGTTCCCTCTCACTTGTAGCCGATGCACTGCATAATTTCAGTGATGCGGCTTCGCTCCTTATAGCATTGGTGGCAATTCGCATTGGTCGTAAACCACCCGATCAGTTCAAAACATTCGGCTATAAACGCGCCGAAACTGTGGCGGCGCTCATCAATTTAACCACGCTTATTATTATAGGCCTGTATCTGTGCTATGAGGCGATAATGCGTTTCATCACGCCGGAGCCGGTGGCGGGCTGGACGGTCGTTATTGTGGCCGGAATCGCGCTTGCCGTTGATGTTTTTACCGCACTGCTCACCTACAGCCAGTCCAATACCAGCATGAATATTAAGGCTGCCTTCCTCCATAATGTAACGGATGCGATGGCCTCAGTCGGTGTGATTATCACCGGAACGCTTATTCTGCTATATGGCTGGATTTGGACGGATGCGGCCATGACGCTCATTATTTCCAGCTATGTGTTATGGCAGGGCTTTACCCAAATCCCGAAAGTTATTCATCTTTTGATGGAAGGCACACCGGAGGGAATGAGTATTGACGATATTATCGCCGCCATGAAGGATGTAAACGGTGTGGCTGACGTTCACCATGTCCACATTTGGCAACTGGACGAACACCGCAATGCTTTAGAAGCTCATGTGGTTTTATACGAAGGTTCTAATATGGATGATTTGAAAGTCCGCATAAAAAAGAAGTTGCATGATCAGTATGACATTGAACATTCGACGCTGGAGTTTGAAAATAAAAGTTGTATGTAGAAGCCTTATATTAGTTTAATATCCCTAACAAAAGCCATTATTTCTCATAAGACACAATATTATATATAATTAACTCATTGATAGGGAACAGCAATTCAGCCTTAAGTTTTAGTGTGATAATGTATCTTATGGGAAATAATGTGGTTGTATAGAATTAAATTACTAATAGTATCTAATTTTGCTTTTGGATTTTTTTTATAAATTCTTCAGCAAAACGTTTTGATAAAGCAAGTTGTTCTTCTTCATCAAGAATTTTATTAGGATCATAGCCCATTTCATACAGTGTCTCATCTAAAATATTTTCAAATGAAATTATTTTTTCATGAAACTTGTCATTTTGCAGTATGAAGTTATGCCTATTTAGTGTGTCTTCTAATGCCGTTTTGAGCTCATTAAATTTGGGTTGCTTAGTATCAAAGATATTTTTCAGTTCATTAGCGGAATATTGTAGATTGAATTCAATATTTATCCTTTCACCCTGCAAAGGATTGATGGCATAAATTTTGTGAATATCATCGCTTTTGTAGTCCTCACTTAAAATAATAACGAGTCTGTATACGTTATAGTATTCAATATAAGCTAAAAGTTGATTATCGGGGTTATCATTGGAAACAGCTACACAATGAAAAATCTTATTACGTGGTCGGTCAATAATGACGTCATTGTTGAAAATATAATCATAACATGCTGGAATATTATCATTCTGCAAGAAGTTAAGAGCCGTTTTACACTCACCTACATCTATTTGGTTGTATGAAGCCCAGGCTAATGCGCTTTTTACAAGAGATTTTCCAAATTCGACGCCTCCAAATTGTAGTTGAAAATGAATAGGTTCGTTTAGATCTTGAGAAGACAATGTTGGTTTTTCGAGAAGTTTTTCAATATCAAGGTTAGGATGTTTGCGCTTTAAGCCTGCTAAATGCTTTCGCAAATTCTTAGTGTTAGGAGCAGAAATATGAATTTCAGTTTGTGTTTCTGATATTTTGCTTTCAGTAACATTTATTCTAGCTGGCGAAATACTGCCATCATGTTTAAGGAGATACTCGGTGCCATCTGATAGTGCGAATTTCAAGGGCGGCGATATACCTTTTTGTCTTTTGATTCTAAAATGAACTGATAATGGGTTTAAAGCGCTGGTAAGCTTAGATTCCCAGTTTTGTCCGGAAGTATTATTACAGCTTTCACATATAAACCCCTTTACTTTAAGCCTTCCGCCAATTGCATTTGGAATAATATGTTCTGCTGAATCGTTTTCAGGGGTTATTTCCACTGAACATACTGCACAAGTAGAAAATTCCTTTTTTTGTTTTTTTGTCATTCTCGTATTTAAAAGCGTCTTTGAAACTAGTGCCCCGTCGTCATCATGGATGCAAGCAAATCACCCAAAAGTCGACCCCTAAAATTCACAACAACAGCGTTCCTATGCTTACTAATTTCGGAAAAATCTTTTATTGCTCCTGGCTTGGCGTAAATAATTACTGATTTTAAATCACCTACTCGGCTTAGAATTTCATCAATATGATCTCCGAAATAATCCCAATGAATAACAAAAATATCTTTGTTTTCGGACGAAGAAATACTGTCAGCATGCTCAATGCGGGTAATATTCTTTGTTTTCACTAATTTTGAATGCGAAAGAAGCAGGTAAAGGTCATTGTTTTGTTCAAATAGGGCGATCTGTTTGTTTGCCCTTGCGCTACCAAGCCGGATCAGTATTGGTAAAGTCCCCCATACTGTCGTGAAGAATGAGATAAGAATACCCACAATAGCTATAATTGCAAGTATGCCCCCTATTATTGCAAAAACATCACTTTTAAAAATATCAGCTATCACTTCCATTTTATTCATCCCTAAATGGTGGCGTAGGTTCTGTATCATTTGCAATTTTCATCACGCCTTCAAAAGTCACAGCACCATTTGGGTAAGCATTTATTACGATGTTGGGTAAAAGCCTTTGGGTCAAATCAGAAAAAGTGCAACCATATTGACGGCCTTTAGTGTTACCTGTCGCATTTATGACTTCTTTTACCTGCTCTCCGGATAATCCTAATTCTGTAAGAGCTGGTTCTAAAACCAATTTTCTTTGCGCATCGTTAGGCCGATTAAATTTCAAAATATCTGCAGCTCGTCTTTTGACAGCAGGATCAATAGCTGATAATCGGTTGGTACACATAATGACAGCTGCAGGAAGCTTTGCCTCCGCAATTTTATCAACACCTCGTATGAAAGCATTAACACCTGCTCGATCTTCGTGGTGCATTTGATCGGTTTCACGTGATTGTACTAATGCATCAGCCTCATCAATCAATAAAACGACACCGCCACGAGCTTTCCCTGAAGGGTTATGGAGCTTTTTGGCTTCATCAAATGTGTAATTGAAAGCGGCAGATACAAGAGATGTCATCTCCCCTACTCTTCCAGAGCCTCTAGTTGCTAAACTTAAAGGAAAAAGAGCTATGTCCACTTTTTCTTGTCGTGCAACCGCATCAGATATTGTTTCGGCAAGTTCAGTTTTGCCAGTGCCAACATCTCCCGCAAGAATAATCAGCGGTGGCTTACGTAAAACTGTTTCAATGAGATTATTAGCCTTTGGGTGATATTTGGCTGACCAGTTTTTTAAACCATCAGGGTTTATAAGCATACCTAGCGTTTTGGCTAACCTGTTTTTTTGTTCGTCTATGCCGATAAGTCTTCCTAACCTGCCCTGAGCATAAGGGTCAGGAAAGCTTAATCGCCTATCAAATAAGTTTTCTGTAGCAATTTGTTGGTCCATAATTAATACCGTTTAATTGTTGCGCGTTGTAGTGATCGGCCGCCAGATGAATATGTGTGATCCTCTTCCCAATAGCCATTTTCAATGCCTGGGGTTTCAGCACTTGTTCTACTAAAGGGAAGTCGGCGGCTAACAACATCTCTTTCAATATCCATCAAATTAAACCAATTCGAGGAATAGCTTAAAAAACTATAAAAACTTGCGCCGGAAATATCTATTCCAGGGCGTATTTTCCCTGGGTCATCACCTGTTATCATATCTCCACTCTCTGTTGCATGATATTTGAGCGCAAGTACCCAATTACCGTTTCTTCTAAACCCATATGTGACGGTATCAATATATCCTTTAGGCAACATCTCAATCAATTCTTCTTGATACTCGGAGATCTGCGTATCTGAAGGCTTTCCATTATAGAGTCGTTGAATACGCTTTAAATCAGCCGCCACCTTTGATGCAATGTGTTTTGCATTTGTTACTGTAAAAGTCTGTGTTTCTGAATAAGTATACGATCCGCTCATTATCTACGCTCCAAAACTTGATCCTAATATTTTTTGCCAGTGTCTAACAGTTTCTCCCTTTGTCGTGGCATATTGTGCCGCATCTATTGCATCTCCTGCAGCCAAGGCCTGATCGACAATTAAATCTGCTTCTTGTTTTGTGTAATGAATGCCCACATTGTTTTCTGGATTCACTGGATCAATCACTTCGATTGGCGCGCTATCAATATTAACTTCATTTGCCTTATAATAATCAGGGAACACAATACGCGAACGAAAATCATCAGTCGGTATATAATTAAAGAAACCGGCTAAAGACTCAGTATAATCATTAAAATTCATGCCCTCGTCGGCAAGGTGAGACAGAATCATTTCAATCATGAAAGATTTAAAACGAAATCCATCAATTTCTGATTTCTTGTTTCGCGCCCAATATTTTACAAGCCGGACTGTTTGCGCAAAATGAATATTGTTTGCCTGTTTGCGCTTTCTTATAAACTCTAAATGCATAGGTATGCTGGTCATTAGCTTTGAACCATCTCTTTGCGAAATTAAGTAACCCCTCCCCTGCGGATCACCCTCATAAATTACCGGCACAACATCCACGTCGAGACCAGTTCCGCGGAATGAAATTGTAACGGAATATGTTTGCGGCGTAATTTGATCGGCACTCATATTTGGAAATGCCATACGTAGTTTTTCTGCAAGCCATCTTATAAGTTCTGCAATATCACTTGGAGCATTGCTTCCCTTAATATAAACCGCAACGTCAATATCATTTATCGATCTTAGAGCTGTTCCTTTTGCCAAGCTTCCGGATAATAGCATTTTTGCTAATCCAAAATCAGGGTGCTCATTTAGGTACGTCTCCAATCTATCACGAAGCCGATTAACTTGTGCCCTATACTCGGCTGCAATGTCGCGCGGCAAATTTATGCGCTCATCTGCGAAAGTGGCAATGGTCTTATGGTTTACATGTTCTTTTGTCATCTTCAATAATTCTAGCGGTCTGCGCGCCCAAACGAGCCTCAGCATTAAATTCTATGATTGCTTACCTACGATATGTAGTAGTGAATAATTTATATATACACATCATGTGGTGTTTAACAAGTATATAAATCTTATAATTAACAAGTTACTTTAAGAAAATTTTTCTTCATTTTTTACTTTAAGTTAGGTGGGTTATTAAATTTGCAATACGATTAGTATTGTAAATTTAAATAAGATATTTAAATTGTATTTCAGTTATTTATTGTTATTTGTGAACTTAAATTATTAGACTTTCTAAGGCTGTCCGCCTCGCGCCGTTCAAGCGCTTCATCCAAAAAATAGTGCCGAATATATTCCTGCTTTTTCATCGCGTGCTTGAAAAAGCCAATAATATTTCGTCGATTTTTTCGACAAGGGTTTTGATGAAAACCTGCATCGCTTGATCGTTGCTACCCGATCCTCGCCGGAGACGAGGTTGCATAACGCAACCCTATTCCAAATTGGAGGATTTAAAAATGAGTAAAGTTGATGTTTATCAGGATGTAACAAATCGAATTATAGAGGCTCTTGAAAAGGGCTTAGAGGGATCTTTTGAATTGCCGTGGCATGGCATTTCTCAAATTCCAGAAAATGCACATACAGGCAAAAAATATAAAGGGGTGAATGTTCCCCTGCTCTGGGTTTATCAAATGTGTGAAGGCTATCAATCAGGAATCTGGGCAACATATAAGCAATGGCAAGAGCGCGGCGCACAAGTGCGAAAAGGTGAAAAATCAGCCCATATCGTTTTTTGGAAAATGATTGAGCAAGAACCCGCCCAAGATAATGAAGAAAAATCTATGCGAATGTTTGCTAAATGGTCACGCGTTTTTAATGCCGATCAGGTGGATGGGTTTAATCCAGATGATGATTTTGTTCCTGCCGAGATAGGTTCTTTTGAGAGCGCCGATGCCATTATTGAAGGCTCTGGCGCAGATATACGCCACAAAGAAGTAAAAGCGTTCTACTGCCCTTCTGAGGACTTTATCAATATGCCCCCTGCCCTTCGCTTTAAAGACACGGCAGATTCAACGGCCACAGAAAATTATTACAGCACCATGTTTCATGAACTAACCCACTGGACAGGCGCAAAGCACCGTCTCGACCGCTTCGCTATCGAGAAATTTTCTAAAAGTGATTATGCATTTGAGGAATTAGTCGCTGAATTAGGGGCTGCAATGGCGTGTGCATCTATAGGCGTAACCCCCCTGCCCCGCGCTGATCATGCCAAATATATCGAATGTTGGTTGAAAGCTTTACAAGATGATAAAAAAT
>CAYGNP010000032.1:0-7906 GCA_964351365.1 uncultured Micavibrio sp.
ATCTTTTTTCTTGGCAAACCCTGCCAGCTGCGAACTCGCCCACAGGCGCGTATCAATCACCTTCTTCACGCCCGCGCCGCGCAGCCGCTCAAAGAAATCTTCTGCGCTGGAGCCTGTAAAGCCGATGGTGAACATCTTGATTTTATTACTCATCATAGAAAAATACGCCGTTACACATTAAATAACAATTACTGTCTTTATAAACGTAAGGCTTAGCCAGCCCAACGCGAACATGCGCCTTCTTATCGCTATTTTCCATGTCTGCTTTAAATTCTCCAAATTCTTTAGCGGACATAGGATCCAGCACGTCACGCAGATATT
The DNA here is from genome assembly GCA_964351365.1 of uncultured Micavibrio sp. Classification (GTDB taxonomy): domain Bacteria; phylum Pseudomonadota; class Alphaproteobacteria; order Micavibrionales; family Micavibrionaceae; genus UBA1672. The sequence continues at coordinate 322 of CAYGNP010000032.1, forward strand.
TGCATGTCACGCGCACATCATATTCCGTTTTATCGTTATCCAGCAGGTTAACGCGCAACTTTCCATCCTTTTTAGAAAATCGCACATTTTTAGCGGGCAGAATAACGCCGCCGAGGGAGGGACATTCTGTTTTGAACGGAACATATGATTGTTCTTTCAGGTTGCCATCAAAGGCCTTTTGAATGTTTGCAGATGTCGCCGGGCGCAGATCTTTTGCAAGAATTTCTGGATTCTCATAATGGCGAACAACTTTAAAATTATCGTCAATATTCGTGTCTTCCGTTTTATGCGGATAATCGCGGGCACCTTCTTTGGGGATGACACTCACGTTGAGGGATGCATATTTGCCGATCTTCTTTAAATCCTTATCGCTCCAATGATTTCCATTAATCATCAAGCGTTTCATTTGGCCTGTGGAGGGCGACCAGCCTGCGACACAGTACGTATCTTTCATATAGGTTATATCGGATGTGATCACATTGATCTGATAGGCGTCATCATCGACGCCGTTTCGCGGAAAACGAGACATGGCAAAGCTCCTGAAATTTTTGATGGAAAATAAAAAAGCGCCGAGAAGATACACTTCTGGCGCGTTGCGATGAATATATTCCTATAAAATCGCTCGAAAGTCAAGAAATTTCATATTCGGATAGTTTTCATACTAACGCTTATGCCACTGCGTTGGATTGCGGTGCGTGTGGCGGGCATCACGGCGCACCGAATGCGAAGATATTGGCGGCGATATTGAATGATAATAAAGTGCGTATCGGCAAGCGGCATTCTTGAAATCGCCGATACAGGCCCAGGTCTTAGCGACGACGATAAAGCACGTGTCTTTGAGCGCTTCGTGCGCGCCGATAAATCCGGCCAGAGTGGCAGCGGCCTTGGGCTGTCCATTGCGCAGTGGATCGCGAGTGCACATAACATTACAATTAGCCTTCTGGATAATCAGCCGAAAGGCCTCAAGGTTCACATGGAATGGACGGTATTATCATGAACAGGCTTTTGCTTTGCGGTGCTGCTCTTGGCCTCGTTTCTGTCATTATGGGCGCACGGGCGATCATGCCTTTGACCTGACGCCGGATATTGACCCTAATTACTCGCTTTGCAAAAGAGACTAATATTTTGAAGTTTTGGAGTTGACTGAAGAGAGCTACCAACACGGAAAGCTGATCATCTCGATAAGGCGCTCTGCGTTACCATCACACTGGAGGATCCTGATGCGGCGCGCTCAATTGTTCAATCAATACACAAGATAAACAGCATAATCCCGATTATTGTACGCGCATATAATTCTGCGGATATGGAGATATTTGAGCAGGACGAGCACACCGATGTCATTGCCGAGCATCTTCTTATAAGCAACATGTTATCGGAAAAAATCCTCAGCCATTATCAATTTTTTACAACAGATAACAAAACGTAAACTGGTTGTGCACAAAAAGCTATTCTAGAAATCCCACTGTGTACGCAAGTTATAAACTGTTGGGTCATCGTCAGCGACCACAGCATTCGAATCTGTGTTTACATCAATTATATTTCCCATCATGCGAACATGGTTGCTTAGGTGCCAGTTAATACCCAGCGTATTGCTTTTAAGTTCACCGCCTGCGATACCTGCAGCAGCATCATTAAGGTCAAGATTTTCGTGACGAGCAACAACTTCCCAAGCACCCCATTCTCCATTTTTCAGGCTGAAAGGATTGTTGGGCTTTACACGACCAAATGAGCCGGACTTACCTATGTATGGAAGATTCTCGCCAGTCAGGAAATAGCCCGCTTGTATATAATAACCATCAAAATCAGCATCTGAGGCGCCGTTATCACGGCTCACCTTCGTTTCAAAATACTCAGTTTTTAAGCTGAGTGGTCCAAATACACCAGCCAATTCTAGGTTATAAACATTAATATCATCAACATCATCAATCGCGCCAGTATCAATGGCGCGTGGACCATCTCCGGTTGTGCGAACCCGGAAACGCGGCGCATCAGTAGGACGACGATGACTAAGGCCTGTGCCAACATGCAGGACGTTATCCGTTTCGGCATTACTCAAACCAAGCACATTCGCCGAGCCACGTAAATCAAGCGAGATATCCTCATCATTGCCTGTATCGTCATTACCTGGATCTTCACCAAAAACGCCTGTTGATAGTGACCAATTATCGCCGCCACTTGATGCAGCAAAGCCTAGGATCTCACTTCTTGTGAAGGCGTTTGAAGGGCCAGACCTTTCAATAAGTTGGATGTTATTGGAGCTTGTCACGTTTTGAAGGCCGAATTGAGGCTTATGGTTACCAACCTTCAAATCCACACCATCAATACCACTATAGTTTAAGTAAAAGCTCTTAATGGCAACGGCTTCTTCCGCAAAATCAATCTCAGCCTTATAGTCTAGGTCTTCGCCCGCTTTCCCTTTAAATCCAAGCCGTGCGCGCCTGAGATTCATATTGCTGTCTTGGTCTGACCTGTCATCATCGAAATGCGTGACATCAAAATGCGCACGCCCAAAGGGTTGAAAGGAATATTTTCCATCTGCTGATTCAATCTTAGGGCCAGGCTGAAAGCTAATTTTTATATCACTCTCTTGACCTCCTGCTGCAGGCTGAATGCTCGCCAGAGCATCGGATGTTCGCTCAGAAATTTGTTTTTGTGCCGCTAACTGTGCCTCTTGCTTTTTGATGGTTTCATTTTGCTGCTCAACAACATTTGACAAATTTTGAACTTGATCTGCGAGTTGTTGGAGTTGAGCCTGAATGTCATCCATTGACATTTTCTCAGAAGCTATCACGGGAGAGCTTCCCATGATCAAAAGCGAAGCAGAAGTTAGAAGTAAAGTTTTTTTAAACATAGTTTTTCCCCTTAAAAGTTTTGTTATGGGTTTTAAATTGGTGTGATATTACTTTTATTCACTCCAAACGAGCCACGCTTGATAATTAGTCGCAACTGGATATTAAATCTCTTTTTTTGAGAGTCAATCGCATTTGAAATTTTGTCTTATAAAAGATCAAAAATATAAGCGATGAGGGTGTTTTATTCAGGCGGCTTCATCTTTGAAAATAAAAATCTGTGAAGGGTCGATAACGATGTCTTGCATTTGTTTTGTATGACTGGAAAAGGTTCCAGACATGCGGGCATGCAGATGCATGCTTGGCTCACTATCATCATCCAAGTTGCATGTGTCCAGATGAACCAGGGTTGATCGCCCCAGATATTTCCTTTCCGATATTATGGCATGCGTATGCGCATGGTTGGGATCATTATGGTCGACGGCTGGGTCATGCACGCTCAACTTCAGCGCTTCGGGGCGAACAATCACGCACACATGGGTCTGGTCGGCAAAGTCCGGTGTGGGTATTAGCCCTAGCGGCGTATTGATGTGCCCGTTCTGCACTTGCCCTTTGAGCGTATTAACCTGCCCGAAGAAAGACGCCACAAACGCGTTTTTTGGTCTGTTATAAATATCCACCGGACAGCCAATCTGCTCAATCCGGCCTTTATTCATAATGGCAATGCGGTCAGCAAATTGCATGGCTTCTTCTGGGTCATGAGTAACCAGTAACGCGGCAACTCCAGCTTCACGCAATATATGTATGACATCATCACGCATCTGGGCCCGCAGTGTTATATCTTGCGCGGCGAAAGGCTCATCCAGCAAAATAATGTCCGGTTGCCGCGCCAAAGCCCTAGCGAGGGCAAGGCGCTGCTTCTGACCACCAGAAAGCTCATGTGGGTAGCTGGCGCGCTTATCACTCAGCCCAACAAGTCGCAACATTTCATCAGTGCGGGTACGGCGTTCTTTTCGAGACAAATGACGCAGCGCATAGCCGATATTCCGCGCTGCGCTCATATGTGGGAAAAGTGCTAAATCTTGAAAGACCATGCCAATTCTCGGCTTATCGCCTTTGACAGTAGGAAATATGATTGATCCGCTGGTGGGATTGTCCAGCCCGGCAATGAGGCGCAGCAATGTTGTTTTTCCACAACCCGAGGGGCCTAATAAACAGAGAAACTCTCTATTGTGTATCGCCAGGCTTACATCCTGCAAAACACTTAAAGGAATAGCTTTGGATGTATTATAAGCGAAGGATACACCCTGAATCTTTAGTGCTATTTGCGAATTATCAGGTTGCATGGTTAAAAAACAAAATCTTTGGTTGATATTCATTCTCAATATCATTAAACATTACTTGAGAGTCAATATCAATTTCAAGTAAAAAAGGTCTTAATTTATGTTGCGGACATTGTATTTAGCGTTACTGGTTATAATTTCTTTCATTCCATCTGTTTTTGCAAAGGATACAGATGATAAAGCCCTGCATATTTATTCATCGCGTCACTACGATACAGATGAACAGCTGTATGAAGATTTTACCCAGCAAACCGGCATTGAAATTAAACGTGTAGACGGCAAAGATGATGCCTTGATAGCGCGGCTCGAACAAGAAGGAGCGTTAAGCCCGGCTGATATATTCATCACGGTTGATGCAGGGCGGCTGTGGCGCGCGGAACAAGCAGGCTTATTTGAGGCCGTTGATTCCAAAATTCTAACACAAAAAATTCCGGCAAATTTACGTGCGGAAGATGGGCAATGGTTCGGGTTTTCGACACGGGCGCGTGTACTGGTTTATAACACAGACAAAATTGAAGGCAGCGCTCTGACATCCTACGCTAATTTAGCTGACCCCGCTTATAAAGGGCGGGTCTGCGTGCGGTCTTCGGGTAATATTTATAATCAGTCCTTGCTCGCCAGTATGATTGCGCAAGACGGCGCAGAGGCCGCAAAAACATGGGCCAAAAATCTGCTGGATAATTTAGCGCGCAAGCCGCAAGGCGGGGACACTGACCAGATTAAAGCCGTAGCAGCAGGCGTCTGTGATGTAGCGCTTGTGAACAGCTACTATGTTTACCGTCTGCAGCGCTCAGACAGTGAAGACGATAAAGCGGTGGTTGAGAATTTGGGCATCATTTTCTCCGGACAAGAAGAAGGCGGCACTGGCACGCATATTAATATTTCCGGCGCGGGCGTTTTAAAGCATGCGCAAAACAAAGAAGCGGCCATTAAGTTTCTGGAATATCTGACGACGGATAAAGCGCAGGCTTACTTTGCTAATGGGAATAATGAGTATCCGGTTGTTGAAGGCGTTGCGGTAAATGATACTGTTGAAGCCCAGCGAAATTTTAAAGCGCAAGATATTAATGTGCGCGCTTACGGCGAATATCAGGCGCAGGCCAAAATGATATTCGATGAAATCGGCTTTCCTTAAGATGTAGCGTTAGCGGCGTGCGCGGAACAGCTTTTGCAAGAGCATCACTGGAACACAGCCCGCCGCCACAATACAAAGGGCAGGGAACGCGGCCTCGGCCAAGCGCTCATCTGAGGCCAGATTATAAGTGCGCACAGCCAGCGTATCGAAGTCAAATGGCCTAAGGACAAGGGTGATCGGCAATTCTTTAATCACTTCCACCGATAGAATCAGCGCTACGCTAAACAATGCGGGCGCAAGCATAGGTAGCTTAACCTGCCAAAAATCGTCGAACTTTGAATGCTGTAAAAGTTTGCTGGCTTGCTCCAGCGATGGGCTTATTTTCTCATAGCCGGCCTCCAGCCCTTGCAGGGATACGTTCAGGAAACGGATCAAATAACCTAGAATCAGAAAAACAAAAGTACCCGTTGCCAGAATATTCAGGCCACTAAACAACCCAGAAACTAGCAAAAGCCCAAGCCCCACAATAATCCCCGGCAGGGCATAGCCAAAGCCGCACAAATTATAAAGCGCATTAATGGTTTTACTGTTACGGGCGCGTTTTTGCGCGGCCAGCATATAAGAAAGACTAACCCCGATAAATGCAACCAAAGCGCAAAGTGTTAATGTATTAAGCGCATAGGGCATGGTTTGCATGACGCGCTCCATATCAAAATTATCAAGCGCCATGTGTATGAGCAGACCTGCGGGCGCAATAAAGCCAATAACTACAGGCACGCAACACCAAAGTGTCATGGCTATATTGCCTTGTGCGCGCTGACTTTGTGCTGGGGCTGCCCCATCGAGTGCGTAAAACCGCATATGGCGGCGCTGCGTTTTTTCTGCCCATATCAGTAGCAAAGCAAAAGCCAGTAACATCAGGGAAAGCTGCGCGGCTGCTGTTATGTCGCTATAAGCTGTCCAAGAATCGTAGATGACAGTTGAAAAAACACGAATGCCAAAATAATCCATAGTGCCGTAATCAGCCAAAACCTCCATAATGACCAACATCAACCCAACCAGAATAAAAGGACGCGCAGAAGGTAGCGCGATGTCGAAAAAACGTGATATGGCATTACCGCCCAGTAATTTTCCGCTTTCAGTTTGCGATTTTGATCCACTGGAAAAACCGTTATGAGCGAACAGATAGACATAAGGGTACAGGCAAAATGTCAGAATAAAAGACGCTCCCCACAAATTGCGCATATCAGGCAGCAGGGCATCAAGCTCGCTTTGCCGTAAAGATATTGCGAGCGATCCGGCAGCATCAAAAAAGTCTGTGTAAATATAAGCCAGAATATAAGCGGGAAAAGCCAGCGGCATGCACAGCATCCATTGCAATAATCTACGGCCTGGGAAACGGTAATGGACGCACAGCCATGCGCAACTCACGCCCACTAATAATACGCCCGCGCCGGTGAGCGCCGTGATCAATAAAGAATTCAGTACAACGTCATCCAGCACGTTCATAAACAAGAAAATGAAAGTATCGCTTATGCTGGCAAAGCTCTGTATCCCAAGCGCGATTAACGGGGACAGGACGATCAAACTAACGATATAAAAAATTATATTCACAGATGGGATGTTATCATAATTGATTAGAAAAAGTGATATATCGATATCATCTATGATTTTTTTAAATAGTTATACGATTTCCATTGAAACCGTAAATCAACTCACTATATATTATAAGTATTAGCGGGCCGGGCCCCTCTGGCGATAACTGAAGGTTGCATCCCTTCTTATCGTGATGTCGGACCGCATCGGGAACAAGTTTTCCGGTGTTGGTTCAAATTTTCTCAAGAAACTGACACCAAAAACCTCCCGATCAAGCTGTAACTTGAACGAAAGGAGCACACTATGTCAGTTCAGCACTTTAGATCGTTACTCTTCAAATCAACTCAGATCCAGCAGGAAATTGAGAAGGAGCAAAATCGGCGCCTGCCCGACTGGATGCGCCTACTCAAACTTAAAAAGCTGCGGCTTGCAATCAAAGACAGATTGCAGGAGATCGCTCGGCAAGGGGCACAATCTCGAGGGACGAACCGTATGCAGCCCGCCATGATTCGAAGCAATAACCCAAGAGCAAGTATTCATTGGGAGGGTCGCTAGAAATGGGCAGCGTAAAATTAAAGCCGCGTGATATCGAAAAAACATATTCGACAACGCAGTTCGTTGAAAAGCTGCGGCGGCTTGCCGATTGTCTTGAGAAAGGCGAGAGGTTCGATATTCAGATCGCCGGAGAGCGTATTTATGTTCCCAAACATGCCGTATTTAATATCGAGCATGAACGTGAAGACGGCGAAGAGGAAATCGAATTCCAGATTAAATGGAAAAAT
>CAYGNP010000033.1:0-6354 GCA_964351365.1 uncultured Micavibrio sp.
GCCCTTCACCACCCGCGAATTTATCATTATTTGGGCAACTTGTTCTTCATCCGTCCCCTCCTGCCCACCCCCCTTAAGGTCGCAAACACCGAAATGCTAACCCTGCAATCAGAGCTTAAAAAACAAAAACAAGGAATTAGAAACATTGTCGCAAATACAGTCTTTATTCAGGGCGAGGACGACTGGCTCGTCCCCCATGCAAACACCGATTACGCAGAAAAAAACCTTACCGCGGCAAAAAAGATCGAGGTCATAAAGCTCAAGAATCAAGGTCACTTCCTCCCCTGGGAGCAATATGATCTCGTCAAAACAAAAATCCTCAGCCTCCTGCCCGTCAAACCGACAGAAAAGCAAACGGAAAAGAATTAATAAAAAATGGCTGTGCCACCCTTGTGATAAGAGCGCATTTCGGGTTTTGATCGTTTAATTTACAAATCACTATTGGTTATGTTGACAAAGGCAGTGATCAAAATGCAACTCGAGTATACAGAATAGGAAATTGCTGCTAACATACTATTAAATCAACAAAAATGAATCAAGGATATGTGGTGGGCGGAACTGATGCGCTTGAAAATTTGAGGTTATGCACAAAAGATGTTCATGAAAGGCTTAATGTTCATCCATTGCTATCAAGTCTTGTCACCCCTGAACTAACTAAGGATGGTTATCTCTGGGCGCTGTTTTCTCTGGAGCGTTTTTATCAAAATCTTTGCGATCAGATTACTTTTGATCTTGCTGATAAAAAACGCGGATTAATCGCGGAGGATATTGCTGCTCTGGGCGAGAGCAATCCTTTGCCCTCCTGTACTTATCTCAATATCGAAAAAACCTTAGACCATCATCTCGGCGCGCAATATGTTGTGATTGGATCCGCGCTTGGTGGTGCGATGATTTCCAAGAATGTTGAAAACACTCTCTGTTTAAAGTCAGGCGCAGGAAATTCCTATTTCGGATCCAGTGTGGGCACGGCAAAAACATATTGGAAAAATTTTCAGATAACACTGGCGCAAAACTGTGACAATATACAAACTTGTTCGCAAGCGGCCTTGCATGTTTTTGGAGGGTTAGAGAGATGGCTCTGGAGCGCGCATAGCTTTAAAGAAAGAATAATAGACCATGAAAACGCAGCTTAATGACGCCGAAAAAAAACTCTATGAGGAAATGCAGCAAAAATGCGCCGAGGAGAAAATCCATATTCCGGGTTCTATGCAGCCCTATGCCTGTCTTATCATTGTTGACAAAGATCTCAACATTCAGAAATACAGTGAAAATCTGACGCAGATTTTACCAATGCAAGAAGAGAATATTCTCTTAAACAATCTCGCAGATTATCTAAGCGGCAACTCAATATCTCAAATCCGTGATGTGATTAAAAGCGAACAGCAGACAGAAAATTATATTCTCTCCCTGTCATTTAAGGATGAATTGGCAAAGCCTTTTCCCGCCTTTCTTTATGCGGCAAACGGGCTTTTTATTCTTGAAATAGAAAACCCAATAAGCCCCCATCACACGGGTGTATGGGATACAAAAGACACGATTACCAAAAAATTTCTAAAGGGCGGATCGCTATCCGAACAGCAACAATTTCTGGTCAATACAATCCGCAATATTACAAATCATGACCGTGTTCTTTTATACGTCTTTGATCCGGAATGGAACGGGGAGGTCGTTGCCGAAAGCGCGAAAGGTGATAAAAAAACCTATCTAGGCCTTCATTTCCCTGCAAGCGATATCCCCAAACAGGCGCGTGATCTCTATCACAAAAAAGCCATGCGCTATATTCCGGACGTATCCTTTACACCCCAGAAAATGAGCCCCGATGACAGGGATGAAAACGGTGATCCTATTGACCTCAGCCTTGTCAATTCCCGCAGCATCTCGCCCATCCATCAGCAATATATGAAGAATATGGGTATCGCAGGATCAATGTCCTTTGCCATATTTAAGAATGATCGCCTGCATGGCTTGGTCATCTGCCACAGCAACCAGCCTAATTTTGTTCCGCCTTATGAGCGGGCGTCCGCGATGAATATCGTCTCGCTCTATTCCGCCCTGCTGTCGCGGGCCGATAGCGAGGCTTTGGAAGAGGCAGAAAAACGAAAGCACGCATGCATGGCGGAATTGGCCGCCATTATCAGATCCCCGTCTGAACAGGGTAAAACCATTGAAGCATTATTTACAAACCTTCTCAAATTCATGGGCGCATGCGGCGTTATTTTTTCCGTTGGAGAAAAACGGCATGTTTTCGGGGATACCCCTTCCGAACAAACACAAAATGCGATCATTGCCGCATTAAAAGATAAACAAGACGGCTCTGTTTTTACAAGCAACAACATAGAAAATGATCTTGGCACGCCCTATGATCCCGCCAATAAAATTTGCGGCATTTTAGCCTACCCAAAGCCGGAAAAAAATCAGCAGGATTACATCATCTGGTTCCGCAAGGAAGATGTGGTCGAGCGCAACTGGGCGGGCAACCCGGTCAAACAAATTCAAAAAAGCAGCATGACCATGATGCCGCGCGAAAATTTTGAAGTCTGGAAGCAAATCTATGAACGTCATTCAACAGCATGGAGCGCAGACGAACAAGAATTAGCGCAGGAAATTGCGCACATAACACTGGCGATCACGCAAATGATTTTGGTGCAACAAAATAACCTGATACTGCAGCAAGCCTCACAGGAACGTCAGAAACTGGAGGCATTGGGGCGCATGACCGGCAATATCAGCCATGAAATCAAAAACACCCTGCAACCAGTCAAGCTGATGACGGATGTTCTAAAGGATTGGAAAAACCTAGATGAGGCGCAGATCGAGCGCTGCTTGAAAATTCTCTCAGATAATATCGGCCTTACCGATCACGTAATTCAGGACGTTCTTAGATTTTCAAAGAAATCTGAGCACACAGTAGAGAAAATGAAAGTTCGTGGCCTGCAAGATGATGTTTTAAGTTTTTTAAAAAATCTTGTCCACAGCCGAATTGAAGTTACAATCAATATCCAGCAAGACCTGCAGGATAAATATTTTGTAAAAATCAATCAAAACAGCCTTTATCAAATTTTGATGAATATCGTCAACAACGCCCTTCATGCCATGGAGGATAAGGGCCAATTGACGCTGTATTGGGGTTATGAGCAAATTGATTCGTCAAGCGCTTTAAGTCTTGGATTAAATGAAGGTGCATACCTTTGTATTGGCATCGAGGATTCCGGATGCGGCATGGATGAAAAAACAATCCGCTCGGCCTTTGATCCCTTCTTTTCAACCAAACCCCCGGGAGAAGGCACAGGGCTTGGGCTTTCCATCTCTTACCGGATTGTTAAGGAATGGAATGGTACGATACATATTGAAAGTACATTAAATGTAGGAAGTATATTTACGATTTATCTTCCTGTTATAAAATAAAAAAAGGGCTGGGGGGAATGAGTAAATTGTGATAATGTTTACTCACTATTTTTGCATCAGAAAGGCTACCCCATGTCAAAAAAAATACTGCTCATCGAAGATATGAAGGGGGTTCGTGAATCCCTGGAAGTCATTCTCTCCATTCAAGGGTATCAGGTTGATTTCGCCAATAACGGCACAGAAGGCCTGCAAAAGGCCAAAGCCTCAAAATATGATCTGATCATCACCGATATTCTTATGCCGGAACTGGACGGCACCGAAGTGATCATGCAGCTTCATGCCTCTGGCAATAAAACACCCGTTTTGGCAATCTCGGCGGGCGGCGATGGCGTTTCGGCCAAGCAGGCGTTGACGCTGGCAAAGGAAAAAGCTAGCGCCATTCTGGAAAAACCGTTTTCCAAAGATGATTTGCTTAAAAATATTAAACAGCTCATAGGTTAAAACATAGAAATTTGGCTAAGGAAGGACTCCAGCCCATGAAAAACATCTCTTTTCTTTATAATCTTAAAATCGGCCACAGAATATATGCACTTGTCGCGCTGCTCCTGCTCTTTATCGGCGTTATCGGCGGCGTTGGTGTTTATAAAATGACGGAAATCGGTCATGAGATGGAGGAAGTGGCAAAACGCAACCTGCCACTCACTCTTTTATTGGAGAAAATCACCGCGCATCAGCTGGAGCAGGCTATTTTGTTAGAAAAAGGGCTGCGGTTTAAAGGCGTTAGTGCACATAGCGAGGGCGAAAGCTTTGACTCTGTTGTGAAGCATTTCAAGGAACTCTCAAAGAAAACGGATGAGGAAATCCTGCTGGCCGAGCAGATGGTGCAGGAGGCTATGGCCACAAATTCATCTCCCGAGGCACAAGCGGAATACCAGAAACTTATGGAAGAATTTGAAAATATCGAGAAAGAACATAAAAACTATGAAGCTCATGTGAATGAGATATTTACCGAGCTTTCCCGCCTTGCCGATGTAACAGCCGCAATGAACCGCAAGGTTCTTCAGGTTGAGGAGGAACAAAATAAACTGAACAAGCATATAGAAGACGTTATGTATGAAGTGTCCGGCTTTACCCAGAAATCAATGGATACTGCCCTTCATAACGAAGAGCTTGGTAAGCTCTTGATCTTGAAACTCTCGGCCGGGATTTTTATTTTGGCATCTGCGCTGGCTTTTGTTTTAACGCGCAGTGTTACTGCTCCACTTAAAAACTTGACCAACGCGATGACCGGGCTCGCCGATGGCAAGCTGGATACACCTATCCCGTCCGTGAAATTCAAGGACGAGGTCAATGATATGTCCGAAGCGATGAAAGTCTTTCAGGCTAATATGATCCGCGCCCGCGAGCTTGAAGCCGAGCAAGAGGCGCTCAAGAAAAAACAACAGCAGCGCCAGAATGAACTGAACCAGCTCGTGGGTATTTTCGGCTCGACGATCGGCGCTGTGTTTGCCCAAATTCTTAATTCTTCGCAAGGCATGGTCGGCCAGGCCGGAAATATGCTTAAACAAAGCAGCAGCTCTCAGGAAATGGCTTCTATGGTTTCCACAGAAGCGGAAGAATCTTCTGCCAATGCTCAGTCTCTGAGCGCGGCAGCTGAGCAGATGGTTGCCTCAATCCGTGAAATTTCCCAGCAGGTCTCGAAATCTTCGGAAGTGACGAAGCAGGCCGTTGAGTTCTCACAAACTTCAGAGCGGGATGTCAAACAGCTTCAACAGATTTCTCATGAAATTGGCGAGGTTGTTCAACTTATCACCGATATTGCCGAGCAAACAAATCTTCTGGCTCTGAATGCAACTATCGAGGCGGCAAGAGCTGGCGAGGCAGGTAAAGGTTTTGCAGTTGTTGCAAGCGAGGTTAAAAATCTTGCCAATGAAACGGCAAAAGCAACCGAAGAAATTTCTAGTAAGATTCAAGCAATCCAGTCTGCCTCTGGCCAATCTGCAGAATCCATTGCTCAGATCGGTAAAATTATCTCGAATATTGATGAGTATATCACGGCGATTGTTGCCGCGATTGAAGAGCAAGATTCAACAACTCAGGAAATTTCAAGAAATGTTTCCTTTGTCTCTGATAGTGCTTTGCGCGTCTCTGAAAATGTTCAAAAGATCCAGGAACAGGCCAGCGAGGTTGGTAGCAGCTCGCAAGTGGTGAACGACAACGCCGACCATATGGCAAAAGAAGCGGATGTCTTAAGCCGTGAGGTGAAAACCTTCCTCAGTGCCATGCAAAATACAGATGTGGATGATGACACCTATGAACCGCGCCGGGTTTCTCTGAAAGCCTCGGCAAAAGTAAACGGCAGCACATGGTCAGGTCAGGCAACAGAAATTTCCGCCGCGCATGTGGTCGTGTCCCCGGCGCTAAGCTATTCTGCAGGAGAAAGCCTGGAAATCAAGCTGGATGGCATCAGCGATGCTATCCACGCGCGGATAGCCAAAAATGAGAATGGTACAACCATCATTCAGTTCCCGCTTGATCTTGACCATCTGGACAAGATGAAGGGACATGTGAGACGGCTGGCGTAAGCGGCAGAAGTTTGTCTCTCATCTCTGAGGATATGCAGACCGACTTCAAACCATCAATTTTTGCACACCCCATAAACCACTGAAAATAAAGCATTTCGATCTGCCATCTTTGAAAGTGCAAAGGTGGCAGGCGGGAGAGAAAAACGCCGCAAGAGAGAAAAATCCGGCCTATACAGGGCCGATCATGGCGCGTTAAAGGTGGCAGAGGTAATGCCCCAAGCCTTGCGTATTCTGGGGTTTTTCACGGCGATGGACAGGGAGTGAGAAAGTTCGAAAACAGATGAATGGCTGGGGTACCAGGATTCGAACCTGGGATGGCGATACCAAAAACCGCTGCCTTACCGCTTGGCCATACCCCAAAATTTATGGAAATGGTGCCCTCACACGGACTCGAACCGCGGACCTGATGATTACAAATCAACTG
>CAYGNP010000034.1:0-5514 GCA_964351365.1 uncultured Micavibrio sp.
TCACCCCGAAAGGGGCTTAAATTAACAAAAGTCGCGCTTCAAAATAGAATCCACCCTTTTAATTTTGGTTGTGCTGTGTGATCTATCGTTCGATTAGAATCGTGAAATAGATGTTTCCGTAGCCGCCGGTTTGGGTGAAGCAGCCGCTTACCTTTCCTTGCAGTTCTGTTGCCTCGTCGAAGAGGGGCTCAGACGTTAATGTGTTTTCAAAATTCCAGTAACCATCGCCGCTTGTGGCGGTTTTGCCCTGGGAGTTGCTTGCTTCTGGCGTTAACGTTGCGGGTGCGGGAAGGTTTAGTTTCTGGTTGATGACTTCGCATACGGTATTGTTCAAATGGATAATTTCAAGCACAAGGTCTTCGGCGTCTGTGCCGCTGCCCACGGCGGAGACGCGGTAAAAAGCGGGGTGGCCGTGGCGCGGGAGAGTTGTGGAAAAGCCAAGCGTGTGTTCGTCGGCGGCAGATTCAAAAGTTGTTTCGCGCACGCGGCCGCCTTGCGATGAGAAGACTCTGCATGTGTCGTCCGTGCAATTCGGGTTGGCGTCCCATGGCGCGGGGGTTGTGGATTGGTGGCGTGAGAAAATGTCGGAGGAGAAATCGATGTCGCTTTCGGAGATGCCCTTGCGGCGCAGGCGGTCGACTTCGCGGGCGATCTGGGCGCTGTAGGCCATGATTTCGCTGGCGGCGAGTTCGGCCTGGCGGTCTGTGATTGTGCTCGTTGAGCTGCCGCGCATGGAGCGTGAGACGGTGAAGGCAAGGGCCGCGAATAACACAACGGTGAGCAGGATATAGAAGAAGGCACTGCCGGTTTGGGTTTTATTCCGCACTGTCATCCTGATCCGGTTTCTTTTGGAAAATGGCCGGTTTTGCCGGTTTGTCTTTTGCTGGTTCATCATCAGATTTTGGTGATTCGGCTTTGGGTTTTTCCTGCTCTTTGGGCTCAGGTTTTTGTTCAGGTTTCTTTTCTTCTGCAGGTTTTGCGCCAAAGATAGATGGTTTGGCGGGTGCGTCCGCTTTTTCGGGTTCGGCTTTTGGTGTTTCCGCAGGTTTTGTTTCAGGTGCAGGCTGTTTGTTTTCTGGAGGTTTGCCGCCAAAAATTGCCGGTTTGACAACAGGATCTTTGAGCACTCTTTGTTGAGGTGCGGTTGGCTCTTCTTTCTTGGGTGTGCCGACAAGACTGTCCTTGATTTGTAGCGCAGCTTTTTTAAGAGCATCATCTGGTGAAGATGTTTGTGGCGTTTCTGGTTTTTGTTCAGGTGCAGAAGGTTTCGCGCCAAAAATACTTGGTTTCGCAGTGCCTGTTGCGGATGATGTTTCAGCAGGCGGTTTGGGTGCAGCAGGCTGCTGAGGCTGTTCCGGCGCTGGCGGTGTTTGCGGCGTCTGCTCTGGTGGTTTTTCTGCGGCGCGCGGTGGAGGCGAGGCGAGTTGCGTCGGTTGATGCGATGATGGGGGCGGTATATCGCCTGAGAGTGCGTGGATCATCACAAGGGATGCAATCCCGGCATCGACAGGATTGATAGAGGGTTTATTGTGTTTGACGAAGCCGTCATTCATGGCAGCGATTTCGTCGGACGTTTCTATGGCGACTTCTGCGCGCTTGGCTGTCCAGGTTTTATTGACCATAAGGTCGCGCAGTTTGGTAATGGCGCCTGCGTGTTTAACCAAGGTTTCATCCGGTGCGGGCAGAGACATAAAGCGTGTGACACGCATAGCTTTTGCGAAGCCGGGGTTTGAATAGAAGACAGCGCAATCCACAACCGTTTCGCCGAAGGTAATGACAGCTTGACCTTCCTTGAAGCCGCGCAATCCATCATAGCTGGCGCGCGGGCGGAGCTGCACGCCGGCCTGGCGTGTATCGTGATAGGCGCCGAGATCGCCGCTGCCGGACATTTGGAAGCCGGAGACCTCTGTAACCATGGCACTGCCCACAGTTTTTTCGAAGAATTCTTTAGTTTCGGTCGGGTCTTCGAGTTTGCCGAAGAGTTTGATGTTACAGTTCGCGGTAATGGAGTTTGCTTCTTCGCGCACACGTTTTTTCATCGCAGGTAAATCCTGTCCGGCGAAAACCAGAGAGAAGCCAAGAGAACGCGCCTGAGCGGCCATAACGGCCATCCCCTCGGCGACGTAATATCCAACCTCATCGAATACAGTCATGAACGGTGTTGAGGAGTGGGTGGGTTTGTTTTCAATAACGGATGCGGAGTCACCCTCCACTGTTGAGCCAAGTGTTGAGCCCATCATCCCCTTAATGGAGGCGGAGACAATTTTACCAAGGTTCGCGACCTCATCCCCCGATTTTTCGAGGGCGGGCACGAGAACGACCAGAATGCGGCGGTTGAGGACAACATCGACCATGTCCACATCGGCGGCTTGGGTGTCGAAAATATAGCCGTAATCATCGCCGAGTGATTGAAGCGAGCGGGTGAACTGCATGGCCAGATAGCCGTGCTGCTGGCTGGCGGTTTCAGTATTATATTGCGGCGTATCGGGGCCGGGTGGTTTGACTTTACCCTGATCGTCATAGGCATCCTGAATGAAGCCGGGGAGTGTATCAAGGTAGGATATTAACCCATCGCGGACTTCTTTTGGAATGGCGTCATCGCGCGAGAGTTTGATGACATTGTTGAGTGAGAGGTAATTCCGGATTGTACGCACAGAGAGCGGCACTTCCTGATTATCGCGTTTCCATGTCAGGGCGGGCATCATAGCGCCGACGAGGGAGACCGCACGTTCTTTCCACATGGCGTTGTCGCCGCCGCTTTCCGGCATTAAGCTGACAAGCATGTTGGTCAGGTAAGATGCCGAGCCGGAAGAGAATGGGTTCATGGTGTTTGATGGAGCCTGTATGTCGGCGTTTCCGGTCATGTAGTTCAGGACGAGCAAATCGTCGTCGCGGCCGAATCTGCGCACCAGTGAGGACAGGGACGACCAGAGATCCGTATCTGCTTTACCGTCAATAAAAACAAAGCCGGATCCCCAGGTCATGGCGTTGGTCACCAGAGATTTCAGGCCTTCGGTTTTACCTGAGCCCGTGGTTCCGAGGTAAAGGAAATGTGTTCTGATATCATTGTTGGTGAACCAGACTTCTTCATTCGTTTTTTCGACATTTCCGAGGTATAATATGCCCTCTGCGTTACCTTTTTTCCCGCCGCGGCCGTTGTTTTTATCCTTATATTTACTGCCTAGAGGCAGTTTAAAGGCGAGGCTACGGTCGCGGGAGATAAGCCAGAGGAAGTAGATCGCCATTATAAGCAATATTAAATCGGCAAAAGTTAGCATCCATTCGTTGACATAGATTGACATCGCGGCGATGACAAATATTGCAACGGTGTAGGATGGGTTTTGAAGGCCATCAGAAATACGCATGGAAAGCGGGCGGATATCCCGCAAGATGGCCTCATGCTTATGTTCGTATTTCCGTTGATTTAATGCCATGAGTGCGAGGTTACCTGTTGTTTAAAAAATCATCCGCGGAGACTGGCACGCCGGCAGATTCACGGGCGTTACCTAAGTTTTCGGCAGTTAATGATGCTGACTGGTTTTGAACGCCTCCACTTTCGCCGATGCGCCCTGGCCCTGCTGCGGACATGATCCATATAAGGACCAGAACAAATACGAGAGCAGCAGCAAGCATAGCGCCTAGCTTGTCTGATTTTTTATTGCTGTCTTGTGTGGTTGCATTTTTGTCCGGCGATGATTTTATCAAAGGGCGGTTGATTTGCCCGTGCCCGTTTTGTAATGCGGCAGAGGTTTGCATTAATATCTCAACAGCACTTTCTTTGTCATCGAAGGGGGCTATTTCATCGAGTGTGCCATCTTGCGTTTTTAGAATGAGGGCAAAGTTTTTTGCTTTCTTGTTTTCTTGCACTGTAAAGGCAGCAGATTGCGCTTTTTCAATATCCATCTGCCATACAACAGGTGTTTGCGCGGTCGGCAATGAGAGGATGAGCTTTCCATCGACTATTTTCACACTAGATGTGAGAGCGTTTGATTTTTCTGTTTTTGCCATGATTTTTCCTGTTTTTTTCTTGTTATGTGTTACACAGCCTCTTTAATGCCACGTTTTTTGGAGTTACTGTAATCGAGCTGCGGGATTGGCCGTGCTCGGCGAGAGCTCATATACTCTATTATTGTCTCCAGAGCGCCGTCAATCTTAGGGACTGGGATTGGCCGTTGGGTCAAGCGTTCTGCCTTGAAATGTGCCATTGCGCCAAGGGCTTCTGTGTGGAAGGACTGGCGGCCCATATTATTTAAAGGATACCACAGGTTTCTATCGTAGGCGCGCAACCACACGAAATGTGCAGGCGCCATAACGCCGCCTTCTTCGCGAGCATATTGTAGGGCACGCATTAATGCCGTTGTTTCATAAGCGTGGCGGTTGGCTTGTGCCAGAGTGCCTGCAGACAAATTTTTATCACCCAGAATTTTACGAGCGTCTTTCAGGAGTTTGCTATCACGGGAGAGTTTCAATCCTTCTTTTGAGGACCAGCATTTTGCAACGCGGCCTATCATTTCATCGGCATCAACACGCTTGCGCGAGGCTTTCAGGCAAAAAGCAGCTAGAAGAATTTGTTTGTAGGGGTCGAGGTTGTTTGCGCCACGCCATGGTTTTCCCAGTTGTGCTGTGAAGGCCTTTGCGATCATTTCAACTGTCTCAGGCGCGTTAATTTTCCCGTCTTTGGGATTTATGTTATTGTATGCCAGCCATTCTTCCGGGCCAAGGGCTTCGGCAAAGCTGGGTAGTTCAGCCGGAACGGGTGCTCCTGGGGGCCGGGGGGGCTGAGTGGCCGGGTTGAAGCGGACAAATGGAGTAATCACGGGGAACATTTTTGATTGATGTTCGATGAGTTGCTCCAGGCCCATGCGTTTTCTGTTGTTCGTGCCGGGGCCCATGAATATGCACCACAGGGCGCCCGCACCCAGGATTGACATGATTGGCACTTTAAGAGGTTGCATCGCAAAAGCGCTGAACATGGACAGGTGGTCGTAGTTCATTTTGCCCTTCTCATATTGGGGTGTTCTTTCAAATCCAGTCTGGAAGGGTATCTCTTTTCCCTTATAATTTATGATATAGTCTGGGTCAATGAACCAGGAGACAAGCCACATCTCCGAATATCGAATCCAACGCACCATATCGCGGATTTCATGGTCGAAAAAGAACCAGAAAATCCAGATCAGAACAGCAAAGATCATGAGCATCAGCCCCCAGCCAATGCCGTTTTCGTAAAGTGTATCGCCCGATTGTTGCCCGCCCTGCATGGTCTAAACTTTTTTCTATCTAACAGTAAGTATTGCATTTTATATAATACGCACACAGATTAACAGAAAATACTATAAAAAACCAAGTGTTAACATTAAAAGTTTGACCAAAATTTTTGCGGATATGCGCTTTTGTGCTGGACAAGGGGTGTATGCTCGTATAGTAAATTCTTCGGAATGGATGTTTATTTTAAGTGATATGTGCCCTTATAGCTCAGTTGGTAGAGCAGTTGATTTGTAATCATCAGGTCCGCGG
>CAYGNP010000035.1:0-4962 GCA_964351365.1 uncultured Micavibrio sp.
TGGGTTCAGAACGTCGTGAGACAGTTCGGTCCCTATCTGCCGTGAGAGTTGGAGTTTTGAGAAGAGTTGCCCTTAGTACGAGAGGACCGGGGTGAACGAACCTCTGGTGTATCTGTTGTTCCGCCAGGAGCACCGCAGAGTAGCTATGTTCGGACAGGATAACCGCTGAAAGCATCTAAGCGGGAAGCCCCCTTCAATACCAGAACTCCCTATCAGAGCCGTGGAAGACCACCACGTTGATAGGCTGGATGTGGAAGTGCAGTAATGCATGAAGCTAACCAGTACTAATTGCTCGATTGGCTTGAATTTAAATTATGCAATGGTTTTGCTTGCGTTAAGTCGCAGTACAAAAGGAACCATTGTCTACGCGCAGTGATAAGTCCGCTGGATTTATCTTGTGTTTATTGATATTCAGGTTTTGTTGCAAAGGCGCTGTTTGCGTGCTTTGCGCTCACATAAATGCAGACATTAAGATAAACTGCAAAATACATTTTGGATTAAAGTGAACGCGTTTCAATGATCTGGTGGTTACGGCAAAAGTGAAACACCCGATCCCATCCCGAACTCGACCGTGAAACCTTTTTGCGACAATGGTACTGCGTCTTAAGACGTGGGAGAGTAGTTCGCTGCCAGATCTTTTAAGCGCGTTCCTTTACGTTATTTCAAACCTCATTTATGAATTTCAATTTAGCCGCTCTGTTTGAGCGGCTTTTTTGTTGGTTTTTTTATGCGCAGTAATATTAAAGATGACACCCAAACGCCGCAGGCCAAATAGAATAGAACGCCGCCATCGCCCTGGACATTTATGCCAAGAGGGGTTGCGAGATGGAAGAAGATTGCGCCGCTGATGATGCCAAAGCTGAGGAGGGCGCCGAGCGGGATCAGGATTTTGTGGTTTGTGAACAGGGCGGTCATGAGCATTATGGAGGCCACAAGTTCGGCGGAGCCAATGACGTAGGCGTTGAATATGCCGGGAGGCACAAACAGGCCTGAAATTCCAAAAGTGCTGGCGGCCCAAGCATCAATCACAGAGAAAATATGTTGGGTTTCGGGTGAGTTTGAGAATTTAAAAAACAGTGATTGTACGAATACGAATGTGATGTATAGACATAATATTGCTATGGCTATGGATTTTTTGTCTTTTGGTAAATTTTTCATTATCAGTCCTTTTCTTTAAGCTCATTTACCTTTTCGTTCAGGACTTGTTTTTGTTTCGCGTGACGTTCTTCTTTTCTGATTTCTTCAAGAGCTTTGCACATGACGTTGAAATGCGGCAGGAGCACTTCCTCATATTTATTTTTGCGCTGCGGGTCCATATCACGCAGCAGATGTTCAACGATTTCCAGGGCTTTGTCGTCTACACGGCTTTCCGAAAGGGCTTGCTCAGCATTGATTTTTTCAAGGTCTTTGATTTTTTGTGTAAGGGATTTAATAACCTTTTGAATGGTTTGATCAAGGCGGGTGAGCTTCTTTTCAAAATCGTGGCGCAGAATAACGATCATTGTTGTATCTGTTGCGGCCTGGTAGTTCAGGCTTAGCGGGTTATTTATCATCAGGTTAGTTTCTGCGATGATGCAGCCGGGGCCGTAGCGGCCAACTTCGATGACTTTGTTTTTTTCGGTAATGAAGGACATAACCTCGCCGGATTGGATAATGTAGGCGCATTCGTTATTCTGGTCATGTTCTTTCAGGATGATTTTTCCTGCTGAAAAGGATTTACGTTCTAAAATTTCATCGGGCATAGTGGGCTGCGCTTGCTTTGTTATTCGTTTAAATTATTATTTTAAGGTTTGGTTTTAATTTGTGTAAGAATTTTTGATTTTTTTTGAATTTTATCCAACGGATTTAAAAATAAATTGATTTTTTCTCGCTTAACCCATTGTTTTATAATGGCTATTCGCTCCATTCATTTTGTTCGTCAAGGATGGCGTGTTGGTGGATATTTGTTTTTCTTAACAATGTCGTGAAGACCTGTCATTATGATATCTATGTTTAGAATTTTTTGCATTCTTTTTTTGATGTTTTTTTCTGTGCCTGCATATGCTGGTGTGGCGAATTGTGGTGATTTGAGTGAGGATGCCGCCGATAAGGCGCATGATGTGGCCGAGCGGGTGGATACGCTGGTTGATGTCACTAAAGATATTGAGAATTTATGTGATGCGGCGCAGGATTTTAAGAGGTGGGAGCGCGATCAGCCTGATTCGGTTTTACAGGATACAGTGTTTCAGGATAAGAGGAGCAAGGCCCTGGGGGAGGCTGGTGCAGCGATTGAGTCAGTGATTGCGCCGCTTTTGACGTTGGATGGGTTGATACGGGCAGATCTTCCCAAGGACAGGGTTGAGCGCGCCGTTCGGGTTGCCCGCATCAGAACGGCCCGTAATGAGGTTCGCGGGTTTCAAGAAGCCTTGCGGCAAGACCGGAATGCTCTATTGAAGCTTATGGAATGATTATTCTGCAGCGGTTTTTTCTGCTTCTGCCTTGCGCCGCGCTTTTTCATCTTTTTTGATGTTTTTGATGTCGCGGATCATGCCGTTAATGTGGGGCAGGATGGCGTCTTCATATTGCATCTTCTTATCTACTGACAGGTTCATCACCAGATTTCGAACCAGATGCAGAGCCATATCGTCCACGTTCATACGCTCTATGGCTTTGCGGGTTTCAATGTCTTCGAAGAATTTGATTTTCTGTACGGCGTGTTCAAGGATGGTGGTGATGCTTTTGTCTGCGCGGGCGAGGCGCTTTTGAAAATCCTGGCGCGTTATTGTGACAACGGTTGTCATTGTGATGGTCTCGTAGCTAAGGGAGGCGGGGTCATCAATCATAAGGTTAATTTCGCCGATGATGGTACCGGGGCCAAAGCGGCCAACTTCTACTTTTTTGTCGCCATCTTTTGTAAAGGCGGCGACTTCGCCATCCTGTATGACGTAAGCGCGGATATTTTCTTCGCCCTGGGTGATAAATACTTTACCAGCCTGAAGGGCTTTACGCTCTAGGACACTAACGCCTTGGGTCATGGAATTCCTTGCTTTTTCCTGCTCTTAGCATATAGAAGGCAGGGCAAAGAGGCACCTTTGAATGTTTATTTCACGGTGTTTATCCCCAATCTGCTTAATTATCTTGCGTTTTTTGTAAAAATGAAGTTTAATCGCGATGAATTTGGATTTCGTGCTTTTTTTGATTTTTTAAACCAGCCGAATTACCAATTAAGTGCTGATTTTTAATTATACAAAGGAGTATCGAAATGGCGCAAACAGGAACCGTAAAATGGTTTAATGGAACAAAAGGTTTTGGCTTTATTGTTCCCGACAATGGTGGACCAGATGTGTTTGTACACATTTCTGCTGTTGAGAAGGCAGGCATGAAAACATTGGATGAAGGTCAAAAAGTTGAATTTGACATTGAAGACAATCGTGGCAAGCAGGCTGCTGGCAATCTAAAAAAAGTTAGCTAACAGCTCTTTTTTTATTTTAAGAATTATATGGAACGCTTCGATTTTCTCGAGGCGTTTTTCTTTTATCCACATCATGGTGCGGTGCATCACATCATGTGTTTGAGGGTGCAGCAAAAATCGTGTAGAGTGTTGGTATTCTAACATATCAAAGAGAAGAGGAGCTCTCATGACGGCGTATGCTTGTGGATCCGGTGGGGTCATTTTTGTTCAGGATTCAATAGAGAAAAAAACCATGCCGTTGATGGCAATCCGGCGCAGCAATGATAATTCCTCCGAGGCGGTACAAGAGTAAAAAACTCTTGCTGCGGCTTGCCCTTGCTTGTATGACTAAGTCATCAGTCAATCAAAGCAGTAAAGGGTAGAATATGGATTTGTCAAAAATTTCCGTTGGTAAAGATGCGCCAAATAACGTGCATGTCGTCATTGAAAATACACAAGGCGGCACGCCGGTTAAGTATGAGATCGATAAGGATTCCGGCGCGCTGTTCGTTGACCGGTTTGTTCATACGGCGATGTTTTATCCTGCTAATTATGGTTTTATTCCCGGGACGCTTGGCGGGGATGGTGATCCGGTTGATGTTCTGGTCTATGCACAGCATGCAATCTTGCCCGGCGCGGTAATTGCTGCGCGCCCGGTTGGTGTTTTAGTGATGGAAGATGATGGCGGGCAGGATGAGAAAATTCTGGCCGTTCCGGTTGATAAAACGCACCCGATGTTTTCAAATGTAACCGAATATTCTGATTTGCCGAAAATACTTCTTGATGAGATCGAGCATTTCTTCACGCATTACAAAGACCTTGAGAAGGGGAAATGGGTGAAAATGAAGGGCTGGGAAGGCTCTAAAAAAGCTAAAGAGCTCATCATGGAAGGTGTTGATAACGCCAAGAGCGCGAAGGCGGCTTAGGTCTTTTAGCGCTCTTATCCTGCACTTCTTAGGTATGGTGTGGTTATAACGCAAAGGAGATGAGCGTATGTTCATGGTATCGGATTGGGTGGCGGATGGGCTTTCGCTGCTCGCAACGCTGTTTATTTTTGCGGTTGGTGTCGGGGTTGCCGCCATTGTTTTTATGTTTATTGTCGATGCCACGCAAACCAAGGATGCCGTGCGGCATAATTATCCTGTTCTTGGCCGGTTCCGGTATTTGTTCTCTATGCTGGGTGAGTTTTTCCGCCAGTATTTCTTTGCGATGGACCGCGAGGAAATGCCCTTTAACCGCGCTGAGCGTGAATGGGTTTACCGCGCAGCAAAGGGTGAGGATAACACAGTTGCCTTTGGGTCGACGAAAAACCTTACTCCGCCCGGCACGGCGATTTTTGTGAATTGCCCGTTTCCGATGCTGGATGAGGATACGGAGAAGACCAAGCCCCTCAAGATTGGGCCATATTGCGCCAAGCCGTATGAGGCGAAGTCGTTTTTCAATATTTCGGGGATGAGCTATGGCGCGCTGTCTACGCCTGCGGTGCGGGCACTCTCGCGCGGTGCGAAGATGGCGGGGGTATGGATGAATAC
>CAYGNP010000036.1:0-4304 GCA_964351365.1 uncultured Micavibrio sp.
CAGCTAAAGCAATGGGTTAATAAATATATGGGCTAATTATCTAGGACAGCACCTTACTTTATTGTTCCCCTCTCTGCCATCCAGTGAAAGAACCAAAGAGCCGTTATCTGCAATATCAACACGGGTTGTTGCCAAAGACCCTGTTTGAAGCCAAATTTCTGTACCAATACCAACAGTGGCAGCGACAACATCTATTCCAATACCTGCAACAAGGACGCCGCTACCAGCAAAATAATCGTTACCGGAACCGCCATTTAAAACACCACTGCCATAAAGAAAATCCTCTCCAGCCCCACCATAAAGAACAGAATTTTCTCCTCTCAGATGATCAGACCCATCATCACCGTAAAGTGTGCCGCTGCCTATAATCCAATCATTTCCTGTGCCGCCATGAATCAAGTTTTGCCCCGATTCATCAATAATCAAATCATTGCCTTCACTCGCATAAATTTGATCATCCCCTACTCCACCATCAAAAAACTCATCAGCTTCTGTTCCATTTAAGATATCATTATAGGAATTTGGGTTATTCTCATCATAGATATCAGCTCCTATAAATTGTGGCAAAGACGCAGCAAGTGGCGCAACGCGTGATAAATTGTCAATTTTAAAGTTTGCACGATCTGAAAACTCAATTCTTTCAATCTGGTCATCAAAATTTGCTATGCCCAATAAAGTTGTGATCGTTGTTGTTCCATTACGCACAATAATGTCTTCTGAAAAGATATAATCTCCACCTAAATAAAGCCGATCATCAATCCCTCCAGCATCTGTAATTGTACTGATATCACTCGCATCATTAAAATAATACACATCATTTCCATTGCCGCCTTCAAGGATATCTGCCTGTCCGCCGCCAATCAGGTAATCATCACCGATCCCTCCGCTTAAAACATCATCGCCCAACCGCCCAAACAACCAGTCTGCGCCATCACCACCCGTAATAATATCAGCCTGTGAAGAACCAACAACCTGCTCAAAATCATTAACCGTAATTGTACCGCCCTCACTATCGACCACAGTGCCCGCGAACAAATCAACACTAACGCCTTGAGTATAAGGCGTAAAATCAAGAATATCACGACGGTTCAGCGGTTGCGCACCACCATCAAAAATAACACCAGTTAAACCCTCGCCGCTACGAAAGAAATCACCCCCGCCTGTGCCTTCAAAAATTTCAATATTTTTAACTGAATCCGTCACCGGCCCCATGGCACTGATTTTTTCAACAAGCCCAGTATTCAAATCGACATAAATACGCGAATGGTCGAGATAGGAGTAACTCAACACATCTGTTCCATCCAGTCCGTCATACGATGCGGATTCTGCCCTCCCCCAAAACGTGTCAAAATACGCCGAACCAATAAATTCCTCAAAATTTTCAAATTTTATTTCCTGTGCTCCGTTTGTATAGGCGCTGCCGTTAAAGACATCAACCGTCACTGCGGCACCTGAGGCAGAAAAATCAAGGACGTCATTACCTTGACCGGCATCTAAGTGATCTACGTTGTAATTAAAATCTTCCGTAACAAAAGCAGTATCGTCCCGATTAGTGAGAATAAAACGCTCAATCGATATAATCTGGTCAACATCTCCAATTAAATTGCCTGAAGAGTTTAGATGATAAGCAGAGGTATTATCGAACTGTGTGCTGCCATTTTTCTCTCCCAAAGACAAAGTCAGGGAAAAGCCGATGGCGCTGTAATCTAAAGTATCTATCCCGTCAGTATCAACCAGCTCAAGATACGAACCACCGTGATAAAGATCACCTTCTAAGCCAAAATACTCGGAATCCCCGTATAAAAAATCATCACCCGCACCCCCATATACACGATCTTTTCCTTCATCACCTGAAAGCCGGTCTACACCACCACCGCCAAACATCCAATCATCTCCGGCGCCCGCATGCTCTCCGGTTGGAATAGTATCAAAATCATCACCAAGATAAAGGCCAGAACTAGCATCATTGGACGCAAAGAATACACCATCACGCGCAGCCCAGATATACTGAACATCAAATGCTTCAAAAATACCCGAGCCATTCGCAGAGGGAATAAAGAAAGGATCAGTAATTCCCAACTCCGTTAAGCCAAGCATATCTTCTCTCGCAAAAAGCCAGCTATAATATTCCTCAATCACCTGTCCGTTTTCATCTTCGCGGCTCAATGTTTTTTCTGCAAAAATATCCGCATTTGTTTTTCCATCCGCACCAGCACTAAGAAACGCCGCTTTCTGTCCGTTAAAGAACAGGTTAATTGCATTTGCCGCCACATCACTGGTTACCGTGCCATCAGAATTTTCATTGGTATAGATCACGTAGGTTTCACTTACCGGGGGATCAAACGTCGACAAGCTCTTAACCTCAATCGTCATTCCGTTCTGAGGTATCGCAAACTCACCTGTAGACGCACCCTCTGATGTAACACCTTCTTCACCAGAAATACCCAGAAAATCCGCTACCGCCTGATTGTAATATGGCTCATCCAGACCATCCCGATAAATCGCCGTAGACAGAACCGCGCCACTCGCATCCTTTAACTCAAACTGAACATCAACTGTGCCCGCCAATACGTCGAGCAAAACTTCACCCGCAGGATCAAAAAATGCGGTGTAAGCAAGACCAACACCAGCGGCTACTGTTATAGCCGCAACACTTGCTGGCGCTGTAATTCCTAGACCTGTAAGAACTACCGAAGTTAGTATTGTTGAAAGAGAGGCATCAAAAACGACATCCGCGGGGTATAACGCATCACCAACCCTAATACGACTATCATCTAAACGCTGAATTATTAATGACGTTGACTCAGAAGTAATTTGTGTAGAACCTGCAAAAAAAGTCCCAATACCCAAATCTAAAATTACAGACCCACCTGGAGTTAAACCTGACGCTAGTTGTGTCACAGCATTACCAAAAGCGCCTAAAAAATATTCATCATTTAAAGGATTTGTTGGTTTTTGATTGTTATAGTAAATTACATTGCTCATAGTTATTTTTCCTCTATTAATCTTTTAAGTAAAGTGAATAGCGATCTTTAAAATAAGGATGATCCGGCATTGCTGAATTTTTTCTTTTTGGATTCATGAAGATTGCTAGTTCATCGCCTTTTTGGAGCGCTGGAATCTTGCGCCAGTCTGATAGAAATTCTGTTTCACAATCTTTATTTGCTAATTCAATAAAAACGTGAATTTTGATACCGCCAAATCTATTATAGGTTATGTTCTTAATTTTTCCAATATGTGCGACGTTGTGTAAATATGGAATTAAATATCGATTAAACGTGTCGCGCGCATCATAGGAAATTAGGAAAAATGCAAAAACTACACCTACCATCAGGACGATTAAAGATATAGTAAACAAAAAAGATAACAAAAAAATCCAAGCCATTGCATGTATGTATATATGACGATTTAGAAAATATAATGCATTCTCATTCAAATTGCCCTTCGCCCGCAGATCAGCAACAATCTCCTTCAGCTCCCTCGGATAGAATAATTCGGCGATCATGCTGCGTTTCCCCGAATTGGATAATTATCTCTCGCCACGGCATAAGAAGATGATAGCGCATCCAAATATGCCGGTTGTTGATGCGGCGGCAGAACTTGGTGGTTACGATAAATAGGGTCAGTCATAGTTTTTCTTCTCCATGAGGTCGCTTCGCAGACAGAACTCTTTTTTAAATAAGTTTGTATCTGAAGCAGGGTATAGCTTAGTTGTATCAGAATAATATAGAATAATTTTTGCTCCTAAATCTATGTTGCATTCTTTCAGGCCGTCTTGACGCAAAAATGGTATTTTAACTTTTTTTCCATCCGACAGACGTTTGCAGTAAACATTTAAGTTGGGTATGCTTGTAAATAAGCGGCCGAACTCCAGAGTTTTTATTTTTTCAACCATGAACTCTTGCCTTTCCCCGAATATGTATGCCTTAAAAAACTTCAAATGCGTTCGAAGTACGGAGAGCGTCATCAAATATCCTATAAGAATGACCACAAGAGAAACAATCAGCCCATCAGCAAAAAGAGCAATTCCACCAATCGATAGTGTCAGCAGAGTCATTACATAGATAAAGCGATTCAATTGATCCAACGGCTCACATCTAAGATTATTCTTTGCTTCCAGATCAGCAACAATCTCCTTCAGCTCTCTCGGATAGAATAATTCCGCGATCATGCACCAATGCTCCAAATTTCAGCGTTGCTCATAGCACAACACCGCCGTACAAATCATAAACTTTATGATATTTGATTTAGGTGCTGTCCTAGATAATTAGCCCATATATTTATTAACCCATTGCTTTAGCTGT
>CAYGNP010000037.1:0-3965 GCA_964351365.1 uncultured Micavibrio sp.
ACGCTGCCCGAACCCCCCTAACCCCCCCCTTTGTCATTCCGCCCTCCCTTTTGTCATTCTGAGCGCAGCGAAGAATCTAAATCATAATCGTCAGCAAAGCACCCATCCAGCGCCGCAGGCATCTCTAAAAAAACTCTGCGCTCTCTTGCGCCCTCTGTAGTAAAAAACTTTGGCGCCTTTGCGGTAATCGCATTTTTAAGGACGATGCAATCCACAATATCCTTCAGCCTAAAGGGCTTTAGGATGACAACGAGTATATCAAATACCATCCTGAGCCCCCTCGTCATTCTGAGCCCTCCCCTTTGTCATTCTGAGCGTAGCGAAGAATCTCCCCCACGCCATCCCTGCACACACAAAAACCTCTGTAATCTCTGCGCACTCTGTAGTAAAAACATTTTATGACCCACATCCTCGACAAACTCTACGAAACCTTGCAATCCCGCAAATCAGCAAGCGGCGATAAATCCTACGTCGCCTCTCTATACGAAAAGGGCACACCTAAAATCGCTGAAAAAATTCTAGAGGAAGCCCGCGAATTCATCGACGAAGCCCTTCTGCTGGATCAAGACCCAACAGACAGGCAAACCCAGAAAAACATCCGCGCCGAAGCCGCCGACCTCCTCATCCACACCCTTGTCATGCTGAGCCACCACAACATCCCGCCGGAGGAAATTTTCGCCATCCTGCAGCAACGCTTTGGCATGTCCGGCCATGCGGAAAAAGCCGCAAGAAAATGATAGATGAATTAATTAAATTATTAATATTAATACCCGCATTTACATTACCATTCATAACATTCCTGATACCATTTTCAATGGCGTGGCGTTTATGGCTATTCTACATATCATTTCTTCATCCAATCGCGTGGCTTGAAAAAGGAGCAGAAGACTTCGAGTTTGGCCTCATAATAATTTACACTATCTTATTCTTGGGAGTCGCCTTATTAGCAATCAGGTATTTTTTTCATAGATTTTGGCACCCAAAAGCTCTGGAAAACTATATAGTTCCGAAAAGAGAACTGCGCATCATCGATATCATTTTATCAATTTTTATAGGGTGTTGCGCTTCTATAATTATGATAATAAAGATTGCCTTTATTTTTCAAAACGCACAAAACGGATATATAATTCACACCCTTGCAGGAACAATAGCGCTCTCAGCCGCCATCATTGCCCTAAAATATGAACTGAAAAACACGCCACTAAACTTTTTTGTAATTGCACTGTCATCATCACTATGTATCGCTAGCTTTGCAGGTCTTTACTATCCAAACATAGTCATCGCAAACGCCAAAAAAATTGCAAACAAAAACCCCTATTGCATCGCCTTCGAAAGCACAGATCCAAATTTGTATAACCTTGAGCAACTTGCATTTTATACCATGCCCAAAAACAAAGGGATTCACCACGCCTATTTGTTAGTAAAAAAGGACGACAAAATTATACCCTATCACTGGTCATATAGATCAATGACTTTTATGTTTGGCATCGTGAATTGGAACAACGAAAATCGCCCATTTATAGGCTGTATTCCCACACCTAACTTCATTGAAAACTTACCTGCGAGAGAGCGTAATAACTAAAAGAGCAAAACTACCAAATCAAGGCTACACCCAGCTGATAAAGCATTTCAAACTCGATACCTACCTAATTGCCCAAACCGCTCCGCACCCCCTATACCTCCCCTTGTCATTATAAAGCTCCCTCGTCATTCTGAGCGCTCCCCTTTGTCATTCTGAGCGCATCGAAGAATCTAGCCATTGCACGCGTAGAAAAGCACCCCATCCAGCGCCGCAGGCATCCTTAAAAACTCTTGCGCCCTCTGTAGTAAAAAAACCCTGACGCCTTTGCGGCAAAGCTAAACCATGCAATGGCGCAAGGCCCAAATCCTACCCCGCCTGACGCGTCCCAGGAAAATGCGCCAATCTGTGCAACACCTCATCCAGCTGATCGAGCGTCTTGAAGGAGACGCTGATCTTCCCGCTTTTTCCATCTGCACTATCAATCGACACATCCATACCAAGCGCGTTACCAATATCCCGCTCCAGCGCGAGCGTATCGGCATCCTTGCCGGCAATCGCCGCTTCCTTGCTGCGCCCGGAGACATCCGGCGCGCCAAAACCCTTGGTACGCGGGAATTTCGCCGCTGCTTTGGAGTCATTCGCCAGCTTCTCGGTCTGACGCACGCTCAATCCTTTGCTGATCACCTCCCGCGCCAGCGCCTCCGGATCACGCGCCGTAATAATCGCGCGCGCATGCCCAGTCGAGAGATCGCCCGCACTCACATGCGCCTGCACAATTATCGGCAGATTCAAAAGCCGCAGCATGTTGGTGATATGCGGCCGGCTCCGCCCTACGGCTCTGGAGAGTTGCTCCTGCGTTTGCCCATATTCCTCAATCAGGCGCTGATACCCGACCGCCTCATCAATCGGATCCAGATCTTCGCGCTGCAAATTCTCAATCAAGGCAATTTTATACGCCTCTAACTCATCAATATCCATAATAATGACAGGAACTTCATGCACCTGCGCCCGCTGCGCCGCCCGCCAGCGTCTCTCCCCTGCAATAATCGCATAAGTGCCCGGCACATCCGGATTCTCCCGCACCAATAAAGGCTGCAAAACCCCGTATTGCTTGATCGAATCCGCCAGATCATCAATGCTGTTATCATCAAAAATCCGCCGCGGCTGGAAATCACTCGGATAGAGCTGCTCAACGCCAACACTCTGGCGATTTCCGCGCCCGTTACTTTTTGTCTCCGGCACAGGCGCAGAAACAGGTGCCGACTCCACCGCATCATTAACCGCAATAACTGTTTCAGTAATCTCGATATCAACCTCATCAATAGAAATCTCTTCAACCACCAGCTCCGGCTCAGGCGCAAATACCGGCGCAGGGTCATGGGCATCCACCTGTTGCAGACTGTCCTCAATCTCGGCAATCATCGCGCTCTCTTCATCATCCTCGAATAACGCGTTCAACCCCCGCCCGAGCCCCTGCAATCCAGACTCTTTAGGCTTGGCCACAGATTTCATATCATTCTCAAATTCATCGCTCATCGTTAGGCTACCTTTTCTTTCTTTTGTGTTTCATCTTCACGGGCAACAACCTCCTTCGCCAGGCGAATATAGGCTTGCGCACCCGCACAATTCATATCATAAACCAATATCGGCAACCCATAAGAGGGTGCCTCACTCAGCCGCACATTCCGCGGGATTGTTGTTTTAAAAACCTTATCCCCGAAGTAGGCCCGCACATCATCTTCCACCAGTCGCGTAATGCGATTGCGGTTATCATACATCGTCAAAACAATGCCGTGAATATCAAGGCCCGCATTATAATGCTTTTGCACAAGCTTCACAGTCTTGCTGAGCTGACTAAGCCCCTCAAGCGCATAAAACTCACATTGCAACGGCACAATAATGGACTGCGCCGCCACGAAAGCATTAAGCGTAAGCACATTCAGCGATGGCGGACAATCAATAACGATGTAATCATAATCCAGATCAGCATCTTCCAGTGCCTTTTTAAGACGACCCTCACGGCCCTTTTCCCGCGCCAGCTCCACATCCGCCGCAGAAAGATGCACCGAAGACGGCAATATGAAAAGCCTTGGAACCTGAGTAGGCATCACAGCATCCACAATACGCGCCGCGCCAAACAAAACATCATAAAGCGAGGATTTAATCATCGAGCGTTTTATGCCAAGTCCTGTCCCCGCATTACCCTGCGGATCAAGATCAATCAGCAAAACCTTATGCCCCATGGCAACAAACGCCGTCGCGATATTCACCGCCGTCGTTGTCTTACCGACACCGCCTTTTTGATTGGCTACGGCAAATATTCGTGATTTTTTTGGAACGCCGCCGCCCATAAAAAAGCCTTCAAGAACTAGGATTTAAACACAATAATGGTGTTGATGAATCAGATCATACTAAATTTTACACACCCCGCGCAACACAATTC
>CAYGNP010000038.1:0-3558 GCA_964351365.1 uncultured Micavibrio sp.
TTTTTGAACTACAGAGGGCGCAGAGTGTTATAGGGATGCTTGCGGCGATGGATGGGTGCTTTGCTGACGATTATGATTAGATTCTTCGCTGCGCTCAGAATGACAGGGAGGGAGCGCTCAGAATGGCGGGGGGCGTTCGCCGAAAATGCCGGTGCCGATGCGGATATAGGTTGCGCCAAGGGGGATGGCTTGATCGAAGTCGGCGCTCATGCCCATGCTGAGATGCTTTAGGCCATGGGCGGCGGCGAGTTTTTTCATCAGGGCGAAATGCAGCGCGGCGGGCTCATCGAGCGGGGGGATGCACATCAGGCCCTGAATATCGAGCGCGCAGTCATGGCTGCAGAATTTGAGGAAATCAGCGAGGTGTTTTGGGGGGATGCCAGCTTTTTGCGGTTCTTCGCCGGTGTTGACCTGAATGAAGCAGGGTAGATTCTTCCCCTCCTCCCTCAGTGTATCGCCGAGCTTGCGGGCAAGTTTTTCGCGGTCGATGGTTTCAATGAGATCAAAGAGCATGATGGCGTCTTTGATTTTGTTGGTTTGCAAGGGGCCGATCAGGTGGAGTTTGAGATCCGGGTAATCGGGTTTTATATTGGCCCAGTGATCATAGGCCTCTTGCACACGGTTTTCACCGAAGAGACGCTGGCCCGCATCCAGAGCTTCGCGGATTTTTTCTGGCGGTTGGCGTTTGCTGACGGCGACGAGGTTGATATCAGAGGGCGCCCTGCCCCATGGCGCGGCGGCCTCATCTATCTGAGTGTGAATGGCGCTAAGGTTTTTTGTGATTGTGTTCATGGGGGAAGGTTAAGAGAGCCGGGGTTCGTAATCAAGAACAAAAAAGGGGCGCCGGTTGGGGCACCCCTTAAATTTTTTAGGTTAGATTTCTAAGATTAGAAGTTAACTTGTGTACCCAGAAGGATCGCTGTTGCGTCGCCATCTGTGTCTGCAGAGTCGTTTTCAGCGTCTGTGAAGCTGATAGAACCACGGAAGGACATGCCTGGGCCGTATTCATAAACAACACCACCAGTGTAGCGGTCAACTTCGATGTTTCCATCTACATCATTGTTGTAGTAAGACGCGCCGATTTTGAATGGGCCAGTTGTGTAGTCAGCACCAAGAACGATGATTTGTGTGTCATCTGTTGTGTTGTCTACGTTTCTGTTGTCTTCAAGATAAACAGCGCCAACGCCGAATGGACCGATATTCAGGTCTAGACCGAGGTTGAAAGCTTGACCATCATCTTGACCAGCTGTTGAGCTGTTGTTTGTGATGTATGAGTAACCAGCACCTGCGATAACGCCGACATCCTGGAATTGACCTTCATAACGAGCAGCAATCTCGTATGATTCGTTCAAGCCAGAAGCGTTTTCAGTTGTGATACCATCCAAGTCATCAGCATTTCCTTGGTCAGGTGCATAAGATACACCAACCTGGAAACCGCTCAAGATTGGAGACAAATAAGTCAATTTGTCAGCATCTTTTGAGTTGTCTTGTGCGTAGTCAAGGTTCAAAGATGTCAAGCTTGTAACGCCCAATTGAGTAGCATTAACTGGCTGGATGTATTGACGGATACCGTCAACGTTTGAGTCAGCTGAAGGAGCAGAAACCTGCAAGAGGTATGCAGCGCCGTCTTCTTCACCAAAGTTTACACGACCCCAGTCGCCTGAGAAATAAAGGTATGATTCATCAAGGTCAGATGCATCGCCGCTGTCAAAGCTAACTTCAAAGTGCGCACCAACTGTCAGACCATTGTCCAAAGTTGTTTCGCCACCAATGTGAAGTTCAGTGTCACGCAGGAAGTCAACATCGTTAACTTGCTGACCAGTGAGTTCGTCTTGGTCAACATATACGCCGTAACCTTTGAAATAGCCGCCAACATTGAGTTCAACTTCAGCATGTGCAGGGGCACAAGCAAAAGCCAAGCTACCAGCAGCAACGCTTGCGAGTAGTAGTTTTTTCATTTTAGTTTCCTCCAATCATACCCGTAATACGAATATGAAAAGTTAAAGTTTAATCCATAATGGACCGTGTTAAGAAGTATCTTCACGAATGAAGATGCTGGTATTAGGCCATTGCGTATAGGGATGGTCAATGTGCGAGACGGATACGGCCTGTATTTTTTTGGATGCGTGGCATTTATGCAACATTCATATTTGCGCTTGCGGGGCTGTTGAAAGCCTTGATTCTGGTTTGTGTAAGCCCTTGTTACCGATAACACAGCATGCTAAAGACTTATATATCATAAAACTTGGATTGGATCATGGTGATTTATATGGATCGTAAATATTTTAATTTCGCTTGCGGAGTTGCGGCAGTTTTGATGCTTGGGGCGTGTTCTGGCCTCAAAAAAGAGGCGAAATATCCGACCGGAGCAGATCGCGGGGCGATAGCGGATAATGATATTTATGCCAAACCGAAAAGCATTTTGGGCGAAGACGGGCTTAAGCTGCTGGGCGGCAAGAGCGACAAGGTGGAGGATAACGGCATAGGAGTGAACAGCTTTTTGTGGCGCGCGAGTCTGGATACGGTATCGTTTATGCCTTTGGCCAGCGCCGATCCGTTTGGCGGGGTGATTTTGACGGATTGGTATGTTGATCCGGCAACGCCCAATGAGCGGGTGAAGGTGAATGCCTTTATTTTGGGCCGTGAGCTGAAGGCCGATGGCGTTCGTGTGCGCACGTTCCGGCAGGTGCGCAAGGGCAGTGAGTGGGCGGATGCTCCGGTTGCGGAAGATACTGGGCGCAAGCTGGAGGATACTATTCTGACGCGGGCGCGGGAGCTGCGCATCGCTCATCTGGAGAAGTAAGATTTCCTATGGCTGAGCGTTACAATATCAAAGAGACTGAGCGTAAATGGCGGGCGCGGTGGGCCGCGGATAATGCTTTTGCAGTAGAGGCGGATAGTGCGAAGCCGAAATATTATGTCATGGAGATGTTCCCCTACCCTTCCGGGCGTATTCATGTCGGGCATGTGCGTAATTATACGCTTGGGGATGTGGTTGCACGATACCGCGCGGCGCAAGGGTATAATGTCATGCATCCGATGGGGTGGGATGCGTTTGGATTGCCTGCGGAAAATGCCGCGATAGAGCGCGGGGTGCATCCGGCTAAATGGACGCATGAGAATATTGATTCCATGCGGGCGCAGCTTAAATCTATGGGGTTGTCGATTGACTGGAGCCGCGAGTTTGCGACGTGCGATCCGGAGTATTATGCGCATGAGCAGCGCATGTTCCTGAAATTCCACGAAAAAGGAATTGCGTACCGTAAGGAATCGATGGTGAACTGGGACCCGGTAGATAATACCGTTCTGGCCAATGAGCAGGTGATTGATGGTAAGGGGTGGCGCACAGGCGCGCCGGTTGAGCGGCGAAAGCTGAACCAGTGGTTTTTAAAGATTACGGATTATGCAGAGGATTTGCTTGAGGATTTGAAAGGCCTTGAGCGTTGGCCGGAAAAAGTGCGCATCATGCAGGAAAACTGGATTGGGAAATCGGTTGGATTGCAGTTTAAGTGGGATGTTGTGGGGGAAATAGATCCTTCAGCGCAAGCACTTCAGGAT
>CAYGNP010000039.1:0-3273 GCA_964351365.1 uncultured Micavibrio sp.
CCAAACATATGGCAGACAACGCCGGCGCAGGCATGGGCCGCCTGCCCGATGCCAAGGAACGCCAGCGGATGATTGCGTACGTGGAAAGTATTTAAAAGTTTGGGAGGGGTAACGTCAGGAGGTGCGATTTACTCCCCCCGACGATTACAACTGGCTCTCACGGCCGACTTTCACCCTAGACTTTGAAGACGCTTCTGAAGCTTCACGCCGCGAGATGAGGGTAATGCGCCTGGCGCTTCTGAAAAGAAATAATAGCAGGCTTTTGAATAACGCCCGCATCAATGTTAATGGCTCTTCGGATGGTTTCATTTTTTTGCCAACTGGCCGGACCTGCCATAACCGTTGGCAAATGAACAATAAGAGCAGCCGAGATGGCGCGCGACGCGCTCTCCCACAAATAGCTTGGAGTGTGGTCAACGGCGTAATAGTCCACACCAGCCACTTTAAACATTGGCTTTTCAAATGTGGTTGGTTTGGCGAAATAGAACCCCATTTTCTCGTCACAGCTCACATCGATAATCAAAGAGCCTGGCTTGAGGCAGGATTTTTCGGCCTCGGTAACAAAATCAAGAGGCGCATTGGGGTCTTGATAGGTGCCATTAACAATAATGTCAGAGTCGCCAATCAGCTCGCTCAAAGGCCGTTCTGTCCCATCATGTTCAATCACCATGAGGCGCGCCTGATCCTTTTGCCCCTCAATAATCCGGACATAGTGACAGTCTAAAATCTCTTCGCGCACCTCATGATCCGGGCGCTGGATGCAAATGGTAATGTCTCTAAAACCGTGCGCTTTAAGGGCATAGATCGCGCCACGGCTGACCGCGCCAAAACTGAATATGGTCGTTTTACGCTGGTTTCCGTAGTGACCATCAATCCCCTTCAGCTGAAGAGCGTGGAGAACGGCACAATAGCCCGCTAATTCATTGTTTTTGTAAAACGTATGGCGCCCGATCTGCCCCTGCGGTCCCCAAATAAACATATCTTCAAATGCAATGAGTGTTTGTTTGCGGTCAATTGCGGTTTGCGTAATTGCGCCTTGTTGCGCGCAATGGGGATAGCCCCACAAAATGCCGCCTTCGCGCATCTGCTGTAAATCACTGAGTTGAGGCTTGAGAATGATAACGGCGTTTGCATTGCTCAAAATATCTTCACGGGAGGCGACGCCGCCCGCGAGAGCCGCAATTTCAGAGTCTGCAATCCCCAGGGACGCGCCATAGCCTTCTTCAAATATCAGCTGGCGGCGCACGTGTTCAGGAAGCCGATTTAAGTGTTCTGGGTGAACAGGAAAGCGCTTTTCCCACGGCTTTTTAGAAAAGCCAATAACGCCCAACGATAGTTTATCCATTTAACTTTTCCTTGCCTTAGATAGCCTGGGGGAGAATACGCATCTCGGTTTCTGAGACGGGCAAACATCACGCAATAGAACGCGTTTTATTTGCGAATACCTTGTTTCCAGGTCATCTTTTTCTTGCAGCTGTTGCACACTCTTTCCCCGGCCCATTCACTGGGGAATGACTCCTTACACACCAGGCAATCGCGGTTTTTTGGATTGTGTAAAGGGTCTATGGCAGGAGACCGTTTCGGCTTCGTGATGTAGCTCATGATTGTTTTTCCGCCGCGTCAGATAAGCGATGAAGATCCGCAAACACGCTTGCTATCAGCAAATTGCACTGAGGGGCTTGCACTTGCGCCAACTTCGCGTAGAGCTCCAGATGGTGTTTCACCTTACGCATTACGCTTTCCAGGGAGTCTGCTTGCGAGTTCAGAAGGAGGCTTTCGAATTCATGTTCGCGTGTGCGATGCGTTGCCGCCCCTAATTCACGGTCAAGTTCATGTTCATTTTCATGATGACGCGCGCGGCGGCTTTTTATCGCGGCCCGATTGGAGTTAGAGCGGTAACTGTCGAGATCAATTGGAAAAAGCAAAACTTGAACCTTCTTTTAGACGTCAAACCATGCGTTCGGCTTTTGGACGGCAAAACGTGCTTTTAGATATCAATCCCGCGCTAAAACTTTGCCATTAGCCCTATCGGAGGTCGGCTATAACGGCGTATCTCGTTCCAACGCTGCGTCC
This sequence comes from uncultured Micavibrio sp., assembly GCA_964351365.1. Classification (GTDB taxonomy): domain Bacteria; phylum Pseudomonadota; class Alphaproteobacteria; order Micavibrionales; family Micavibrionaceae; genus UBA1672. The sequence continues at coordinate 2,074 of CAYGNP010000039.1, forward strand.
AGATCCTGTGGTAAAATGATCAACGTCCGGCTCCTGCCTTTTTTAACAGTCCCGGTTGGAACATGAAGGCGGATCTCTGTTCGCCTGTACGCTGGAAAAGACAAACCCAACAGAAGTTCTTCGTCGGTTTCTACATCGTACGTGCCGGCCGGAAGCTCGTGTTTAGAGTCTCCCAGAAAAAAAGGACGTGCAAAGGTAACCGTCGTCTGAGTTGTGCGTGTCATCACAGGCCCTCGCGGACTGATCCAACGCTAGCCTGAAGTGAAGAGACTCAAGACCAGCGTCGGATACTGGTGGGGCCAGCGGCTAGTCTTTTTTAGCCGGTGGCTTTTCTGGTTGTTTTGCTTCAGACGGTTTTGGAGCTGGTGCTTGGCCTGCAACAGAGGTTGGTTTTTTAGGACCATCACCTTGATCTGTCTTTTCAATAGAATCTTGCTTTGTAGAGAATGATTTGTAGGACATGAAATATCCTTAATACGTCACAGGAATAATATCCTGCTGTTTATTACGTGGTGTCTCAATAGATGATAATCAATAGATCAGTGATTATTATAAATATAAGAAATTTTATTATCCTTATATATCAAGATGCTCGTTTTTTACTTGAAAAATACTATAATTTGTTTATACTCTATAAAATTGAGGACCATTGCTAAGTGAATTCCTGGCCCTCCATAATGAAGACTTGCGCACCACACGCAGGGCTTGGTTAGAACGAGAACCAACGCTGCACTTGCACTTAGATCCTAGCAGCCCTCAGATCCTGCGCTGCAGTGGACCTGGCTTCCGCGCTACTGCTGATCCTGTGGAAACAACAGCAGCTGTAACCATGATCAGTTTGGATCGTTTTTATAAAACGCCGGTCATCTGGACTATTTGGCCAAAATACGAGCGCTCATTCAGCGCAAACCAACATAGAAATAGAGAGATTAAGTCTTATGACTTCACCCGCGCACAGCTTCAGAGCAACCTTCTTTATTCTGATATCCGGGCTATTTGTTGCAAACACCCTTGGGACCGCGCACGCGCAGCCTGCTGCAAACACAATCCCTGAGAATGCGGTTGAGAGAAGCTACGGACGCGGGTGGGACTGCAGTCCGGGTTTTAAAGCCAACGAAGAAAGCTGCGTTAAGGTTGTCGCCCCGGACAATGGGTATCTCACCGGTAGCCTCTCTGGCACACAATGGAACTGCCAGATTG
>CAYGNP010000040.1:0-2928 GCA_964351365.1 uncultured Micavibrio sp.
CTGTGGTCGCAATGACGATTATGATTTAGATTCTTCGCTGCGCTCAGAATGACAAAGGGGAGAGCGGTTAGAGTGACAGGTCGGAATCCTGTTCTTTGATGCGCTCGCGTTCCTCGGTGCGGGCGGGGTGGTTTTCGGGGATGATTGAGACGCTTGGCTGGCCTTCGAGCTCGGGGTCGAGCGTATCGCCAGCGGCGGCGAAATCGGCGGCGGTGAGGGGGCGATTGAACGCCTCGGCCAGAGCGGTGAGGCCGAGCGTTCGAAAAAGCGGGGGAGGGAGGAGTCTTGACGCCGTAATCTGTCTCTTATTGCAGCCCAATTTGTTCCATCAGGCGCCTTTGTTTTGGTTCTCCTATCTGGTAATTGGCCGTTTTCCTGTAATTCTGTGAGGGCGGCATCAATATAGGCGAGCTCCGCGGCTGTTTGCGGTAATTTGGGGCCGGTCAGGCCGCGATTTTGCCATTCTTCGGAGAGATGGAAGCCATACTGCTTGTTGTTTTTGATCGCCTGCGCCATTTGTGTCCAGGTGATACGGGCGAGGGAGGGATGAGATGGATCGATGGGCTCATCTGTGTTTTCATCGGGCAGTGCGCCGGTTTTCTTGCGCCATTTCCGTGCGCGGCTTGTGAGATCATCGAGGAGAAGGGTTGTAAGGGTTGAGCCTTTGGGCTGTCCGTTGATTAGTCCTTCATTGAGCATGTGACGATATTGTGAAAATGCTTCAAGTGGTCTGAGGAGGTTTTGGTGGCCTTTAGCTCCTGCCAATTGCCTTGTTTCGGCAGTGTAATGATACATGCACTCAAGGATAGTGTCTGCGGTGATTTTGGCGCCGCGCACGCCGTTTTCACAATATTCCAGCATGCGGGCGGTGTGTTTTTCATCTGTAATCCCGTTTTTAGGGACATCGACTATGCCGAGTTCCTCCAGTCTTTCAATGGTGAGGGCGGATTTATCGCTCAGAAGTTCTGCCCACTGCTCTGGCGTCCTTATTCCGCTCCCGACATAGGAGTTTTGTCTCGTTAAGTTACACACCGCCATTTGCCGGCCCCATTTTTCGCCCTGGGGCCTGACTGTAATCAGCCAGTAAGGTTCTTTTGTCCAAGATCCGGCAGCGCGGGGGATGATGGTGATCTCGATATCGTTTTTCAAATCAAAGCCGCGATCCGCAAGAGCAGTGATGATACGCGCGGCGCGCGGGTCTGGACGCACATGGCCGCTGCTTGCCGTGCCATTTCCCGTGCGTTCTCTCTCTGATGTTCCATTCGCGGCGATGTGGGCGGCAGAGGTGGTGATGGTTACGCCCAGATGTTCGAGACAGACCTTTAATTCCGTGGCGGACAGGTTCGGTTGCAGGCGGAGTTTGCCGATTATGGCGTCTTGCAATAGTTTTTCTGAGGTGCGGGGAAGGTCGTGTTCGTGCTCATAGGTTTCGAGCGCGGCGAGGGCGTTCAGCACTGTGTCTTGCCATTTTTTGTGGGAATCAGCCCTCACCGCGTTTTCAGCGGCGGCTTTTAAGGCTTCATGTTCTGTTTGATCCAGCATTTTTGCGTTTCACCCTGTATTTTTTGTTTATTTTAGACAGTTATGGGAAAATAGTGCAAGTGTTATTTAGATTCTTCGCTGCGCTCAGAATGACAAAGGGGGCGCTCAGAATGACATTTTAGATGTTGGCTGTCATCCTGAAGCCCTTTAGGGCTGAAGGATCTTGTGGAGTGCATTGCACTTAAAATGGGATTACCGCAAAGGTGCCAAGGTTTTTTTACTACAGAGGGCGCAGAGTTTTAAGGGATGCCTGCGGCGCTGGACGGGTTATTTGCTGCGCGTGCAATGACGGGGAGAATTATTCTATATTTATATTATAGCCATTTTCAGACGTGAGCAGAATTTCGGGTGTTGCTGGTTCGGGTTCAATTTTTTGACGCAGACGGTAGATGTGCGTTTCAAGTGTGTGGGTCTCAACGCCATCCGCGTAGTTCCAAACGGATTTGAGCAGCTCGTCTTTTGACACTGTGTCCGGGTGCGCGGCATGCAGATATTTTAAAATGCTGAGCTCTTTTTCTGTAAGGGCGATGGCCTCTTTTTCTCCTGAGCGGATAAATTTTCCCTCCAGGCAATCAAGGGTATGAGGACCGAATGCAAGCATTCTTGGAGCTTCGTTACTTTGCGACGTGATGCGGGTAATATCATCCAGAATTTTGCCCAGGCGTATGGGCGCAGGGTAGGATTTTGTCTGGTCGTTACAGGCGAGAATCAGGGTGTCTTTTGTATCTGGAAGGAAAATATACTCCCCTGCGGGCGAGAGGTGCTTTTTTATAATTTCCAAGGTTTGAAGGTCGGTTTGCAGCGTAATTATGGGCTTCATACCCATAATATGGCACAGGATTTGCAATAAATCATCGGAAAAGGGAGTGTTTGTATGAATATTTTGCCTGAAGATATAGCAGCGCCAGCGTTGAAAATGGTTAAAAATGAGCGCATGGCCGGGTTTGTGCCGTCCTATGAGCTCTCTGCCAGTGGTAAGGGCGAGGAGGCTTCGTTCGGATTTCTTGATTTTGTTGATATGATTAATCCATTGCAACATATTCCTGTGGTGAACACACTTTATCGTAAGATTACAGGCGATGAGATTAAGCCGATCAGTATGATTATGGGGGGCGCAGTGTTTGGCGGGCCTCTGGGGGCCGGAGCGGGCGTGATTAATGCCGTGATGAAAGATGGAACGGGTAAGGATGTGATGGGGAATGTAGAATCTTTGGCGTTTCGGGAGAGGCCAGTTTCTTATTCTTATGATATGGATAAAGCCGCCTATGAGGATTTGCCGGTGGCTTTGCTGTCTTTTGCGCAGATGCCGATTGTTAGTAAAGCGTAATGCCCTTTAGGGCTGAGTGTTTTTTGAACTACAGAGGGCGCAGAGTGTTATAGGGATGC
>CAYGNP010000041.1:0-2780 GCA_964351365.1 uncultured Micavibrio sp.
CTTGATAAGGATAACATCCATAACAATAGCGTGCAGGTGATTAACCAGTATGAAACGGAAGGCGCTCGAAAAAACCGTTATGATGTGACCGTTCTTGTAAACGGTTTGCCTATGGTTCATGTCGAATTGAAACGGCGCGGCGTGGCCATTCGCGAAGCCTTTAACCAGATTAACCGCTATCAGCGTGATAGCTTTTGGGCAGATAGCGGCTTGTTTGAATATGTGCAGCTTTTCGTTATTTCTAACGGAACGCATACAAAATACTATTCCAACACGACCCGCAGCGCACATTTGAGAGAGCAGCAAGGGCGTAAATCCCGTAAAAAAACCTCTAATAGTTTTGAGTTTACCTGTTGGTGGACGGACGCACAGAATAAGCGTATCTCCGATCTGGTGGATTTCACCAAAACCTTTTTTTCAAAACATTCTATGCTTTCGGTTTTGACGAAATATTGCGTTTTTACATCCGATAAGCTTTTGCTCGTTATGCGCCCCTATCAGATTGCGGCGGCGGAACGGATTATGAACCGCATTGCGATGTCCACAAATCATAAACAGCTGGGTACGATTGATGCCGGAGGGTATATCTGGCACACCACGGGCAGCGGTAAGACCCTTACTAGTTTTAAGGCGGCGCAGCTTGCAACCCGCCTTGACGGTATAGATAAGGTTTTATTTGTTGTTGACCGCAAAGACCTCGATTACCAGACAATGAAGGAATATGATAAATTCCAAAAGGGTGCGGCCAATTCGAATACCAGCACCAGAATTTTAACGAAGCAGCTTGCCGACCCTAATGCTAAGATCATTATTACGACCATTCAAAAACTCGCCAAGTTTATCTCTGGCAACAAGGGGCACAGCGTTTTTGACGGGCATATTGTTTTGATTTTTGATGAGTGTCACCGTTCGCAATTCGGCGAAATGCACACGGCCATTACAAAAGCTTTTAAGAAATATCATATCTTCGGATTTACTGGCACGCCTATTTTTGCGGCTAATTCTTCGTCTGGCGGCAACCCGCATTTAAAGACTACAGAGCAAGCTTTTGGTCAAAAGCTTCACGCTTATACGATTGTTGATGCGATCAATGATGGAAATGTGTTGCCGTTCAGGATTGATTACATCAATACCCTGAAGATGAAAGACGGGGTTAAGGATAAGAAAGTTCGTGCGATTGATATTGAAAAAGCGGCAAGCTCACCGGAGCGTATCGCCCAAGTAACGGATTATATCCTTGAGCATTTTGAGCAGAAGACAAAACGCGATGGCGGCTTTTATTCTTTTAACAAACTAACCAATATTGCCGAGGTAGTTGCCGATAAAGAAAAGGACGTAACAAAGAAAATCAAGGATATCAGAAACCAAGTCCGGCTTAATGGCTTTAACTCGATTTTTGCCGTGAGTTCGATTGACGTGGCAAAGAAATATTACCATGAGTTTAAAGCGCGGGATTCAGGTCTGAAAATTGCGACCATATTCAGTTTTAGCGCAAATGAGGAAGAAGATGAGGACGGTATTCTGCCGGACGAGGATTTTGACACAGGTGGGTTGGACAAAACCTCACGCGATTTCTTGGATATGGCCATTGATGATTATAATAAGCATTTTGGCACAAGCTATGACACGAGCAGCGACAAGTTTGAGAATTACTATAAAGACCTCTCGCAGCGTATGAAAAACCGCGAGATTGATTTGCTGATTGTTGTAAATATGTTTTTGACCGGATTTGACGCAACAACTCTTAACACGTTATGGGTTGATAAAAATCTGCGTAACCACGGATTACTTCAGGCATTCTCACGTACAAACCGCATCCTAAACTCGGTCAAAACATTCGGAAACATTATTTGTTTCCGTGATTTGGAGCAGGCAACAAATGACGCACTTTCTATCTTTGGCAACAAAGAGGCTGGCGGCATTGTTCTTTTAAAATCTTACAAAGAATATTACTACGGTTGGGAAAAGGACGGAAAACCCCAAAAGGGATATATTGATTTAGTTGCCGAGCTTCAGGAAAAATTCCCCTTGCCAGTATTTATAGAAGGCGAACAGTCGGAAAAAGACTTTATCCGACTTTGGGGCGCGGTTTTAAGGCTTCGTAATATTCTCACTTCGTTTGATGACTTCGCCGGAAATGAGATTCTTTCCGAACGTGATTTCCAAGATTATCAGAGCGCCTATCTTGATCTGTACGATAAGCATCGTAAGCATAATGACGCAGATAAAGAAAACATCAATGATGATATTGAGTTTGAGATAGAGCTTGTTAAGCAGGTTACAATCAATATTGACTACATTCTTCAACTTGTAGCGCAATATCATAAATCTCGAATGAAAGATAAAGAGATTTTGACCTCTATTGATAAAGCCATGAGTTCAAGCCCAGAGCTGCGGAGCAAGAAAGAATTGATCGAGCGTTTCATCAATTCGCTTAATGCCCATAGCGATGTCGATAGAGATTGGCGTGAGTTTACGGACAAAAATAAGGCAGAAGAGCTTGATAGGATTATTGAAGAGGAAAACCTTAAGCCTAAAGAGGCCAGAAAGTTTGTTGCGAACGCTTTCCGTGACGGGGAGTTAAAATCTTCAGGCACAGGCTTTGCGAGTATTTTGCCGCCTGTCTCTATGTTTGATGAAGATAACACCCTAGCGAAGAAAAAGATCATTGTTCTAGAAAAATTGAAATTATTCTTCGAAAAATATCTGGGCATCTAGAAAACATGGGGGCCTTATTGGGGGCTTCCGTGATTTTAAGAAATTTATTATTTAATAATATC
>CAYGNP010000042.1:0-2766 GCA_964351365.1 uncultured Micavibrio sp.
TCGGTGGACACGGCATTTTCATCGGAATGGACAGCTTCGGCGCCTCCGCCCCTGCCGAAGACCTCTTTAAACATTTTGGTATTACAACGGATGCAATTGTTCAAAGAGTGAATAAGAGACTTAATAAATAAACAGCTAAAATAAGGAATATTCTAAATGACAATACGTGTAGCAATTAATGGTTTTGGTCGTATCGGACGAAATGTCTGCCGCGCTTTATTTGAATCTGGCCGTGATGATATTGAAATTGTGGCCATTAATGACCTCGCGCCGCTCGCCACCAATAAACACTTGCTCAAATATGACTCTGTACACGGGACCTTCCCATTTTCTGTTGAAACAGTGGATGAAGACACAATTATCGTAAACGGTAAAAATATTGATGTTTGTCAAGAACGTGATCCTACCCAACTTCCATGGGGTAAAATGAATATCGATATCGTTTTTGAATGTACCGGTATTTTTACCGATCGTGACAAAGCCGCCATGCATATTACAGCAGGCGCAAAAAAAGTCCTTATTTCTGCCCCGGGTAAAAATGAAGATATCATGGTCGTTTACGGTGTTAATTCAGATAATTTAAAGGCGGAACATGAAGTTGTTTCTAACGCTTCATGCACAACAAACTGCCTTGCCCCAATGGCCAAAGCGTTAAATGATGCGATTGGTATCGAAAGCGGTTTTATGACCACTATTCACTCTTATACAGGGGATCAGCGCATCGTTGATACCGCGCATAGTGATTTGCACCGTGCCCGCGCCGCTGCTGTTAATATGATCCCAACATCAACAGGCGCCGCCAAGGCGGTTGGTAAAGTTCTTCCTGAATTAAATGGTAAATTGGACGGTGTTTCGATGCGCGTTCCAACCCCCAATGTTTCTGTTGTTGATTTTAAGTTTATCGCCTCAAAAAATACAACCGTTGAAGAAGTGAACAAAGCAATCTTAAACGCCTCAGGCACTACACTTGAAGGAGTTTTAGGAACATATGACGAGCCTTTAGTTTCTGGTGATTTTAACCATAATCCCCTCTCTTCTATCTTCGCAGTCAACGAAACAAAAGTTTTGGATGGTAAACTTGTCCGTGTCATGAGCTGGTATGACAATGAATGGGGTTTTTCAAACCGCATGTTAGATACCGCTAAAAAAATGCACGAAGTCGGCTACGCTGCTTCTAAATCCAAAGCGGCATAATTTAAAAGAAAGACAAAATAATGAACAACAAACAACTTCAAAAAATCGCTAATGCCAAAGGCTTTATTGCCGCCCTTGATCAATCTGGCGGATCCACACCAAAGGCACTCGCCGCATATGGAGTGGCCGAAAGCGAATATGATGGTGAAGATGCCATGTTCGCCAAAGTTCATGAAATGCGTACCCGCATCATTAAATCACCTGCGTTTAATGGTGAAAAAATTATAGGCGCCATTCTATTTGAAAAAACAATGGATGATACAATTGATGGAATGCCTACTGCGCAATATCTATGGGAAGAGTTAAATGTCGTGCCTTTCTTAAAAATTGATAAAGGCCTTGCGGAGGAGACAAACCAAGTCCAACTTATGAAAAAAATGCCCGAGTTAGATGCCCTTTTGGAACGCGCCGCAAAACATGGTGTCTTTGGCACAAAAATGCGCTCTGTTATTAACGGTGCAAACGCCCAAGGAATTGCAGATGTTATCGAACAGCAATTTGAAATTGGGAAACAGATTTTGGCACATGGCCTTGTTCCTATTATCGAACCCGAAGTCTCAATTGGCAATGCGGATAAAGCGGAATGTGAAGCTATAATGAAGGCTGAAATCTTAAAGCAATTAGATGCCTTAAATGATGATCAAAAAATCATGCTAAAACTGACACTTCCTGAAAAAGGCAATTTTTATGATGTCCTTAGCAAACATAAAAATGTAATTCTTGTGGTCGCCCTTTCTGGTGGATATGATCTTGAGGAAGCCTGTCGCCGCTTATCACAAAATGATGCGATGGTGGCTAGCTTCTCTCGTGCGTTGTCGAATGATTTACGCGCCAACCAATCAGATGAAGAATTCAATCAAACATTAAAAAATGCAATTACTAAAATTTATGATGCCTCTGTAACAGGCACAAAACAAAGTGCCGCCGCATAACAAATGTTTAACTTTATCAAAAAACAAAAAACTGTCTTGGTAATGATAGTGGTCGCCATACTTGGATGGGCAGGTTTTACCGTTACAAAAGAACAAGTAACACCAGTAGTTGATAAGGCGTTATCCGTTACCGAAGATGCAACAATAGCCGTAAAAGAGATAAAGCAAAAAAAACAAGCCGAACAGCTTAGCCAAGAGCAAACTGATAATACACCAAAAGCAAAGCAAGACTTTAATCGTGCGTCTGCAATCACACCTGAACGTCGCGCTCATATTTTATATGGCGACGCCACAGGCGGCGGTCATCTATATGGCACAGGCGCACCATGTAAATCCGAATTCCCAAAAACATGGAGCGAGGATACTATTATAAAAGAAGTCGAAGTCATCGCCGCGAACGACAACCTAAATTGGGAACAACAGCGAAACGGATATTATGTAACAGAACAAAATGTAGGCACCGTAAAACTCCGCGTTGTAAAAGGCCGCGATAACGAAAAAGTGATAACCGCCTACCCCACAAATACAGGCCGCAATCCATGCCCTGCGAATGATAGGTAGTTAATTTAATCAAACTGATACTTTCCTGGTCCCAGCTGTTTACCAGCCCGATGTGGAAATCGATGGTAGTGATGGGCGT
>CAYGNP010000043.1:0-2462 GCA_964351365.1 uncultured Micavibrio sp.
GTTTATGGGCGGGCCGGGGGAGCGGCAGATTGAGCTTGACCGGCGTATATTGTCTCAGAAGATTACGCGCCTTAAGAAGGAGCTGAATGAGGTTCGGCGCACACGTGATCTGGGGCGGCAATCCCGCGCGCGGGTACCGTTTCCTATTGTGTCGTTGGTGGGGTATACGAATGCCGGTAAATCGACGATTTTTAATGCGATAACTGATGCGGGGGTGTTTGCAAAAGATTTGCTGTTTGCCACGCTTGATCCGACCATGCGCAAGGTTGAGTTGCCGCATAATCAAGAGGTTATTTTGGCCGACACCGTTGGGTTTATTGCCGATTTGCCAACGCATCTTGTCGCGGCGTTTCGTGCGACGTTGGAGCAAATCACGCATGCGGATGTGATTTTGCATGTTATGGATGTATCACGAAGGGATTATTTGGCGCAGAAGCAGGATGTTGTTCAAATCCTTGAAGATTTAGGCATTTCGTATGATAGCGATGAGCGCATTATTGAGGTTTATAACAAAATCGATTTGCTTAATGAAGCTGATCTTGTAGATTTCAAGCGACTGGCCTCATCATCAGCAAGGCCTGTTTTACTGATTTCGGCGCGCAATGGAGTAGGCATTTCGGATATGCTGGAGGTGATTGCCAAGAAAACGGCAGAGCATCACAGCCTGGTTGAGTTGAAAGTGAAGCATGAAAACGGGCGGGCGCTTGCTTGGCTCTATGAGCATGGGGATGTTATAACGCGCAAGGACGGAGCGAAGCATGTCACGTTGTCTATACGCATTGATGAGGCGCATTTGAAGAAGTATCAGAGCCTTTTTGCTTAAGGTTTGTTTTCTTTTTAAGCTGATCCGAACTTTTTAAGGAACTCTTTTTCTTTTCATCTGTTGGCTATTAAAGAACAAACATGAAAAGGAGTTTATAAATGTCAAAATTAGAAGCAAAAAAATATCCAGAAGTGAAAGAAATTAAACAGGATCTTGAATCCCTTAAGGATAATTCAGTTGAGCTTGCGCAGCACGTAAAAAATGATGCGGTATATAAAATTGAAGAAACAACATCTTCGGTTAAAGCACAGGCTAAGGCCGAGCTTAAAAAAGTAGAAAAGCACGTTGAAGCCAATCCAATTCAAAGCGTAGCCATTGCTTTTGCAGGCGGCGTTTTACTTAGTATGCTTATGGGGCGGAGATAATCAATGAAAATGCTTTTGCCACTCATTCAGCAGGCCGCTTTAAGCGGACTTGCTTGCAGAAGTGCAAGTTTGATGAGCATGAATAAGTTCGGACTTGGCCTGGTGGCCTTGTCCGGATTTGTGTTCTTGATGGCGCTGATTTTTTTGGTTTTGTCCGGATATGGGTGGTTGCTTACTCACTATGAACAGCCTGTGGCGGCTTTGATCGTTTCAGCGTACAGCTTGTCTATCAGTCTTGTTTTTTGCTTAGGTGGAGTTCTTATTGTAAAGAGAAAATCCATACGGCAACGTCAGCAAATTACAAAATTGATGTCGGAGATTAGTGATGCCGTAAACGAGCAATTTAGTGAGCCTATAAAAGATAATCCAAAAACAGCTGTCGTTATGGCGAGCGTTGCAGGGCTGATAGCTGGAGAGCGCTTGCACTAATTTTATATTTTTATACTAATGCCTTCGGGAACGTTAACGGTTTTTTTTCAGGATTTTTTTCTTTTGATCCTGCCAGGCGGATTCCATTTGCTCTAGGGACAGTTTGCTTAGATCATTGTCATGCTCCATGCCACGGAAGCGGCGTTCGAATTTATGGATGCATTGGCGCAGAGCCTCTTCGGTATTTATCCCCAGCATTCGACCATAATTGGCTAATAAAAAGAGGATATCTCCAAGCTCTTCAGCTTGATTTTCTTTATCTTTTTTTGCGATTGCTGCGCGCATTTCGGCGATTTCTTCCTCAAGTTTATCTAAAACATCATTCGGGTCTGGCCACTCAAAACCTACTTTTGATGCCTTTTTCTGGATTTTCTGGGCCTTGAGGAGGGCGGGCAGGGCGCGTGTTACGCCGTCAAGGGCGCTATGGCTTTCACCTTTTTCTGCGGCTTTGCGGGCGGCGGGTTTTACAGGCGTGGCGCAGATGTTTTGCAAATCTTTGTAACTGTTGGCGAATGCTTCCCATCACCGTGTTGGAATGCCGTGTTTCATTCTTGATTAAGACGGTAAAACGGCTTTTACGTTCTGTCAGGGTGGTGACGTTAGCTTTGCCAAGATCACGCTCAAACATCATCAAATCTGCTTCCCAGTGACCAAATTCTCTACGCAGATCAATATGATCCGGTCTATTGCGTATCCACATATCCTTCGGAATACCGCGCAATTCTCTGGGAATACGATTACTGCGACGATTCCTGTGCTTTCTGGATCGGAAGAGTTGACGGTATAGCTTCAATTCCTTGCCTTCAGGACTATAAACGTACTTGTAAATGGTTTCATGACAAGCA
>CAYGNP010000044.1:0-2376 GCA_964351365.1 uncultured Micavibrio sp.
CAACCAATAAGGGGGACCCATTCCACTTCCCCATGCCCGATGGCACCTTTAAGGATCGCACCGAAGAAATTATTGGCAATTATAAAAAGCTTGGCCTTGATGCCGTAGTGGGCATTGGCGGTGACGGATCGCATGCCATCCTTAGACGCCTTGCCCAGGCGGGCGGTGTCCCAATGGTGGGCGTTCCCAAAACAATTGATAATGATATTGGCGAAACTGAAAACTCTGTTGGTTTTGATACAGCCGTTATGGTCGCAACGGAGGCCTTAGACCGCCTACAACCCACCGCAGCGTCGCACGACCGTGTTATGATCCTTGAAGTTATGGGCCGTGATGCAGGGCATATTGCCCTAGCCGCAGGTATAGCAGGCGGGGCGGATGTTATCCTTATCCCTGAGATTGACTACACGATTGAAAATATTGCCGCAAAATTAAAGAAGGTCAAAACAAAAGGACGCAATTTTGCTTTGATGATTGTTTCTGAAGCGGTCAAGACTGTTGAAGGTAAACCTTATATGATTACGCATACAGATGGCCAAAAACGTTATGGCGGTATCGGCAATTACATAAGCGAAGAGATTTCAAAAGCCACAAGCTTTGAAGCGCGCGTCACAGTATTGGGACATGTACAGCGCGGGTCGCCACCAACTTACAACGATCGACTTCTAGCGACAGCCTTTGGCGTGAAAGCGGTTGAGTTAATTGCCGAAGGAAAATTTGACCGCATGGTCGCCTGGAAAAACCGCGATGTTGTTGATGTTTCCATCGAAAAAGCCATCGCCGCATATCAGGCCGTAGACCCAGACAATACACTGGTTCGTACCGCACGCGGTATTGGCATCTCATTCGGAGATGAGTAATTATTTCATATGAGCTGCGAATGTTTTATATCTCCCCTAAATAAGCATCCAGATGCAATTTCATTATGTGCACAATGGGCATATGAGGAATGGGGACAATATATCAAAGGGCGCACGCCACAATATTATGTTGAGATGTTTCAAAAATACGCTACCGTAGAAGGCCTTCCACACACACAAATCGCGCTCATAAATGGTAAGCCTGTTGGAATGACTACAATCCGTGATTATGACATAGGGTTTGAAGATAGCCCTCTAAAACCCTGGTTAACATTGGTTTTTGTTGATACGGTATTTAGAGGAAAAGGTATAGCAAGCAAATTGGTTAAAGCTATTGAGCAATACGCGAAAAAAGAAGCTGTTGAAACATTATATCTTTATACTACATCCGCACCACATTTATATGCCAAACTAGGTTGGAATGAATTTGATATAGTTGATAGTCCGCATGCCAATAAAGACAAAACTAAAGCATCTGTTATGATGAGACAATTAGGATAATAAGGAAGAAAAAAATGAGCAATAATGATTATATACGCCAATCCTTGACCGATGATGAGGAGCTAATACATATCGCTGAATTTCATTGGATGTATACGGTGAATGCTGTTTTCAATATGATTTTCTCTTTTGCCTTGGCGATTGGTATCATAATTTTTGCGCTTAAATTCGAACCTGTCATGTTGGGGAATATTGCCCCCGAAGGAGCTGGTTTTATTGAACGCTTCATGAGCCTGCATCCCGTGGTAAAAATTCTATCGCTGCTTATCTTTTTATTGGGCGTTTTAAAATTTGTTCAGATGATGATTATTAAAATCACCACCGAAATTGGTGTGACAGATATTCGGCTTGTTTACAAACGTGGCCTTGTGGCGCGTGCCGTGGGTGAAATTAATATTGACCGTATTGAAGGGGTGAATGTCCTTCAGGGTATATTGGGCCGTATTTTTGGATATGGCCGTGTGATGGTACGCGGAATGGGTGTTGGTGAAGTTGTCCTGCCCCCTATTGCGCAACCAATCCGTTTTAAAAAAGCGATTGAAAAAGCGCGCACATCAACAAAGCATAAGCGCACAGATAATGGCATTTAAGCAAATTTCCAATTAAAACTTATGTTGATTTCTGGTGGCATTGTTGCTCTAGCTTGGCGTTATTTAAAATGGCGCAAAGAAAAGAATTTGGGTGAGGAACAATTACCTGCCTCAACCCCCAGTAACAGCCCTTACCCAGATAACACAAGATTATTTTATGCCGCGGCGATAGCGAAAAAATCGCCCAATGAAGTTTTAGAAGAAATATCGATGAGAAATCCTTTAAAAAATTCAAATTCTATGATTCACGCTTTCGCTACAGTCGCTTTAATAGCCACAGGAGTAGCCTTGAAAAAATTTGCTCCTTTGGAAGAAGTTCCAATAAATAGTGTTACTGAAATTACAACACCCGCTCCTCAATAATTTATTGATAATTCCCTTGGCGTCTTTCGACCTTGGTGGTAAAAATTTTAGATAATTATTTT
>CAYGNP010000045.1:0-2082 GCA_964351365.1 uncultured Micavibrio sp.
TGCCTTAGAGTTAGTTGCTAGAACGGCAATAAAAGAGCCTCATCCCCTTTTATTGACTAGTGAGCGTCGACATTCCAGAGCAAGTTTCGTAACCAAATTTTCAGGTGAAATTACAGAAGAGGATCGGGTTTACAAGACCGGTTTGGGATTTTTAAAGAGCAGGGGACCACTTAAAAGAGTATTAACTAAGACTCTATCTGAAGGATCAGCTGCTACATGGAGCGCTTCCGATAAAAAACAAGAAGCTAAAGCTAGAAGAAGCACTCTGAAAAGAGTGGGAGATCATACTGAAGATGAGGGCTGGGTTTTAGTCCATGGGTTAGCTACAACTAAATAAGCTTAGCCATCTTTTTGTTCAGTTCGCCGCCTTTTTGGGTCGCGCGAAGAGGGAGTAGTTTGTCGACCTCTAGCCATAGCTCTACTTAACATTTCTCTACATTCAGTTTGCTGATGTTCAGCAGCAAGAGATAAAGCTGTCCTTCCTACGTTGTTGAGAAGGTCTAATTTTGCTCCATTATCTATTAGGACTCTTAGGCACTCAGTTTCTCCAAACTGTGCCGCATAGTGAAGAGCCGCTCCTCCTGTGGAACAAGGTCGATTAATTTCTGCTCCAGCTTTTATTAGATCTTTTAAGCAATCTACCCAACCCCAAAATGCAGCGAAGAGGATGGGAGTTTCATCATTTTGGCTTGTAGCATTTACGTTAGATTTTGCCTTTATTAAAAGTTTTGCACATTCAGGATAGCTATAGGTTAGAGCAATAATAAGAGGGGTCTCACCTTCAGGATTAGTTTTGTGTACATCAGCTTTGTAATCTATCAAAAGTTGTACCAATTCAATAGAACCTTGATATGCGGCCTGCAGTAGAGGGGTCTCTCCAGAAGAATCAGTCGTATTTACTTCCGCTTTAGCTTCTAGGAGCATGCGTGCACAGTTTGTTCTTCCTTCATATACAGCAGTAAGAAGGAGAGGCTCTTCTACGTTACTTTTGTGATCAACTTCAGCACCCGCATCTATAAGAAGCTTTGTAGAATCAGCATGGCCCTGGCGTATAGCAACTGTAAGTGAAGTATTTCCATTGGGATCCTCATGGTTTAGTTTTGCTCTTGCATCAATTAGGAGTTTAGCACATTCAGTGTGGTTGTTAAATATTGCCCAGAATAGAGGTGTTTGTCCAGAGGTGTTCTCAAGGTTTACGTTAGCGCCAGCATCCAGTAGTAGCTTTAGACATTTAACATTTCCACTGACTGCACTCCAGAATAGGGGGGATAGTTTTTTTGTATCTTGATAGTTTACATCTGCACCAGCATCAATTAGAGCTTTTACGTACTCAAACGTTCCAAGATTTGTAGCAATAAGGAGAGGTGTTTGTCCAAATAGCTCGCAATTAGCGTTCACATCGACTTCAGCTTCGAGAAGAAGTCTTGCACAATCTAAGTGCTTGGATTGCACAGCTAAATGAAGAGGAGTAATCTTACTGTAATCCTTTTGATTAGCACTTTCTCTTTCGTGCTCAATCATAGCTTTTAAGTACTCTACATTACCATATTCCGCAGCTCTGTGCACAGGAGTTTTTCCATCTGCATCTCTAACTCTTAAGTCAAGCTTACCTTCTCTTAGTAATTGACGAATTTCGCCTATAGGGAGATCGTTTGGAACTTCATCATCACCAAAAAAAATAGGTCTGAATAAGGGGATTAGTACTTTTGGAGCCCTACAGATAGGACAATCATATAATTCTTTGTCATATAGCTCGGCTGCACATATTACATCGAGATGGTGCGGACATACAGCATCACCTAATCCTGAATGACAAGCTGTTGCTACAATAGAGGTTTTTAAAGCCGTAGCATCGCGATTGTCTTCTGTAATTTCCTCTACACTTTGCAAGCATATAGGGCAGCTCCAGTCTTCACCAATCTTGCCTTTAAGTTCTGTAAGAGCTTGATCATAAGCACCTCTTGTACTTCTCCTTTCTGCAGCTCCTGCTATACTACTCATAAAAATACCTATTTTTTACGTTATTGGCTTGTGCGTGATTTTTTGGAAGAGCCGGGATCAAGCTCATTTTGGCGGCTTCTG
>CAYGNP010000046.1:0-1837 GCA_964351365.1 uncultured Micavibrio sp.
TCAAATCCGCTATCGTGCCCTTGTCATCCCCCAGCACTTCCTTCGCAAAATTCTGGATCGTTACCGCATCAAGATCGTTGGCCGTGTCAGAATTCGTGAGGGTGTCTAAATCAACACTATACTCGCCTCTGTAAAAAGATTTCCAATTATAAATAATTGTATCATCTGTAAAATTCTCTTTTCCATCATTGATCAAAAAGGGTCTTGCACCTGACTCAAATTCTTTTACGATTGCCTCTTCCGAATTATTAGGATCAAATTTATGAGCGATAACATTTCCTACTAAGGATGAATCTCCATACTTAGTTTCTATCCCCCAAGCGAGAGCACCATTATTACCTTCATACTCCCTATAACCAGCGGAGGTTACAATATTATCCAATATAAGGGAGTTATTTCCTGGATATTGCATGGTTTCCAAGTCAATTGACCCACCAGATAAGGTGTTAAAGCCAATATTATTATCCAGCCATATATTGCCTTCAATAAAAGCCCCTGAACGCAAATGTGCGCCTAATGAGGCTGAGCGAGAACTTATATTATCTCTAAATGTTAAATCTCTATTATCCCAAGATAAATAAAAATTATGACTAAATATACTTGGTGGCTGAACACTTCCATCCGTTTGATAGCCATCGACCCATCCATTATGGTCAGAAACCACTTCTTCAATTAATAAGCCCTCAACCTTATCAGCGAAAATTCCACTTACCCTGTCATCATAAACTTTTGTTGCAAAAGTGGCTCCTTGATCAGCATATAAAGGCTCTTCTCTATGAACATTATGAACAGTAGATTTTCTTATGGTAATATTTTCTGGCCCCATAACTTGGCCCTGCCATCCAAGCGTGAAAGAAAATTCTTCTTTTGTTATCTCGACCCCCTCAAACATAATATTTTCTTTTTGTGATGTTGGATTACCAGCTGTGCCCTGAATTCTTCCTCCACCTTCAAAAGTCAAATCTCTAAACACAACGTTCTCTACAGAACCTTGCACCATTTTCATTTCGTTTTTAATGACCGCCCTTTCCCCATCTCCATAGCCCGTAATAAGAATAGGGTTAAGCTCTGATTCCCCGGTAATATTTCTTGGTAAAAAATTATCAGGTCCTAGATTATACTCATAACCATTTTCCAATAATAACCAATTTGAAGTAACCTTATTTGCTTCTTTGTCGCCTGTAGAATGCAAACTCTTCCACAGCGCCATCCCCTCTTCAACATTCATCGCTGTTTCTGCAGTCAGGCCATCTGCGCCGGCCGTGCCGTTTGCGCTCACATATACCTTGCGGTGGTTCTCGCCGGGCTCAATAATCGACCAGCCTTCCGCATCGCTCTGTAGCGTATAATGATCGCCCCGGCCCCAGCCAGCCGCATGCGAGCTGAGCGATACATCCAAACTCACCTCCGCCTGGCTCTCGCTGCCATCCTTGCCAATCAGAGTATATTCAAAACTCACCTCACCCGCAAAATTAGGATCATGCGACACATAGGCCAGCCTCCCATCCGGGTTTACCGTGACATTCCCGCTCTCAGGCAGGCTGTCAATCCGGATCCTCGCCAGATCCGCCATCGTAACACCCTCAGGCAACACATCCAGATAGGTGACATTCCCAGCCTCAACCGCAAAGTCAGCATCACTGGCATCCACAGGCACCGGTGGGGTAACAACAGGCTCAGCCACACCATCTTGGGCGACAACCGTGTCACCAATGACATCCGTAACAAATCCTGTATTACCGGCACCGTTTTGGTAAACATCAAGCGTGATTTTATTGCCCACATAATCATAAATGAGCTTAGCGCCGGTGATGCCGTTCTCGCCAATTCCTGTAAC
>CAYGNP010000047.1:0-1644 GCA_964351365.1 uncultured Micavibrio sp.
TGGCCACTTGCACTACATCCTGCACATCGGAGATATTCAGGCCATAAAGATCAAGCCGTTTCCTGTCAGGGATAATGCTTAAGGTCGGCAGACCAGAGGTTTGCTCGACTTTGACATCGGCTGCGCCTTCAACTTTTTTGACCGCCGCTTCAATTTCTTGCGCGGTTTTTAAAAGCTGGTCGAGATCATCACCGTAAAGCTTCACGGCTAGATCACTCCGTACACCGGAAATAAGCTCGTTAAACCGCATTTGAATGGGCTGGGTAAATTCGTAATTATTACCTGGCAATTTTTCCAAAGCCTGTTCCATGCGTTCAATCAATTCAGCTTTCGGCAGCGATGGATCAGGCCATTCTTTGCGTGGTTTTAAGATTATAAAAGTATCTGCCACGTTCGGCGGCATAGGATCGGTGGCGACTTCCGGTGTTCCAATTTTACTGAACACGGTTTTTACTTCCTTGAATGTCAGCACCGTTTTTTCAACTTCGTGCTGCATTTCGGTGGATTGGCTCAAGCTCGTGCCAGGAATGCGCATTGCATGCATGGCGATGTCACCTTCATCAAGGCTTGGAATAAACTCCGCACCCATACGTGAGGCTCCAAATAAACTGATAGCCACCAAAACAAGAGCCGTAGAAATCACCATTGCCGGATGACGCAAACTCCATTTCAATAAAGGCTCATAGCCGCGTTTTGCGCCACGTATGACCCTGTTTTCTTCCTCATGGACTTTGCCAGTGATAAAGGTAGCAACAGCCGCTGGAACGAATGTCAGCGAAAGCACAAGGGCGCTTAACAAAGCCACCACAACCGTAAAGGCCATCGGATGGAACATCTTGCCTTCAACGCCTGTGAGCGAGAAGATAGGAATGTACACAATCGTGATAATCAAAATCCCGAAAATACTCGGTGTTATCACCTCGGTTGTTGCTTTTGCCGCTAAAGAAAAACGCTCTTCCTTGGTCATTAATCGACCCAATTTGTGCTGTTCCATACCAAAACGCCGCAGACAGTTTTCAATGATAATGACCGCGCCATCAACAATCAGGCCGAAATCCAGTGCGCCGAGACTCATCAAATTGCCGGAGACTTTGTTTTCCACCATGCCCGTAATCGTCATGAGCATAGCGATTGGGATAACCAGCGCGGTAATCAGTGCCGCCCGTAAATTCCCCAAGAGAAGAAACAAGATCACAATGACCAGCAACGCCCCTTCAACAAGATTTTTCTCAACGGTTTTGATCGTACGCTCAACAAGAGAGGTTCGGTCGTAAACGGCTGTAGCGTGAACACCTTCGGGCAATGAATCATTGACGATCTCCAGTTTCGCCGCAACGCGCTGCGCAACCTCTTGGCTGTTCTCACCCATCAGCATCATAGCCGTACCGAGAACAACTTCTTTGCCGTTCTGCGTTGCTGCGCCTGTTCGTAAGGGTGAACCAAGCGCAACATCGGCAACATCACCGACGCGGATCGTGACTTCATCGCGTTTGGCAATAATGATATTCTGAATATCGGCAATGTCTTTGACTTGTCCTGGAACGCGCACCAGATATTGCTCACCGTATTTTTCAATATAACCCGCGCCGACATTGTTATTATTGCGCTCTAAGGCTTCAATCAAATCAGCAATCGTCATATCAT
>CAYGNP010000048.1:0-1590 GCA_964351365.1 uncultured Micavibrio sp.
TCAAATCCGCTATCGTGCCCTTGTCATCCCCCAGCACTTCCTTCGCAAAATTCTGTATCGTCACCTGATCCAAATCATTCGGCGTCTCTCCGTTGGTGATGGTGTCAGGGATAGGTGTCTTTTCATCACTCCAATTGTAGGTTATTGTATCATCATAATTGAAAATATATTGACCTAAATCGGCTTCCTCTTGTGTAATTCTTCCAGCCTGTAAGGCTTCCTGTATACTTTTATCCTTTCCTAAGTCTGCATAATCTCTAACACCGTTTCTGGATAATTTTTTTAAAACCTCTTCAGCATTATTAGGGTCATAGCGGTGGGCAATAATATTACCTGTTAAGGTATTGTCTCCCGATGATACACCAATGGTCCAAGCTTGTGCACCGTTACCAGAGTATACCAAATCCCCATTCGCATTCTCTTTTACTTTTAATGCATATTCTCTATAAGCTGCTGAGGTCACAATATTATCCGCGATAAACGAGTTATTGCCAATTCTTTGGCCATCTGCAGTCAATTCAGTACCTCCACCGCTCAAGGCATTAAAGGCAATATTATTATCTAGCCATATATTACCCTCAATATATGCCCCGGAGCGCATTTGAGCTCCTACAGAAGCACTTCGAGCAGAAATACTATCTCTGAACGTAAGATCCTGATTATTATGCGTTAGATATATATTATGACTATATATGCTTGCAGGTTGAAGGCTGAAATCGCTCTCATACCCTTCTTGCCAACCAGTCATATCTGCTATAATTTCTTCAACTAAAAGGCCATGAATATCATCGCCAAACATACCTCCAATTCGGTCATCAAAATGATTATAGCTGAGCAATGCGCCTTCGATCCTAGATTCTGAGAAGCTCTCTCTATCGATTATTAGACTGCCGTTTTTTTCATCAACAGAAAAGGTTATACCCGATTTTGCAAATGCATTGGGATCTATAAGATTAATCTTATTAATCAAATCCTGTTTGGCTGCTTCATAATCACCACCAAAATTTTTATCTATATTAGATTTGGAAATAATATCTGAGGGTGGACTATGCCTGTGAATATTATCAAATTCTGATCTTCGCACTGTGATGGAACCAAAGCCTGATTCTTCACTGCCGGCACCGTGTATAGACAATTCTTCATTAAAGTTTATATTTTCAAACAGTAAGTTTTCAGTGATATCACCATCAGGATTATAATCGACCCCGGTAAGGATTTTCATACCCTCACCCAGATCAACGCCATTTATAACAATATTGCTTGATGGTGCTTTTTGAAGTTGTTGTTTGTCTGTAATAACGGGGGCACTACCTTCTCCATAAGAGGTAACCATCAGAGGATGTAAAGCTGACTCACCATGAACACCATTTGATAGCGACAGGCTGATATCATACTCATGCCCTTTTTCCAGCATCAGCCAATGCGAGGCAGGCGTTTCCCCAGTCTGCTCGGTAAGACTCTTCCACAGCGCCATGCCTTCTTCAACATTCATCGCTGTTTCGGGGGTCAGGCCATCGGCGCCGGCCGTGCCGTTCGCGCTCACATATACCTTGCGGTGGTTCTCGCCGGGCTCAATAATCGACCAGCCTT
>CAYGNP010000049.1:0-1519 GCA_964351365.1 uncultured Micavibrio sp.
ATAATTCGGGGAATTAATAGGTGAGTGTTCTATGGGGGGTATTTGCTGTTCTTACGGTAATAGGTTCAACACTTTATAATTTTTCCGTTAAAAGTGCGGGAGATCATGTAAATCCGTTTATCTTTACTGTAATGATTACAATATTTGCGTTTTCAGGTCATGCGATAGCTTTATTTTTGAATAAAATTTTTTTCAATACTGATTTGAAATTTGAAATAAGTAACTACGGACTGGGGTTAGCATTTTTGGCTGGACTTGGTATTGTTATTATTGATTTAGCTTATTTCTTTGCCGTTAAATATGGTGGTTTAACAATATCTAATACTTTTTGGACAGTTGGCAGTTTGATTTTGGTTATTCTAATAGGCTTGTTTTATTTTAATGAGCAACTAACCGCAGTAAAAAGCATCGGCTTATTTTTGGGGTTTATATCTATAGTACTGTTGGTGAAAGCATAAAGTTTAAAAGTAAGCTTGGTTTATAATTGAAAAATTAAGTGATTTTATAGCGGAACAGCTTAAAGTTTGATTTTATTTTTAAAAATATTTCGGTGTAATAAATCAGGGCAAATAGGTTGGTTGTAAAGACGAGCGCACAGCAAAACATCATTGGATATACACCGTGTAATATTGAATGGGCCATCCAGAGGATTTGAGATAAGCAAACAAGTAGTTTAAATGCGATATAATTATCCCTGCAATATATAGAAATTCCGATACATATTGCAGCAAGCATAACAAGCAGGTCAGAATTATCACTTAAATTACTTGCGATGATGATGATTGCCAAAGAAGTTAGAAATAGCGTCGAAATTGCATTTTGCTTTTTGTTCAAAAAAAGCGCTAAAAATGCTCTTAATATATTTATTCCCATCGCAAAGGCTGCGATAAATAAACCAAGGCTTATATAACTTATTACATATAATAACTCGGCAATTATATCAAAAATCATGGTGTATTTTGGTTTTTTTACAATTCCACCACACCCAAAAAGAAGATTTGCAACCCATCCTAAAATTTCCATAATATAAATTTAAGCTTATAATATTAAAATATAATTAAATACTATGTAAAAATTTTTATGTTTGAGGTCTGAAAAGGAATCCTTTAAAACCATTCCATGACATATTTAATCAAAGAAAATAAATTACCGCGGGTTGTTATTACGGGCATGGGTATAATCTCATGCATCGGGAATAATGTTGACGAAGTTTTAGAGAGCCTAAAGGCAGGAAAGTCAGGGATTACGGCTGATGAAACCATGGCGGAGATGGGCTTTCGTTCGCAAATATCGGGTAAGATTGATATTGACTTAACGCAGCATATTGATAAGCGCATGTTACGCTTTATGGGCCCTGGTGCGGCATATAACCATTTAGCGATGGAGCAAGCGATTACCGATTCTGGTTTAAGCGAAGATCAGGTGTCAAACCCTCGCACCGGAATTATTATGGGGTCTGGTGGCCCATCGACATCGGCGCAAGTTCAAGCGGCCGATATTGCGCGTGAAAAAGGGGTGA
>CAYGNP010000050.1:0-1429 GCA_964351365.1 uncultured Micavibrio sp.
TGATGAGCTCATCTTTCATGGGGATGGTGCGTCACGAACAATGGGAGATTGGAGGCTCTCTACGTTCGTTTATACCCAGCATCCGCCGCGCGTTGTTTGATTTCACACCAAGGACATATCCTTAAATTATATATTTTCATAATTGTACTTTTTGTAATATAGTAAGTTTTTTAAAAAGGAAATTTTTTATGGAATTAGCTGGTGAAATTATTCAGCATTTAGGGGGGCAAAAATTTTGCTTACGCGTAACATTTACTTTGGCTACAAAAGAATTTCAGAGTAATCCTCTGTTAAGTTTGACGGATTTAGGTAAAAGGGAATTGGCTGAAAATATTTCTACAATAGAATATGGTTTAACTGGTACACCGTTGAACGAAACGGGGGACGTTAAAGAGTATGAATTGAAAACAAAAGTACATCATCCATTAGATACTTCAGATCCATTTATTTTAAACATTGTAATGAATAGGGTGGAGCTTACACAAGATTTTATTGTCGTAGTAAACTCTGAAAATGTTTCTAAATTGGATATTATAGAAGATATTGAAAGAATGTACGAAGAAGAAGTAGTTCCAGGTTTTAGAGGCCCTAACGAATCTCTTAAAATTGCACGTTTATAAAGCATCTAACAGAAATATTTATTTAACTTTTCACAACACCAAATTAACCAAAGCAATGGTCTTGCATTATTGTTGTATATTTGGGAATTGCGTTGTTTAGGTCTTGTTGTGATGAAATAGGAATTATAATTTCGTTTGAGTGAATATCATGTGCGGCTCTTGTATGGCTTTCAATGGGGGTGCCTTCGAATTCTTGAGTTAGAAGTCGATAGGTTAACTCAACACCATTATAAGAAATTTGAGCCCCTCGATTTTCTTCACGATTATAACAAGAACGGCCAAATAAATTCATTTTGATACCCTGTTTATTTTCGAATAACACATTCAAATTAGGAACATGGTTTGGTTTGGAACAATAAGTTTGTGCGGAGGATTTTGCCGCTTCAAAATCTATATCCATAAATCCGGATATATTAGACACGGGTCCTTCAGACGAGTGAAATAAAAAATAAGGCATAATTGTTTGCGATGGACGGTTGGTGTCTAAAATAACGGCTTGGCGCGTTAGATCGTCACTGTGACAGGAAAATGTTTGAGTTTCGTTTGTTTTCACTTGAGCAAGTGCAGGCAACGCTGGAGCGGAAGCTGTTAAAAAAACAAGTGACATTCTTCTTAAAAATTTAAAACTCATCAACATTACCTTATTACACAAAAACAAAAGGATTAGTGATTATGGCAATGATTGTCAATTACTTATTAAGCGGCTGTTTTGTTTTTTATTTCTTCAGCCTTGGCCTCAACCATTTCGACGATATGGTCAACGATATCTAAATCACCATTATTAAAGCGGTGTGCCTTTTCACCGCCAA
>CAYGNP010000051.1:0-1396 GCA_964351365.1 uncultured Micavibrio sp.
CTCCTCCAACAGGGACGTCACCGACCCATATTTTACGGCTTTTACGGCGATCAATGCTTCGCCACGGTCTGATGCTGTTATGGTCCATTTTGTTAAAGTTTGCTATTAATGAATTAAATAAGTTAAAATAATATGTAAATTAATAAAATATTACACATTGAAAGATATTATATAGAACATGGCTGGATTTGTCGCAAATACAATTATTGATCAAGTAACTGGTGAGGTTGGAGCCCAACTTAAAACGTCTCTTCATCAGGCGGGTTTAGGCGATCATCAATTAAAAATGATTAAATCCATATCAGGTGTTTATGAATATAGCCAAGCAGAGCAAGCATTAAATTTTATGATGGAACAGACGCCTTTAGCACAATTTGAAGAAGGCAGACTTGCAACATATATGCACACAGAATCTATTGAATTTTTAGATGAAAGAGGACAAGCGGGTTTCGAACATGAAACTATTAGAATAGGTAGTGAAAAGTTTACTGTTTATGCTGATGCTTCTGGTTTGGCTTATGGGCAATCTTCTGATGTTAGAGTCCACGGAGACGTTTCTAAGCTTGATAAAGAAGAAAGAGAACAGTTAAAAGATTTTAAGGACAAGGTTCAAGGTCAAGCTGAAGCGGAAATGGAAGTATACACGACCCCAGAAGGGTCGCAAATATATCGATCCAATTTTGAAAAATATCTTGAAGAGAATTTTGCCAGAGAATTCTCAGCGCAACAGCAGAGTGCGTCTTTAGAACTCAATGGCCCTCTCACAATAGGTGGTGGTGATGCTGGATTTATACAAACGGCAAGTGCAGATGGTTTGAATGTTACGGCAGGCGCGATGAAGTTAGATAGTGCCTCTACACCTGCAAATTTCACTCATGCCCCTCACCCTCAGCCTATGGTTGGTTGATTTTAATAAATTTAAAGATAAACTTCTTTTATGATTCAAACGCCTTTAAATCAGGTGATGCGGTGTAGCATCCTATCGAATGTGCATGGTGATATTGTTATTTTGCATGGTCAGGCATTTATATCAGAGATTTCTTGGGTGGAGTTTAATAAGATCGAAAATGCATTTATGATCGTTTATGAAGATGGCGAAATGCAAAACCTAGGCATTCCCATAGAACCCCAAATGGCCGAAAATATTGCTCAAGGCACTATTGTCCAGTTTGTATTAATGGTGGATGACAAGATGACAACCGTTACAAAAACGAGCGTCGTTATTCAGGATTATTAAAAAATTATTCTTTCTGAAAATTTTCTGGATCAAGCTTAATATCGCGCCTTACTTCTGCGCTATTGCCCAAAGCTTTTACTTTTTTACCTTTTATGAACACCGTAATGCCGCCTGCGTTTCCTGTGGCAAGGATAAGGTCATTTTGATCTTTGGGGACGA
>CAYGNP010000052.1:0-1338 GCA_964351365.1 uncultured Micavibrio sp.
ACCACCGCAAGGTATATGTGAGCGCAAACGGCACGGCCGGCGCAGATGGCCTGACCCCCGAAACAGCGATGACCTTGAATGAGGGGATGGTTTTATGGAATCAGCTTACAAGTAACAAAGGGGCAGCAGATAATGCAGGAGAAACATCACATTGGTTACTTTTTGAAAAGGGTGGTGAGTATGATCTTGGGGCTCTCTGGAACGATTATTCTAGACTTATCCAGCGGGGCGCTGAAGGTGAATCAGAGCTAAATCCAATTTTCATAAGCTCCTATGGTGAGGGTGACGCGCCAATCATCCATGGACATCAAAAAGCATATCAAGAGAGTTCTGAGAATATCGTAATAAGCGGGCTTAATATACAAGACGGCCTTCAAATGCTTGGGTCAGATAATGGCACAGTAGAACAAAGTAGTTTTATATATGAAGGGATGAAGTTTAACGGTGAATTATCAATGGTTAACTATGGTATTAATGATATCACCGTTCGAAGATCAGTCTTTGATAATGTGCATGAGGAATCAGCTTTTAGTTCACAAGGATGGAATGTTGATGGCGGTATGAATGATCGCGTAAGCGGAATATTTTCAGCAGGTGTAGACGGACTTCTTATTGAGGAGGTTGTGGCTGATATGTCCGGTTGGCAGATCGGCTATTTAACAGACCCAACGCTTCAGCCCCCAAGTATTTACAGCCATAATTTTTATTTGTCATGGGGTAACAGAGATCTAACTTTTAGGGACAGCGTGTCTTCACGTGCAGCTTCCGTAGGTGCGCAGTTTAGAGGTGGTGCGTTCATAGAGAATAATATCTTTTTGGATAATAACTCTGGCTTTGCTGTTCTTGGCGGTAATGCTTTTGGCGATTCTGTAGGCAGTCATGATAGTCCTGGGCCGAGCGAAACAGGGCAGCAATTGGGTAACCACTCTCTGATATTTGACAATATTGTTACAACAGCAGGCTATAAGGAATATGTAGGCAATCCTGGGGCTTTAGCCAGAACCTATAATGTTCCTTTTGGCGGCTCTAGTCTTGTTGATAACATTGTAGCTCATAAGTATGACCCTAATAATCCAGATGATGCTTATAAGGCTCTTTTGGGAGGGACAGCAAGTGGTGAGTTGGCTGACGGTTATCAAAACTTTTATGATAATACAATTCGATATAACTGGACTCAGCCTGATGAAAACTATGACACCATCACCAACGGAGAGACGCCGAATGATTTGGATCAGGTGACGATCCAGAATTTTGCGAAGGAAGTGCTTGGGGATGACAAGGGTACGATAGCGGATTTGATGGAGTATTTATTAAGCCGTGATCACAGCAACTGGGCGG
>CAYGNP010000053.1:0-1124 GCA_964351365.1 uncultured Micavibrio sp.
TGACAATGAATTTTATAAGCATTTGAATCGCGCTCGTACAGTCTTTTATCTTGTTATCTTGACAATTTTTTGTGCTGGCGTTGGGTTTATCGGGTCTGCCGATGCGCAAGACAAGTCATTCGTAGTCGAAGATGTACGTATTGACGTAACAGCCGATAATGCGGTTGAAGCGCGTGAGCAAGCCTTTGAAGTGGCGCAAGTCAAAGCATACGAAACATTGGCGGCACGTTTTTTAGATGCCGAACAATTGAAAGAATTTGAAACGCCTAGCCTGTCTGAAATATCAAACCTTGTGCAAGATTTCGAAGTAACGAATGAAAAACTTTCTTCTGTTCGATATAGCGGTACTTATAAAATCGCCTTTCGTCCGCATAGTTTTAAAGGGGTAATACAGCCCAAATTAGCATCCTACTCAAACGCGCCTATCCAGAGTTCACCATCGAAATCGTTAATATTTCCTGTAATCCAAAAAGATGGGCAGAATTTTATTTGGGTAAACGGCCCGTATCGTGACGCGTGGATTAACTTAGCGCAAAATAACATGAGATTAATCGTTCCGGCTGGTGATGCGCAAGACCAATCCGCGATCGGGGATAGTGATGCGCTTTCATATGATTATACCAAATTATCAACTATTATTGATCGATATGATGCGGATAAGGCGTATATGGTTGCCAGCAATCCGCAAGCCTTTTCAGATGGTGCGCCAGCTGTCCAAGTTAAAATTTATGAAGCAAAACCATCAGGTCCACTATTTCAACGTCAGATGATGGTGCCAATCTATGCTGGTGAAATGCCAGATGCGTTATTTTCGCGTGTGGCAAGCCAATCTCAAATCGCGTTAGAGCCGTTGATGGCGAATGGTAATACACAAAAAGCTAAAAAACCTGCGCCCGCGAAAATTGACACTATGACTGGTCCTGCAGAGTTTATTTCTGCGCAGTTAAGTTTTTCTTCGATGCGTGATTGGGTTGCACTTAAACGAAATATTGAACAAACACGGGGCATTTCGTCGCTGACGGTTAAGTCAATGTCTGCACAAAATGCTGTTGTTGATATTGGGTATCAAGGTGATTTAACAATGTTGTCGAATAATTTGCGTCAACAACAGTTGTTATTGCAAT
>CAYGNP010000054.1:0-1022 GCA_964351365.1 uncultured Micavibrio sp.
TGTTTTATGATTGCATCTGAGGAGAAAGTTTATGCGTAACCAATTATTTCCAGCTGTATTTAGTGTTTTTGCCCTAGTTTCTAATCCCGCAAGTTCAGATAATTTTAAGCTTCCTATGATCGGCGGCGTGCCTGGGCCTGAAGTATCTTCTAGCGAATTATCAGAAGATGCCAGTGTTGTTTTGCCTTCTGTGGCTATGCATGTGGTGCTTTTGTTAGATGTTTCTCCATCAATGACAGAAACTGAACTGGAGAAAGCTAAAGAAGGCCTAAAAACATATTTTCTTTCAGACACCTCTTTGGAAGATTATTCACAGGGTGACAGTAGGGCGATAACAGTTGTTTCATTCTCTGGTTCTCCTTACGTGGGTGACACATACTTAATCAATAGCAAAGAATCCGCGCTTAATTTTATTGATAATTTTGAGGGTAGGAATGTTGTATATGCTCCTTCAGGATCATTTGTCGAACTGGAAAATGGTGTTTCTTTAGACGGAGGGACTAGTATAGAGCCTGCACTAGATGAAGCGCGTAAAATTTTTCAAGGAGACCATGAATTAGGTATTTTCACGGAAAACCGCCTTGTTTTGTTAATTGGTGACTATATGCCAAGCACGTCACATGCAAGAGACTCGCTCAGTAAGCAGTCAGAATCCTTAACAAATGATCTTGGCGTGAAAGTTTGCGCTATATCTGTTAGTGAAAATAGGGACCTAAAGCCAGACTATACTCCTATATCAACGCTCCAAACAGAATTCGTTCAAAGAAGTGATGGCACTTCTGTTTTTGTTGGGGAATGCCCGCCTGTGGATGCGGGAAACGCGCAAGCTGTTGAGGCAGCAGTTATGAGAGCGTTAGCCATGGCAAGGTTATAAAACCACAAATTTTTATGATGAAATTCTTAAAAGATATTTTTACAAGTTTGGCCGTATCGGCCTCACTTCAAACAAGCGTTCAGGCAGAGCCTATAAATCTGGATGCCTTTCGGTCTGCAAGTCAGCCTGAAAAAAATGGGATAAGAGA